>NZ_AUHQ01000016.1 GCF_000423265.1 Ligilactobacillus saerimneri DSM 16049 | reverse complement strand
AGCGCGATATAAGAAAGTTAAAAAACGCAATCAAGAGTTAAAGGATGTACTAAAAGATGACGACCAAATTAAGTGATGCAAAAAAGAAAGCTAACAAAAAATGGGACGACAAAAACAAGGAAAAGAAACGTCTGTACCAATATCGTTCCTATGCTAAAAAATACGTCAGAGAGCTTGCCAGCAAAAATGATCTGTTAGAATTAAAAGCGATGATTGAGGAACGATTAAGTCAATTATAAATCCGTGCAGAATTTGTGCAGATTTCGTGCAGAGAAATAAGTTATATTGGTAGTGTAGAAAGATTGGTAAGATCTTTCTACTCAGATCATTCTTTAAGATAGTGTGTGTACCATGATGTACACTGAGTTGGCTTGCTCATAAAATTAAGCCTCCAGCTAATCATATACATGCCTACCCACGGCAACGGGTAGGCTTTTTTATTGAGGAGATTTTATGAGTCATTTTTTGAAATTGGATGAAAAAAAGATCAGGAAAGGGAAACCAATTGGGCTCCCTTATATAGGAAGCAAGAAAAAAATATCTAAAAAAATTGTAGAAATAATTAAACAAAACTTTGGGACTGGCTTACCAGTTTATGATGTTTTTGGTGGCGGTGGTGCAATTACTGCAGAGCTGTTATTGAATGGAATTCCAGTACATTACAATGACTTAGACAGCAATATCACAGAAATGTTTATGCGAGTTGTTTCGCAAGACCGCGAGTGGCTCAAAACATTAATTGTTTCTCGAGATGATTTTTTTATCATCCGCGATAAGAAAAACGAAACGGTAGATGACAGACTGAAATTGTTGATCAATTCCTTTGGCAACACCTCAAGGAGTTATTTATATGGCGAAAAATGGTCTGATGAAAAATATAATCTTGCGACTAGAATTATAAAAGAGCATGACGTTTTTGGTGGTTATAAACGAACAGAAACATACAAGACGGCCACCAGATTAGAACAACTGGAACGTCTGCAACAACTGGAACGTCTGCAACAACTGGAAGTTACCAATCACGATTACAAAGCATTCTCAAATGTAGAGAATGCTATTTTTTATCTTGACCCACCGTATGAGAATACAAAGAACTTATACAATTTTAAGTTCGATCATCAGTCGTTTTACGATTGGTGTGTGGAGATGGCAAAGAAAAATATTGTAATTGTTTCAAGCTATGTGATTACAGACCCACGTTTTGAAATTGCTTTCGAGTTTAAAAAGGCCCACGGCACTTTGGGTCGTGGACAACAGACATCGAAGTATGAGCGTCTGTATATGATTAAAAACAATTAAATACCCCCGGGGAGGTGATTCAATGCGCCGGGCGGATAGGGTCGGGAAGCATCGTACTGCTTTCGATAAGAACAAGAAAAGAATACTAATGACTGCTACTCTCTGTGGTATCTGTGGCAAGCCAGTCGACAAGAAACTCAAGCCACCAGATCCATTGAGTCCAGTCATTGATCACATAATTCCAATCAGCAAAGGTGGTCATCCATCAGCGATAGACAACCTACAGCTGGCTCACTGGCAGTGCAATCGCCAGAAGTCAGACAAACTATTTAACAATAAAAATGATAAAAACAGTGGCAAGCCAGAGATTATCGGGAATAGGAATTTGCCACAGACAATTTCGTGGAAAAATTATCGCGGTTGATCGGTCGAAAAAGGGAGGGGGGTACCCACCCCCCGGGGCTTTGCCCCGTCCTTCACGCCGTCACTGCACATTTTTTCGCGCGCCAATTGAAAGGAGTTGATAAAATGGCGTATAAAGGTATGGATTATCTTAAAAGCAAGCTGGCTAGCAAGCGTCAGCGCGTTAATCTGCGCTATAAGCACTACGCCATGCAGCACAGAGAGCCTGATGTCGGGATAACCATCCCGCCGTCAATCCGCTTACGCTATACGGCAGTTTTAGGCTGGTGTGCTAAGGGTGTGGATGCCCTGGCAGATCGCCTTGTTTTTCGCGAGTTTGAGCATGATGATTTCGAAGTAAATGAAATTTTTCATGCTAACAACCCGGACATCTTTTTTGACAGTACGGTGTTGTCGGCCCTGATTGCGTCATGCTGTTTCGTCTATATCTCGGCCGATGAAACAGGACTCCCTCGTCTCCAGGTAATCGAAGCCAGCAACGCCACGGGTGTGATCGACCCGATCACAGGCTTACTGACTGAGGGCTACGCCGTTTTATCGCGTGACGACTACGGCAATCCTGATCTGGAAGCATACTTTTTACCAGATCAAACCGTTTACTACCCGAAGCGTGGCGATTCGTACAGTATCAGCAACCCGACCGGACGTCCGCTGTTGGTGCCAGTCATCCATAGACCCGATGCCGTCCGACCATTTGGACGGTCACGCATTACACGCTCAGCGATGTACTATCAAAAATATGCTAAGCGGACGATGGAGCGGGCTGACATCACAGCCGAGTTTTACTCATTCCCGCAAAAGTACGTGGTTGGGCTCTCCCAGGATGCCGAACCAATGGACAGCTGGCGGGCAACGATTTCAAGCATGCTCCAGTTTACTAAGGACGATGACGGCGACAAGCCAGTCCTCGGGCAGTTTACCACGCCTAGCATGTCGCCATTTACGGAGCAACTGCGGACAGCTGCTGCTGGCTTCGCAGGCGAGATGGGGCTTACCTTAGACGACCTCGGTTTCGTGTCGGACAATCCGTCCAGCGTGGAAGCCATCAAGGCAAGCCACGAAGGATTGCGCCTGGCAGGTAAAAAAGCCCAGCGCAGCATTGGCTCTGGGCTCTTAAATGTGGCTTATGTGTCAGCTTGCTTGCGTGACGGCTTTCAGTATGAGCGGACCCGCTTTATGGACACCGTGCCAAAGTGGGAACCACTGTTTGAAGCTGATGCCAGTGCCTTAGGATTAATCGGGGACGCAGCAATCAAGCTCAATCAAGCCGTGCCAGGGTTGGTTGATGAAAGCATGGTCCGCGACTACACAGGGCTAGGTGGTAAGCATGACTGATATCGTACCTGAGCTTTTAGAGGCAATCAAAAAAGACTTTGAAAAACAGCGCGTGGACTCCAAAAAGATCCAGGCGCTTTTAAAATTGCTGGAAGACGGCCAAGCAACTTATAAAGACGCCCACGCCTACGCTGTGGAGGTCGGAGAGATACTATCTAAGGTGCTTAACGTCCACATCACAGCAGAGACTTTGCCTGATGGTAAGATGTATTTCAACATTGCCGACCGGGTGCTTAACGAAACATTGAAAAATAATTACTCTCTCGTCTCTGATTATACAGAGGGCGTGCAGGCTAGACTTAATCGTCAGGTAGGATTGAAACTGCGGGCCCAGCGTCCTGACTTTGACCAGGACCGGGTAAAGGGGTTTGTCAATAAGCTGAGCAGTGCCGATGATTTTACGGACGTGCAGTGGGTCTTAGGCGATCCGATGGTTAATTTCACGCAGTCAGTTGTGGATGAAGCTATCAAGAAAAATGCAAAGTTTCACAGTGACGCCGGTATGAAGGCAGTCATTAAGCGCCAGGTTAAAGGTAAAGCGTGTGACTGGTGCCGTGGTTTGGAAGGAACTTACGATTATCCAAAAGGGACACCAAATGAAGTCTTTCATCGGCATGAAAACTGTCGGTGTGTGACGGAGTACTATCCAGAAAAAAAGAAAGCACGGCAGGATGTGTGGAGCAAACAATGGCGAAAAACATCGATCCATGATATTCTAAAAGAGGAGAAACGTCGCGATACTTTACCACTTGAAGATATTCAACTGCCTAAGTCTCTGAGTGCCAAAGCTCGGGATGTTTATGTCAAAAAGTATTATGGTGTGAAAAGAAATCCGTTAGACCTAGAAGAAACATATAAGATCAGACCGGGATCAACGATCACAAACGTTGAGGTGATTGCTGGCAAAGGTGTTAGAGCACCAATAAGAGATATAGCTCGTTTGGTAAGAGAGAACCCCGGAAGCATTAAAAGAAACTGGCAAAAAGTAAAGGGTTGGGCATTTTTACAAGATTTAGAAGGTAATGATATAGGTGAATTTGAGGTCCATTGGTATCAATGCGAAAATGTTGGAAAAATAGAGTTTAAACTAAAAGAATGGTGAAATAAATGAAAACACTGGAAGTTACTTTTCTTGGTGAAACTTGTTTAGCTTTTGACAAAGGAAAAACGTACATTGCAACTAGTTATGATCCGAGAATAGATTGCATTGGTGTAATTGATGAAAGTGGAGAAGCTTACTTATATTCTCCGCGAGCATTCAAGATCCATGGGGACTATAAACAGTTACCTATAAAAGATAATAGAGTTAGAAGATAGTCAACAGCACTAGCCATAAAAATTGGCCAGTGCTATTTTTATACCCTAATTTAAGGAGGTGATGCGATTGATTCACTAATCTTTTAAAAGATTGAAAGGAGCAAAGTATGGCTAATCAAAAAAGAATTGGCAGACAAACTCCGACTCAATCGGTAATAATTCCATATCAAAAAACGCTGAGCGACGAAGCGGTGGCGTACTATGAACGGTCCGGTCTTTCTTGCTATGAATGGCAGAAAAACTTACTGGATCCGATCATGGCTGTGGATGATGACGGTTTGTGGGTACACCAAAAATTTGGCTACGCTATACCACGGCGGAACGGAAAAACCGAAGTCATCTATATGAAAGAAATCTGGGCGTTGGAGCAGGGCTTAAATGTCCTCCACACAGCGCACCTGATCTCGACGTCACATTCGTCCTTTGAAAAAGTGAAGCGATACTTAGAAAAATCAGGCTACAAAAACGGCGATGATTTCAATTCGATTAAGGCGAAGGGCCAAGAACGGATTGAGCTTTTTAAATCGGGTGGCGTTATCCAGTTTCGCACGCGAACATCATCTGGCGGGCTGGGTGAAGGCTTTGACCTGATGATTATCGATGAAGCGCAAGAGTACACCACCGACCAGGAAGCAGCCTTAAAGTACACTGTCACGGACTCAGACAATCCGCAAACCATCATGTGTGGGACACCACCCACACCAACCTCCAGCGGGACAGTCTTTACCGACTACCGTGATGATGTGCTGACTAATCACCCTGAGTACTTTGGCTGGGCAGAGTGGTCGGTTACTGAGCAAAAAGAAATCCACGATGTGGACGCTTGGTATAACTCAAATCCATCTCTCGGCTACCACTTGACTGAGCGGAAGATAAAAGCCGAGCTTGGGAAAGATAAGCTAGACCACAATATCCAGCGTCTGGGGTATTGGCCAAAGTACAATCAGAAATCAGCCATCACGGAAGGTGAATGGTCAGCCTTAAAGGTCCAGGAACTGCCACAGTTCGCTGGGCCTCTTTATGTGGGCATTAAGTACGGCAACGATAATACCAATGTGGCTATGAGTGTGGCTGTCAGGACTGCTGACGAGCGTATCTTTATCGAAACGCTGGACTGCCAGCCCGTTCGCAATGGCAATTCCTGGATTATCGACTTTATCAGGCAAGCTGACGTGGCCAAGGTCGTCATTGACGGCGCTAATGGGCAAAAAATCCTGGCGGACGAGATGAAAGATTACAGGCTCAAACGGCCGATTCTCCCGACCGTCCGCGAGATCATCGTTGCTAACTCCCTATGGAGCCAGGCGATTTACCAGCAAACACTTTGCCACAATGACCAGCCATCACTGACTAAGGTCGTGACTAACTGCGATAAGCGGGCAATCGGGTCAAACGGTGGCTTTGGGTATCGCTCCCAGTTTGATGATATGGATATCAGTCTTATGGACAGTGCCTTACTGGCACACTGGGCATGCTTTAATAGCAAGCCTAAGCACAAGCAAAAAATTATATATTAAATTACCGAACGCACGGGAAATGCGGAGAAAGGATGTTTTTTAGATGCCATTTAAAGCAATCGAAACACAAGAAGAGTTGGATGCAATCATCAAGGATCGGCTTAATCGCCAAAAAGAAAAGTATGAGGCAAAGCTGACTGACTACGACCAACTCAAAACTCAAAATGAGGAACTTAACGCGCGTCTAGCTGAAAGCAAATCAGCGTTGGAAGAAGCCAAAGGTAAAGACCAAACAATCGCAGACTTACAAGGTAAGGTTAAGGGGTATGAACAATCCCAGTTGCGGACAAAAATTGCCTTACAGAGTGGTTTGCCGTTTGATTTGGCTGACCGTTTGGCTGGCGACAATGAAGAAGAGCTTAAAGCAGACGCTGAGCGATTGGCCGGGTACTTAGCACCAAAGGAACCAGTCGCACCATTGAAATCTGTTGAAGAAAAACCAGTCACGGGGACACAAGCAGCCTACCGTGACATGCTAGAAGGATTAAATAAAGGAGAATAAATATTATGGCAAATAACGCATTACAAGCAGGTACGCTTTTTACACCAGAATTAGTCACTGAACTTTTTAACAAGGTACAAGGCACGTCCGTCTTAGCTAAGTTATCAGGTCAAACACCAATTCCATTTAATGGCACTGAGCAATTTGTTTTTAACTTAGAAGGTAACGCGCAAATCGTTGGCGAAGGCGAACAAAAGTCAGCCGGGAAGGCAACACTCACATCTAAGGTTATCAAGCCGTTGAAATTCGTTTACCAAGCTCGTGTATCTGATGAATTTAAACTCGCTACTGAAGAAAAGCAAATTCAATACTTGCAAGCCTTCAGTGATGGGTTTGCCAAGAAGATCGCCGAAGCCTTTGACATTGCAGCATTACACGGCTTAGAACCAAAGTCGTTGACTGACGCCTCTTTCAAGGCTACTAACTCTTTTGACGGCCAAATTACTGGCAATGCCGAAAAGTATGATGCTGCAAAGATTGACGAAAATATCGAAACAGCAATCCGGATGGTAACTGCCAAGGGTGGCGTAGTAAACGGCTTAGCTTTATCCCCAGAAGGCGGTCAAGCTTTGGCAGCTATGAAGGTTGGGGACGAAAATACTAACAAGACACCACTTTACCCAGAATTTAAGTTTGGCCAAACCCCTGATAATTTTTACGGCATGAACTTGGGCATTAACCGCAACCTTACTGTTAAGGGTGGCACAGCCAAGACTGACCATGCAATCGTTGGCGATTTCCAAAATGCCTTTAAGTGGGGCTACGCAGGTAACATCCCTCTCGAAGTTATCGAATACGGGGACCCAGACGGAGTAGGTCGCGACCTTAAGGCATTCAATGAAGTTTGCTTGCGTGCCGAAGCATTTATCGGCTGGGGTATCTTAGACACTGATGCCTTTGCACGTGTGGAAGTTCAAGCCTAAAAGGGGTGCTAAGTGATGAGATATCAGGACAAAAAAACTGGCGCTATCATCATCACTGATTGCATCATTTATGGTGACTGGGTGCCAGTCGATGCCATTGACTGGACAGCTAAGAGCGTGGCTGACATCAAGGCTGAGCTCGACAAGCTGGGAATTGACTACCCAGCCAAAGCTAAAAAGCAAGAGCTACTAGATCTACTCTAGGAGGTGATACCATGGCAGACTTTGCGACGGTTGACGATTTAGCGAAGCTGTGGCGACCTTTAAAGCCGTCCGAAGAAGAGCGGGCGACCGATTTACTAGCGGTAGTATCTGACTCTCTCCGTGTGGAAGCTGAAAAGGTCGGCAAAGACTTAGATCAGATGATCGCTGAAAGTGTGAGTCTGGCGTCGGTGGCCAAGTCCGTGACAGTCGATGTGGTCGCTCGCACCTTGATGACGTCCACGGATCAGGAGCCAATGACGCAGGTCACAGAGAGTGCTCTCGGGTACTCTTATACTGGCTCTTTCTTGGTGCCTGGGGGTGGGCTTTTCATCAAGGATAGCGAACTCAAGCGCCTAGGTTTAAAACGCCAGCGGTATGGGGTGGTGGACTTTTATGAGCATGATTAAAGGTATCACCGTCACGCTAATCGATCACATTCCAGACGGTAAAGACGCCTTTGGCGCGCCAATTTATCGCACGGAAGAAATCTCCGTGGATAATGTACTGGTGACTCCGTCCACATCAGACGATGTGACAACCCAGCTTAATTTGACCGGTAAAAAGGCGGTCTACACTCTGGCGATCCCGAAAGGCGATTCGCACGACTGGAAAGACAAGGAAGTCCGCTTTTTTGGTCAGCGCTGGCGCGTTTTTGGTTACCCGACTAAGGGCATTGATGACTTAATCCCACTGGCATGGAATACGAAAGTGATGGTGGAGCAGTATGAATAACTTTAAATTCAAACTCAATCAGGCGGGCGTCCGTGAGTTGATGCGGAGTTCAGCCATGCAAGCGATCCTGACGGGCAAAGCGTCCGCTATCCAGGCACGGTGTGGCAGTGGGTATAAGCAAGACATCTACGTCGGTGCCAACCGGGCTAACGCCATGGTTTACGCAGCGACTAAAAAAGCTAAGATCGAAAACAAGAAAAATAACACACTATTAAAGGCGGTGCATTAGGTGATTGAGCTAACTATTAAAAAATACTTAGACGGCCACTTAGATGTGCCGTCTTTTTTAGAACGTCAGGCGAATATGCCTGACAAGTTCGTGCTGTATGAAAAAACGGGCGGAGGCAAGCGGAACCATTTGCAGACAGCGACTTTCGCTTTTCAGAGTTACGCTCCCTCGCTGTATCAGGCGGCCGAGCTTAATGAAATCCTGAAAAATGTAGTCGAAGGAATGGTTATCCTCCCTGAAATCATCAGCGTGGAGCTTAACTCCGACTACAATTTCACGGACACAACAACGAAAGAATACCGCTATCAAGCGGTTTACGACATCAAGTACTATTAGGAGGTATTTATCTATGGCAGATGTAAAAAATGTCACGGCAGCAAAGCCTAAAGTCGGCGGTGCGGTTTACTCCGCTCCGCTCGGGACAGAGCTACCAAAAGACGCAGTCACACCCTTAAATGAAGCTTTTAAAGCTCTGGGGTATATCTCAGACGATGGCTTGTCCAATACTAACAGTCCAGACTCTGACAGCGTGAAGGCGTGGGGTGGGGACACCGTTTTAACTACGCAAACCGAAAAGGAAGATACTTTCAGCTATACGCTGATTGAAGCCCTGAATGTGGATGTTTTAAAGGAAGTGTACGGGGCTGACAATGTCACTGGTACCCTTGAAGATGGGATCGTCATCAAGGCTAACTCCAAAGAGTTACCATCTCACTCGATCGTAGTAGAAACTATCCTCAACGGTGGCGTGCTGAAGCGTGTAGTTTTACCAGTAGCCAAAGTGTCTGAAATCGGGGACATCACTTATTCAGACGGCGACCCAGTCGGTTATGAAATCACCATGCAAGCCATGCCAGATAGTGACGGTAACACGCACTATGAATACATCAAAAAGGGGGCTTAATCGATGATTAAAGGTAAGACAAAAACAGGCTTTTTCTATGAAATCGATGAAGCTACACTAGACGACTACGAAACCGTGGAACTTTTGGGCGAGCTCGATGAAAATCCGTTGCTTTTCCCTAAGGTCTTAAAGCGGATCCTGGGGCCAAAGCAAACCATCAAGCTCAAAAACCACGTCCGCGATAAGCAAGGGCATATCCCAGTAAGCAAGATGACCCGAGAAGTTGAAGACATCTTTAAAGCTCAGGTAAAAAAATAATTTTTCTCGCCAGCATTATCAAACGCGATGAGGACGCAATGATTTGCGACTTGGCAGAAACCTATCACATCTACGACTACAAACAGCTACCCGCTCGTAGGGTGGCTGTTTTTGTGTATGGACTACGGGAAACATCCCGCGTCAAGATGGCACTCAGTGATAATCCGCTGGGATTCGACACCATGCTACTGGCAGGGATTGCGGACAGACTGTCCACTTTGATCTGGTTCAAGACCAAAGATGGGCAGCGTGGACGTAATCAGCCACCGTATATCGTCGATAGTCTGATGAAGGTAACTGCTAAGAAAGAAAATGTCGCGTTTGAAACTGGCGAGGACTTTGAAACTGCAAAGGAAGCCATTTTAGGAGGTGAGGCTTATGGCGACTGAGCTCGGTCAAGCGTATGTACAAATCATGCCGTCCGCACGGGGCATTAGTGGCATGATTAAAAACCAAATCGAACCAGAAGCCGCGTCCGCAGGGGCAGGCGCTGGTATGAGCTTAGGGGGCAGGATGGTTGCGGCAGTAAGTGCCGCGATTGCAGCCGCTCAGATCGGTAAGTTCTTCGCTGCGTCGATCTCTGAAGGGTCTGCTTTGCAGCAATCCCTCGGCGGGGTTGAAACTTTATTTAAAGGTAGTGCAAATCGGGTTAAGCAATACGCTGCACAGGCCTATAAGACCTCAGGGGTATCTGCTAATGCCTACATGGAAAATGTGACCTCGTTTGCGGCGTCATTGGTATCTTCATTGGGTGGTAACACCAAAAAGGCGGCCGACTTAGCAAACACAGCCATGGTTGACATGTCTGACAATGCCAACAAAATGGGTACGGACATGGACTTGATCCAGCAAACGTACCAATCTCTGGCACGTGGCAACTACGCTATGCTGGACAACTTGAAGCTAGGCTATGGCGGGACTAAGTCTGAAATGGAACGATTGATGGCAGACGCTGAGAAGCTAACCGGCGAGCACTATACCGTTGGGGACTTTGCGGACACCGTAAAAGCCATCCACGCTGTGCAAGAGAGCCTGGGTATCACTGGGACGACCGCAAAGGAAGCGTCGACCACGCTTAGTGGCTCGATGAACGCAATGAAAGCGGCTTTTCAAGATGTGCTGGGTAACCTAGCACTTGGCAAAGACATTGAGCCGTCGCTTAATGCCTTAGCAGAAACCACGTCGACCTTTTTCTTTGGTAATTTTTTGCCAATGGTGGGGAATATTTTATCCGGATTGCCTAGTGCAATTACGACGTTTTTAGCTGCAGCAGGTCCGCAAATTGCGTCTGGCTTTCAATCGCTTTTTTCAGGGCTCGGAGTGGATATTGATTTTTCAGGGCTAACAGCGAAATTTCAAGGGATTGTAACGGCTGTCCAGCCAGTTATCACTGGTTTGCAAACAGCCTTTGGTCAGATCCCTGGCTTTTTCAGTTCGATCGTTAGCGCCATTACACCGGTCATTGACGCGATCGTCAGTGGCATTGCTCGGATGGATTTTAGTGGCATTCAGACGCTGATTAGCTCGATCATCCCAGCTATCCAGTCTGGATTTTCAATCATGATGAGTATCGTCGGCCCAGCTATCGACGGAGTGGTCAACTCGTTTGTATCGCTGTGGAACGCCGCACAGCCACTAATCTCAGTGCTGAGTGCGGCATTAATGCCGGTGTTTCAAGCGCTAGGATCATTTTTAGGCGGATTTTTTGCTGGTGCACTTGCCGCTGTGAAATTTGCGTTTGACGCTTTAAGCGTGGTTATCCAATTTTTAACACCGATTATCCAGCTGATCGTCATGGCTTTCTCAGCTCTTTCGCCCGTGATTAACTTCGTGGCACAAGTGGTCGGGACTGTGATCGGTGCTTTTAGTGGATTGTCGGCAGTCGGTGGTGTAATGCAAAGAGTTGTTACGACAGCTTGGAATGCTATTCAGGCTGCAATTTCAATCGCTGGCAATTTCATCATCAGCATAATCGGCGGAGTTAAGACTGTTTTTGGCGCTCTAGGCGTTGCCGCAGGTATCATGAAAGGTATCGTCAGTGGTGCCTGGAACGGGCTGAAAGCCGTCATCACTGTGGTGGCCAACGTCATCAAAGGCGCAATCAATGGCGCCAAAGCGACATTTAACGCCTTTGGTAGTGGTGTAGGTGCAGTAGCTGGCAGTGTAAAAGGCTTTATCGGTGGGATTAAATCCACATTTAACTCGCTGAGAAACATCAACCTAGCCAGTGCAGGTAGTGCTATTATTAAAGGTTTCTTAGGTGGATTGCAGTCGGCCTGGAATGCCGGGAAACACTTTATCTCTGGCATCGCTAAGTGGATCAAGGACCACAAAGGACCTATCAGCTACGACAGACGCTTACTGATCCCAGCTGGTAAGGCGATTATGCAAGGGCTGAATGCCGGGTTAATCACAGGCTTTGCAGACGTGAAGTCGAACGTGCTCAACATGGGTCAGGACATCAGCGACCAGCTGGACGTGACGTCCAGTGTGGATTTATCCAGTAAGGCACTGATGTCTAAGCTAGATATCACGTCCACAGTGGCAGATGACAACAAGAAAATGCTGGAGTACCAGCAAATTTTAATTGACGCAGTCGACCGCCTTGGTCAACGTCCGATCCAAACCACCGCTGTGGTTGACGGGTCGAGTTTCAATCGGGAAAACGCACTTTATCAGTCAGCCGAGTCCGCTCGGCGACAGTCCGCAGTAGAGAGGGGGTTGGCTACAGATGTTCGATTCTAAGTATGGGGTATTTTTCAATGGTCATCACTCCAGTGAGTTTGGCTTAATCGCCCTTGAAAATAAAAAGGTAGAGATGCCTGAAAAAAATAAAGTTTTAGTCGACTTGCCATTTGCTAACCACCAGCTTGATCTTTCTACGATCTACGGCGACCAGGTGTATAAAGAGCGCAAGTATACGCAAAAATTTCACTTGCAAGCCGATCAGTATGATAAGGAAGGGCTCTATCGTCTATGGACGCAGGTCGTCAACTGGCTTATGGATCCAGCGACAAAAACGCCACTCTTTGACGATGTCATGCACCGCTACTACTACTTGGCTGAGGTGCAAAAGCCACCAGAATACGATGAAATGCTACATTGGGGCACGCTCACGGTTGAGTGGACGTGCTATCCTTTTAGGATCTCGTCTATACCCGAGGGTGATGACGACTGGGACACTTTCGACTTTGACTTCGATATCGCACAGGATGTCACCTACCAAGTCGACGGTATGGTCACTCTCTCACTCTATAATGTGGGAGCGTCCACAGCTGACATTGTCGTGGATTGCACCG
Organism: Ligilactobacillus saerimneri DSM 16049; assembly: GCF_000423265.1. Lineage (GTDB taxonomy): Bacteria > Bacillota > Bacilli > Lactobacillales > Lactobacillaceae > Ligilactobacillus > Ligilactobacillus saerimneri. The sequence goes on along the minus strand of NZ_AUHQ01000016.1, from coordinate 32,725 downwards.
CCCCGATGACGATCTCGATCGGCGGAAAAATCTTTACTGTGCCAGCAGGTAAAAGTAAAGGGATCCCGCTTTTTAAAGGCAAAAATGCTGTCACCGTGTGGGGGTCAGGGCGGATTGATTTTATCTTTTATAAGGAGCTGATCTAAGATGTACCAAGTGACTTTACGACAGCTAGACGGTCAGCCGATTGTCATCCACAGTGCGTACGTCGACACGGTCAAGCTGACTGAAGCCAAGATCACGAAAGCAGTAAACTCAATCGAAAAGTTTGAGTTTACATGCACGCCTGAAAACCCCGCTTACGACAGCTGTCATCCCTTTACTTCAATGGTCGAAGTTACCAAAGATGGCACAGTGCTCTTTCGTGGGCGGGTGCTGAAAGTTGACAGCTCCATGGACACGAACGGGAAGCTGACCAAAGATGTTACTTGTGAAGGCGAACTGGCTTATTTGCACGATAGCTATCAGAACTACGGTAAATGGCAAAACATCAGCCCCGCTGATTTTTTTAAGCGCCTGATTGATGTCCATAACAGCCAGGTTGAGCCGTATAAACGATTTACGGTCGGGACTGTCACAGTGACGGATCCAAACAACTCGATCTATCGGTATACAGCTGAAGAAACGAGTACCTTTGACACGATCACAGATAAACTGATCAAGCGGATGGGTGGCGAACTTCAGCTGACACGACGTGGGGACGACCTTTATCTCGACTATGTAAAGGCACCAGTGAAGTATGGTAAGCAGACTATCGCACTCACACGAAACATCCGCAGTCTAAAGCAATCGGTGGACGCTAGCGAGATCATCACAGTCTTAAAACCGCTAGGAAAAACTCAGCAAACCCAGAGCCAAGAAAACGCTGGGACAGACGCCAGTCAGCCACGCCTGACGATTGCTAGTGTCAACGGTGGTAATAAATGGCTCCGTGATGAAGCTAAAATTCGTGAGTTTGGTATCCAGTCAGGGGTACAGACCTGGGATGATGTGACCGACGCAAACAACCTGATCCGTAAAGGGCGGGAGTTTTTGGCTAGTCAAAAGACAGCCACAGTTCAGTACCAAGTCGAAGCAATCGACCTGGCTTTGATCGACAAAACTGTTGATGACTTCGAGTGTGGCACTTACTATCGTGTGATAAACCCCGTCATGGGCGTGGACGAATATCTGCGCGCAGTTGGGCAGACGATCGACATCGTTGATGTCACACGGTCAACTTTGACCATTGGCGACCGAATGCTGAGCCAGGAAGAACTGACTTTACAAGCCAAAAAAGAGATCTTAGCCAGTCAAACCGACCGGCAAAGTATCATCGACTTTGAGCACCACTTTGCTGACTTAGATGCAGAGAGTGAAGAAGTAAAAAAGATCATCGCCGACTTGCAAAAGCAGGTCGAAGCGCTGAAAAATCAAACGAACCCACGGCCAACCCACATCGGCAAAATTATTGACGTGTCTGAGTGGCAAGGGTCGATTGATTGGCCGGCGGTAATTGCAGATGATACCACGCTCAGCATTATTCGAGTTCAAGATGGGTCAAGCCATCAGGATCTGAAGTATATGGAAAATATCCAGGGAGTGATCAATGCCGGCGGACGCTATGCTGTATATGCTTACTTTCGCGCGGTGTCGACTGCTGACGCCCAGGTCGAAGCTCAGGACTTTTATGATCGGGTGCAAAGGGTTGTGGCTGGTAAGCAGCAACCCGTTTTTTATGCCTTGGATATTGAAAGTATCGAGATGAGCGGAAGTGCCAGTGCTATGCGCGGTGGTGTGGAAGCTTATATGAATAAATTGAACTCGCTGGGGATCCCTGATAGCCAGATCGTGCTCTATATCGCCAATCACTTGTATGACACCTTTAGCCTTAACGTTGCTCGTCCTGGTGCAATTTGGATTCCATCTTATGGGATCAACGACGGGACTCTGGCAGGGAGCCAGAAGCCGTCGCATCCTTACGACTTACACCAATACACTAGCAAAGGTGCGGTTAAGGGGATCGCAGGCAATGTCGATATGAACACGGACCCGAGCGACAGATTTAAACAGCTTTATTTATGAGAGGAGGTAAAGTATGGCTTATAGAGATGACACGCCGATCACGGACGAGGATATAAAAGAGCTCCAGACCATGATGTCGATCGGTGATGTCGATAAATCAGCTCAAAAAGTAGCCACGTGGCTACGGGAGAAGAAAAAAGGTAAGGACGTCCGCGAAGCTTTAGCTCAGTGGGCGCTTTTTAATGCGATGGCTTTCATCTACGCGCTTAACGGTCAAGAAGACTTTAAAAACGCGATTAATACTGTAAAAGCTGACTTGCTGTTGCGCCAGTCAGATGTGGAAGGTCGGCAGTCCGACCTAGAAAAGCAGTTTCAGTTAGTGGTAGCCAACGCCACGAAAGACAGTGAGGTCATCCTGGCGCGGGATAGTCAGATCTATGGCAGCTTTCCCACTGTTGATGGGCGTTTGGAGCGGATTGAAAGTATCGTATCGCAATACGTACCGATGGGCTTTACCGTGACACTCAAGCATAACCAAAATAGGAAGCCTGAAGTAGCGGTTAGCTATGTCGAGTATGCCTTTGGGACGGAGCCAAACGGGTTTGGTACTGGTCCAGCGGGCAGTTTTGGTGGCTACCACAATAGGAGTGTGCAGTGCATGGTTGATTATCCAGATATGGATACTTGCGTTATCCACTTACCACGGAGCGAAGCTCTTAATGGAAAGCCTGTTTTCGAGATTGACGCCTGGCGTTTGATCGATGGATATAAGACGCTGACGTTTGATTTAGGAGAAAATATCGACACTGAAAAGGCGCTTGCTGGCAATGACAACAACACAGCAAGCATTGATACTTGGGAGGGATATAATCAATGATTAAATTCACTGATATCGCCAAAGGCGACGAGCCTGGCGTAGATAAAATAAACAAAAATTTCGATATGGCAGAGCAAGCCTTGAATTTGGAAGAACGCAAAGAAATCATCGTGCCACTGTCTAGTGATTGGAAGCTAGCGCACAGCGGAGATAACCCGCTAAAAATTGTTGTCACACAGGGTGGAGCGTGGCTAAGTGGTGACGTACAGCCTAAGCAAACAGGTACAACATCTTACGGCAATACACACCCCATTGCGATTATTCCTGGAGAAGTTACTTTCAGAGGGGCAACGTATAGTATTGACTTGGACCGATCATTTTTAGCACCGATTGGTGAGCGTAAAAATGCAGGCGGAACAACCGCGGTAAGAATTTATTTAGATAACGGTGGCAAGCTGAATGTGGACGAGCCACAAGATTTTTTAAATGGCGGGATGATCACTATCGACTGCTACCTAGATATTAAGCGAAAGTAGGTGACTATATGCGTCATCAAATCTTTGGACTTTTTATCGATGAATGGGTGGGGATGGTAACGATTTTAAGCGCAGTCATCGGGGCTATGGGGTGGATCTTAAATCGCACCTTAGACCGGACAATGATCCCGCTTAGGATGGCGATCCAGAACTTGGCAAAAACCATCGAAGGCTTGGAGCGAGATAGCCACGCACGGATGGTAGAAGTCAAGGCGCTGGGTGAGAGCCTAGAAAGTCATTTGATTGACTCCCAGGAGATCAAGACAAAGGTCCAAAACCTGGAAAAAGAAGTCTTTGATAGAAAGAGGTGAGCGACTTGGTGAAAAAGTATATTTTTGACGATGATGGAAAAATCAACTCGCAAAATGTCGTGTCGCTGGTGGCTCTGTTGATCGTCCTGATCCAGCAAACTGCCAAAATCTTTGGCTTAGAGTACCACGGCGACACAGCTGACATCATGAACTTGGTCAACACTGTGCTGACCATGCTCGGGGTGTTTGGTCTAGCTGATAACTCACACCAGATCAGACAGGTAAAAGATGAAATTAAGGGAGGTAAGTAGTATGACTATGTATGGTGTGGACGTATACAGTGGCAGTGACGACCGGATTATCCGTGACAGCCACGCACAAGTAGTGATCGTGAAAGCTACTCAGGGAACGACCTATGTCAATCCAAAGGCAAATCATCAGTACGAGTTAGCTAAAAGCTTAGGCAAGCTAGTCGGTACCTACCACTACGCAGGGGGTGGGGATCCCGTGGCCGAAGCTCAGTTTTTCATTAAAAATATCAAGAACTGGGTTGGCGAAGCCGTGCTCGTGCTGGACTGGGAAAAATACCAGAACGGCGCCTTTGGCGACTCTAGCTGGTCACGGCGGTTTGTCGATGAAGTCCACCGCCTGACAGGCGTGTGGCCACTGGTCTATGTGTCTGAGTCGGTGATCCCACAAGTGGCCAACTGCGCTAAGGACTGCGGGCTGTGGGTGGCCAAGTATGCAAGTATGACCTGGCATTCCTGGACCGTGCCTGACATGCCAGTAAAAACGGCACCATGGGGCACCTATACCATGTGGCAGTTCACAGGCGATGATATGGATCGCAACATCATCAATACCGATGCCGAAGGCTGGAAGCGTTTGGCTAAGGGGAGTGGGAAAGTGACACCAGCCCCAGAGCCAAACCCACAGCCACGCCCTCAGGCAAAAAACACCTGGGTTGATGACTTGGGTGTCACATGGTATAAAGAGACAGGTAGTTTTACCATCACGGATCCAATGGGGATCTGGCTTAGATGGGGAGCAACCGTCAAATCGACTAAGATTGCAGCCCTGCCTCGTGGCTCGGTCGTGAAGTATGATGCTTACTGCTACTCTGGTGGCTATGTCTGGATCAGACAGCCACGCGGTAATGGTCAGTATGGCTACTTGCCAACTGGCGAAGCCAAGGGTAGCAAACGGCTTAACTACTGGGGCGTATTTAAATAGGAAACAAAAGTTTAAAGAAGGAGAAATCCTCGATAATTAACACTGACCCTCACTGGCTATTAATTAGCTGGTGAGGGTCATTTTTTTGTTGCCGTCTTTCTTGCAAAGTATGAATAAAGTATGAATGTCTTTTAAGAAACCATTGATATCAAGGGGTTTGCTGGGGTTTACTGTATTCCCCACATACGTGGGGGAATAATCTATTCACATCTGTGTTGTATCTTAAGAAGAGTCTATATAGGGATGGTGATTTGACTCGTGATGAACTTAACTGATAGATTTCGCTTAGCTATAAGGATAAAAAAGGCTGGGTATTATATCAGTTCTATTCTGATGATATAACATATATTCCTTCGGAAGATCCCGAGGTAATCATGAATATAGAAATTAAAGGAAGAACGTTATTAGAACACTTTATTGAATTTGAATTGAGTTAGGTAATTGGATCGCCTAGTCATGATGGGTAATGTGCTAATGATCATGATAAATGGAGAATGGTAAATTTTAGCTAAAGTGTTTATTGACGTCTTATATAGCATTCGTTATAATGTATAAGAACTGTTGATATTTATGCTATTTTTTGCATTTATAACGGTTACATTTAAGCTCGGAGGGAGGGAAACACAATGTCAAAAACAGTCGTTCGTAAAAACGAATCTCTTGATGACGCTCTTCGTCGCTTCAAACGTTCCGTTTCAAGAACAGGTACTTTGCGCGAATACCGCAAACGTGAATTCTACGAAAAACCAAGCGTAAAGCGTAAGAAAAAGTCAGAAGCAGCCAGAAAACGTAAGAACAAGCGTCGTTTCTAGTTTCTAGAGGAGGCTAATGTGATGAGTTTAAAGGATTCATTACAAAAAGATATGATTGCTGCAATGAAGGCCAAAGATAAGGCTACATTGAGCACAGTACGTATGCTGAAAGCTGCGGTTGCTAACGAAGAGATCAACCTAGGACATGATCTTTCTGCTGATGAAGAGATTAGTGTTCTTTCCCATGAGTTGAAACAGCGCAAGGATTCGCTCCAAGAATTCGAAGAAGCTGGACGTGATGAAACCGTAGAAAAGCTTAAGAACGAGATTAAGATCGTTCAAAAGTATATGCCAGCACAATTAAGTGCAGAAGAAGTTAAGGAAGTTGTTCAAACAACCATTGAAGAAATTGGTGCTACTTCCAAGGCTGATTTTGGTAAAGTCATGGGTGCCGTAATGCCGAAACTTAAGGGTAAGGCTGATGGCAAGCTGGTTAACTCAACTGTCAAAGAATTATTACACTAATAAGACTAGTAGTTGAATTAAAGAACGTGTGTACCACGAGGGTACATACGTTTTTTTGTTTATTGCTTTGTCAAAGCTTATCAGCTTTAAACGATGTGCCTGATAATATGCTAAAGTATACATGCAATGGTATAATATAATTTACTAAATGTGCACAAAGGAGACGGCAATTTGACAGACAAGCAATTTGAAATTGAATATCGCTTAAATAATATTGATGATCAAGCCGTATTATTTGGGATCAACAACGATTATTTGCGTCTGCTGGAAGAAGGAAATAATGTCATTCTCAATCCCTTTGGTGAAGTGATTAGAATTACAGGTGACCAAGAAGATGTCCAAAAGACTGGCAGAGTACTCGATGAATTAGTGAAACTGCTACATAACGGTATCAGCATCAGTAGTCCTGACATTGTATCAGCAATGAAAATGGCTGACCGCGGGACTTTACAATACTTTCAAGACCTTTATACAGATGTTTTAATCAAGGACGCTAGACGACGGTCAATTCGGGTAAAGAATTATAGTCAACGGCAGTATGTTCAGGCTATCAAGAGTAACGATTTGACGTTTGGGATTGGGCCGGCAGGGACTGGTAAGACATACTTAGCAGTTGTAATGGCGGTGGCGGCCTTAAAGAAAAATCAAGTGGAACGTTTGATCCTGACGCGACCCGCAGTCGAAGCTGGGGAGTCGTTGGGTTTTCTGCCAGGTGATCTAAAAGAGAAGGTCGATCCATATTTACGTCCAATATATGATGCGTTACATGCTATTTTGGGAGTTGAACATACGGAACGTTTGATTGAAAGGGGAACAATCGAAATTGCACCTTTGGCATATATGCGGGGACGGACTTTAGAAAATGCATTTGTGCTTTTAGATGAGGCGCAGAATACAACACGGGCCCAAATGAAGATGTTTTTAACACGTTTAGGTTTTGGCTCCAAGATGGTCGTCAACGGTGATCCATCCCAAATTGACTTGCCTAAGGGACATAAGCAAAGTGGGTTAATTGATGCACAGCGGATTTTAACAGGGTTACCACACATTGCCTTTATTAATTTTGATGCAGCTGATGTAGTGCGGCATCCTGTGGTTTCTGAAATCATTCGGGCATATTCTCGCCCCACAAATGCCCAGGGAACAAAGGAGAATTAAATGGAATTAACGATTTATGATGAAACAAAACAAGTATCTCCTCATCAAATGGAACTAGCTGATCATATTTTGCGGTATGCAGCTGACTATTTACACCTACCAGATAATATTGAGTTAGCGGTCACTCTAATGGATAATGAACATATTCATCAGATAAACAAAGAGTATCGCGGAGTTGACAAACCGACTGATGTTATCAGTTTTGCAATGGAAGAAGAGGATCCGAATGAATTGCCAATTATTATTCCGGATGAATTAAAAAATGAAATTCCCCAGAGTTTAGGTGACTTGATGGTTTCAATGGATAAAGTCGTTGAACAAGCGGAATACTTAGGGCACTCACAAGATCGTGAACTAGGCTTTCTCTTGGTTCATGGTTTTTTACATCTAAATGGTTACGATCACATGCGGGCGGAAGACGAAAAGAAAATGTTTGGATTGCAAGAGGAGATTCTTAGCGGTTATGGCCTTAAAAGATAGAAAAAAACGTTCACGTTGGCAAAACCGTCATTTTTATCAAGCTGTGATTCATGCTATGGCGGGTCTGGTAACAGTTTACCAAGAAGAACGAAATTTCCGCTTTCATTGTTGGTCGGCTTTAGTAGTTTTAGTTCTAACAACTTATTTGCGACTGTCATGGCAAGAAGGCTTGTGGCTATTATTAGTGATTTTCATGGTTTTGGGAGCCGAGATTTTAAATTCAACTATTGAGAATATTGTTGATTTGGCAACAGGTGACCGCTATCATCCCTTAGCCAAAAAAGCTAAAGATATGGCAGCAGGTTTAGTATTACTAACTGCTTGGCTAGCAACGATTATCGGAATCGTAATTTTAGGGCCAAAACTCATACAGATACTTTAGGAGGAAAAAATTTGGAAAACAATTTTCATTCAGGATTTATTGCTATTGTAGGGCGTCCTAATGTTGGTAAATCCACATTTTTAAATCGTGCGGTAGGCGATAAAATTGCCATTATGAGCGACAAACCACAAACCACCCGGAATAAGATTCAGGGAATTTATACCACGGACGATGCACAAATTGTGTTTATTGATACTCCTGGTATCCATAAGCCCCACAGTCGTTTAGGGGACTTTATGGTTGATTCTGCTCTATCGACTTTAAATGAAGTGGATGCAGTGATGTTTATGGTTAATGCAACCCAAAAACGTGGGCGAGGTGATGATTTTATTATCAACCGCCTTAAAGATGTTAAGAAACCGATCTATTTGATTATCAACAAAATTGATCAAGTACATCCAGACCATCTACTTGAAATTATGGATGATTATCGCGATAGTCTTGAGTACAAAGATGTTTTTCCTATTTCGGCATTGAATGGTAATAATGTTCCAGAACTGATTCAACAGTTAATAGCCGATTTACCAGAAGGACCACAGTATTATCCAAGTGATCAGATTACTGACCACCCTGAGCGGTTCATTGCTGGAGAGTTAATTCGGGAAAAAGTATTGGAATTTACCCGAGAAGAAGTTCCACACTCAGTTGCAGTGGTGGTTGAACGAATCAGACGAGAAGATGATGAAAAAGTTTTGGTCCAGGCGACAGTAATTGTTGAACGCAAAAGTCAAAAGGGCATCATTATCGGAAAAGGCGGTAAAATGCTCCGCCAAATCGGGACTCAGGCTCGAAAAGATATTGAACGAATGCTAGGAGACAAAGTCTATTTGGAGCTTTGGGTTAAAGTCCAGCCTAACTGGAAAGATAAGCAAGCAGATTTAGCAGCTTTCGGGTACAAGCAAGACGACTATTGATAGTTTATTAGGGTAAGTCAGAAAAACTTCCCTTTTTTATTTGGGAATGGAGGGTATCATGGCACTTTTCCGCGGACAAACATTTACAGGTATTGTAGTATCACGGAAAAATTATAAAGAACGTGATATGCTAGTACGTATTCTGACGTCATCATTCGGATTCAAAACCTTCTTTGTGCGTGGAGTTCGTAAACGTGGATTTAAATGGGGAGCAGGTATTATTCCCTTCACGAAGGCAACCTATATTGGGGATATTAGTACTACTGGGTTATCGTTTATCACTAACGTATCTGATGCTGAACAGTATCAGAACATTGTAGAAGACATTACCCTAAATGCATATGCAACCTACATTTTGGAATTAAGTCGGGTGGCTTTTGGTGATGATGACCAATTAGCCATCAAATGGTACGCAACTATTGAGCAAGCCCTGTTTTTGATCAATCAAGGATTAGATCCTTTAATCATAACTAGCGTCATCGAGTTACAAATGTTGCAACTGTTTGGGGTTCAACCGGAGTTAAAACATTGTGTAATTTGTCAGCAAAATGATCGACCAATGGATTTTTCTGAAGAATATGGGGGGCTTTTGTGCCAACGGCATTGGCAACTAGATCCTAATCGCCTCCATTTAACGCCAAGAACTGTACTTTTTATGCAACGTTTAGCTGCGGTTAATCTGCATAAGGTGTCTGCAATTCGAGTCCGCCCAGAAACAAAAGCAGATCTACACCATGCTTTGGACCAGATTTATTATGACATGGTAGGAATCTATATTCCGGCTAAACGTTTTTTGAGTAAGTTGATGCGAACTCACATCCGACCACTTGCACCACGCACAAAGAACAATACCACGGATTAATGTGTAAGAATTAAGTGGCTGGAGTTATTGACAAATGATAATGGCTAGACTATCCTTAGGTTTATAATATTAAAGAAGCAATGATGAAAGAGGACATTTTGGTAAAGGGCAAAGCGAGTCTGGTTGGTGAGAGCAGATCCTGGACCTTAATGATTGGCACTTTCGGAGCTTTATCGAATTAAGTTGCTAGGTAATCCTAGAAGTAGGGTGGAACCGCGATTTTCGAAATCGTCCCTATGTGGCATTTGTGTCGCATAGGCTTTTTTTATGGCGTCATAAATGTCAGTTTCGAATTATTTAAGATAAGGAGCTTTGAAATGACAAAGAAAAAATTAACTTTGCAAGACACCATTTTGACTTTGCAAGAATTTTGGGCCCAACAGGGTTGTATGTTGATGCAATCATACGACACTGAAAAGGGCGCGGGAACGATGAGTCCGTATACTTTTTTGCGGGCAATTGGACCAGAACCATGGAACGTGGCATATGTTGAACCTTCACGGCGTCCAGCTGATGGACGTTATGGTGAGAATCCTAACCGTTTGTATCAGCACCACCAATTCCAAGTGTTAATGAAGCCATCACCAAGTAATATCCAAGAGCTATACTTAGATAGCTTACGCGCTTTAGGGATTGAACCGCTGGAACATGATATCCGCTTTGTTGAAGATAACTGGGAGAACCCATCAATGGGTTGTGCTGGTGTTGGTTGGGAAGTGTGGCTTGATGGAATGGAAATCACACAGTTCACTTATTTCCAACAAGTGGGTGGTTTAGAAGTTAAACCTGTTGCAGCCGAAGTAACATATGGACTAGAACGCTTATCTTCATATATTCAAGATGTTAACAATGTCTTTGAACTAGAATGGGCTGATGGTGTTAAGTACGGTGATATCTTCAAAGAACCTGAATACGAACAATCCAAGTATTCATTTGAAGAAAGTAACCAGGACATGTTGTTGAAACTGTTTGATGTGTATGAAAAGGAAGCTAAGCGCCAATTGGAAAATGGATTAGTGCACCCAGCATATGATTATATTTTGAAATGTAGCCATACGTTTAACTTGTTAGATGCACGGGGGGCTGTTTCAGTTACAGAACGGGCTGGATATCTTTCCCGAATTCGGAATATGGCTCGTTCTGTTGCCAAAGTATTTGTGGCAGAACGTAAGAAATTAGGTTTCCCATTAATTAAAGATGAAAAGCTCAGAGCAGAATTGTTAAAGGAGGAGAAGTAATAAAATGACACATACATTTTTACTTGAAATTGGCCTGGAAGAAATACCAGCCCACGTAGTTACTCCTAGTGTTAACCAATTAGCAACTAAGACGGCGGCTTTTCTTAAAGAACAGCGCTTAGCCTTTGCAGAAATCAAGACATATTCAACTCCGCGTCGGTTGGCAGTTGAAGTGGTTGGTTTGGCTGATAAGCAAGATGACATTGAAGAAGAAGCTAAAGGACCATCCAAAAAGATTGCGCTGGATGCAGATGGCAACTGGACTAAAGCTGCTCAAGGATTTGCTCGTGGCCAAAAGTTAACCGTTGATGACTTATTCTTTAAAGAGCTTAAGGGAACAGAATATGTTTATGCTAAGAAATTTATCCCTGGGAAGGCAGCTGCTGAAGTTCTGCAAGGAATGAAGGATGTGGCAATGAGTCTCAAGTTTCCAACCATGATGCGGTGGGGATCCAATGACTTTGAATATGTTCGCCCAATCAAATGGCTGGTTGCTTTATTGGATGATGAAGTAGTTCCATTCAATATTTTGAATATTGCAACCGGTCGGACATCACAAGGACACCGATTCTTGGGGCACCCTGTAACGATTGCTAACCCAGCAGCTTATGTGGAAGCACTGCGCCAAGAAAAGGTTATTGTTGATGCACACGAGAGAAAAAATGCTATTGTGCAGCAAATCGAAAAGCTTGCTCAGGCCAACAACTGGAAGATTGTTGTTGAAGACGACCTGCTGGAAGAAGTCAATAATCTAGTAGAATGGCCAACAGTTTTTGCGGGTTCGTTCAAAGAACAATATCTTCAAATTCCAGATGAAGTTCTCATCACGTCGATGCGAGATCACCAACGCTTCTTCTATGTTACAGATCAAAACGGTAATTTGCTGCCAAACTTTGTTTCCGTGCGTAACGGGAACACCGATCACTTAGAGAATGTGATTGCCGGGAACGAAAAAGTGTTGACAGCACGGCTTGAAGATGCAGCTTTCTTCTATGCAGAAGATCAAAAGCATGATAGTGCTTATTATGTTGGTCGTTTGCAGGATGTAATGTTCCATGACAAGATTGGTTCTATTGCCCAAAAGATGGAACGAGTACGCTTGATTGCTGGCTATCTGGGCAAGAAGTTAGGTTTGATGGAATCAGAGCTTACTGCTTTAGACCGAGCAGCTCAGATCTACAAGTTCGACTTAGTCACTGAAATGGTCGGTGAATTTTCTGAGTTGCAGGGGGTCATGGGTGAAATCTATGCCAAATTGATGGGAGAAGATTCCCAAGTGGCTACTGCTATTCGTGAACAATACATGCCAATTTCAGCGGAAGGTGAACTGCCACAAACCAAAGTGGGGGCCATCTTGTCTATTGCTGATAAGATCGATAGTATTCAAGCATTCTTTGCTGCAGGAATGATTCCAAGTGGGTCCAACGATCCATATGCCTTGCGCCGTCAAGCGACAGGGATTGTCCGGATCGCTTTAGCAAATAATTGGGAAGTTTCTGGTCCGTTATTAGAAGAAGCAATTCAAGAAGCGTATGCACAAAGAGCTGATTTGTATACTAAAATTCAACCAGAAGCTAAAGTGGCTACTGCTGTGCGGAGCTTCCTGTTCGATCGGTTACACCAGATCTTAGCTGATACTACTGATTACCGGCGTGATATTTTGATGGCTGTGTTAGCCAATAAGAGCAATTCGTTTGTGCATGTCGATCAAGCTGCACAAGTACTGATGGCGCACAAGGATGATACTGATTTTAAAGATACAGTAGAAGCCTTGACGCGGGTTACCCGTTTAGCAAGTAAAGCTGGGTCCAAGGATGGTATGAGTACAAAGATTGATCCAACATTATTTGAAAACGAAAGTGAACGGGTGTTGGCAGATCGATATGAACATGTAGCTACTGGGTATGCAACTGAATCATTAGCTGCTCAATTTGATGCTCTACATTCACTAAAAGATGCAATTAATGCATATTTTGATGAAACAATGATCATGGTTGACGATGTAGCAGTAAAGCAAAATCGTTTAGCGCAGTTAGTACAAATTGCAGCGTTAACTGCTTCATTCGGTTCACTAGAAGAAGTTCAAGTTAAGTAAAGAAAAAAGCAACGGGTATTCATCACCGTTGCTTTTTTGTATTTCTAGAATTTATTTTGTTTGGTGGCGGTAAACATTTTGCCGGAACAGAACCATGTTTAAAACGACTAGTAATGCTGAAAAAAGGAAAACACCACTATAACCAAATGTCCCCGAAACAACCGAACCTAATAGTGGCCCGCAGATGTTACCCAGGTACTGAAAACTTTGATTCCAGCTGAAAATACGTCCGGTGATTTTAGCGGGCGTATTTTTAGTTAGCAGGGTTTGAACCTGGGGAAGCATCGTAGCGTCAGAAACACCGACTAAGAATCGCAACACGGCTAATTGCCAAACATGATGAACGAAAGCAGTTGCAGTGAAAAAGACTGTTGCCATTACAAAACCGAGCATCAAGATTTTGGCAGTACCAATATGATCACCCAAATCGCCAAAGCGTGAAGCAACTAACATCGTTGCTAGACCAGGAAGAGCGGAAACAAGCCCACTAACGAAGGTAACTCCGTGTGCACCGTTCATTAAGTCCTTTACGTATAATGAAACGATGGGATTAATAGAGTAGTTTGTAGCCTGGATGATCATAGTTGTGATAAGTAAGCCAATGATTACCCGGGGAGCACGTAATTCGTTGAGAACACCACGAACAGAATTTAGTTTCTTTTCTGTAACGGGATGGAAATCATTCTCATGCACAAAAAAAGCTATGATAAAAAAGATCGAAGCTAAAATTACCCCAGTGATAAAAAAGGTCATTCGATAAGAAAAAAGAGAGGCAAGGGTTCCTCCTAGAAGGGGACCAAGTAATGTGCCTCCAGTAAGTGATGCTGTGAGACTACCTAGCGCCTTACCGCTATGAGCCTTGGGTGTTTCAGTTGCAACTAGCGCGATAGAGTTGCTGACTAAACCAGCAAAAAGGCCTTGAAAGGCGCGCAGTGCGATTAGCTGCCAAACGCTTGTAACTAAACCCATTAGAAAAATAACAACTGCCATCCCCGCAGCAGAACGCAGAATCATCGGTTTCCGCCCTTTTTTATCAGCCAGTTTTCCCCAGAATGGGGCAGTTGCAGCTGAGACGATGAAGGTAGCAGAATAAACAATTCCTGAATAAAAAGTCAAAAGTCGGTGCGAAAAGTGTCCTAATGTACTGATAAAAAGCGGGAGAAAAGGGTTGAATTCTGAGAAAGCTATTCCGGCAAGAAAGACGCTGACCCAGAGAACATAGAGATTTCTTTGCCAAATGGGCTTCTCCTGAGCGGACATTGTGTGCAAACACTCCTTTACTTAACAATAGAATATAAAAATTGTAGCAGTTTTCATTGGGGATGCAAAGAATTAAGAGGCAATGGGAAATTTATTTTTGAGTAAAGGACTTGCAGTAAGATAATAAGTAAGCTAAAATTAATTTTGATTTGACTAATAACATTGGGGGTAGTACACCCATTTTATCCCCTTTATTGCTTAAAGGTGAGGAAGTGAAGTGTTGGCACGGATTCCAGAAGAAGTTATCGATAATGTTCGTAGTAGTGTCAATATATATGATATTGTCAGTCAATTTGTGCAACTTCATCGTTCAGGTAGCAACTGGTTTGGGTTGTGTCCTTTTCATTCTGAAAACACACCCTCGTTTTCGGTTAATGAAAAGAAACAAATCTTTCATTGTTTTTCGTGTGGACGCGGAGGAAACGTTTTCAAGTTCTTGATGGAATTACAGGGATTGTCTTTTCCAGAAGCAGTTTTCCAGGTGGCCGAAGCGGCCAATATTACAATTGATGACCAGTATCGGCATACAGGTCAGAAACAGCAAGTATCTGAACCTAATAGAAAGTTGCTGGAAATGTATCAGACAACAGTTGATTTGTACCATTATATTTTAATGGAAACAGAGGCAGGACAAGCAGCTTTAGACTATGTCCATGCTCGGGGATTGTCAGATGAATTGTTGCGTGAGTTTAAAATAGGCTTTGCACCTGATGAGAATTTGTTAGAGGTTTATCTTAAAGATCGCGCCTTTGATGATTATCAGCTTTTGCATAAATCGGGATTATTCGTCACTAGTCAAGAAGGACAACTGTTCGATCGCTTTAAAGGGCGGGTGATGTTCCCAATTAGAGACGCTTTTGGTAGACCAGTAGCATTTTCGGGTCGAATTTTAGTCAAAAATGATCAGGTTCCTAAGTACCTAAATTCGCCTGAAACTGATATTTTTAATAAGCGAAAAATCTTGTTTAACTTTGATAAGGCTAAAGCCGAAATTCGGCGGCAAAAAGAAGTTATTTTATTTGAAGGTTTCATGGATGTGCTGGCTGCTTATCGTGCAGGGGTAAAAAATGGGGTTGCTTCCATGGGAACAAGCCTCACAGAAGATCAAATATACTTGCTTGAGCGCCATGCACGGCGATTACTGATTTGCTATGATGGCGACGAGCCAGGTCAGCGTGCCACAAAACGAACCTTAGATCTGTTAGAACCATATGGTAAGATGGAACTTGGTGTGATTATGTTGCCTGACCAGATGGACCCGGATGAGACGCTACATAAGTACGGGCTTGAGCATTTTGCAAAAATTCTCCAAGAGAATCGAGTTAGTCCAATTGCTTTTTTCATGCAGCTCTACCGTCAAGGGCGTAACATGCGGAATGAGGATGACCAGGTTGATTATTTACACGATGTATTACCTGAGTTAGCAAAGACAAATGATCGGATCCAGCAAGATTTATATTTGAATCGTTTAGCAGACGAGTTCCATTTGGAACGTGCTGATTTGAGAGCTCAACTTGACCAGGTTGTTTCTCAAGTCGGAGCGCCGGATCCACCTCCGCAACGAGACGTGGAAGTAAGGATCACTCCCCCTATGGACAGCGGCAGTGATCGGCAGTATTCTCAGGTTGAGAAAGCTGAGCGTTTGTTACTTTATCGCGCTTTGCATGATCATGTGGTATGGACCAAACTACATGCTATGACATCATTTAATTTTGTAGACCAAGAATACCAGTTGATCTATACGCTAGCTGAGGGATATTTCAACATTTATCAGCAATATGAAAGTGCAACTTTTCTAGATTATTTGCAGGATGACAATTTACGCCAAGTTATCGTTTCAATCGAAATGGCGGATTATACTTCTGAAACCAGTATGGAAGAAGTTGAAGATTGTCTACGTATTATTATGGAGGTCCCTCTTCATCAGGAGATCGGCCAGACACAAATGGCTATCAAAAATGCAGAACGCCAAGGTGATTTTGAAACACTAACAGAATTAACAGCGAAGTTAATAAAGCTTCTACAGAAGCAACAAACAAACTAGGAGGCAGTTTAATTGGCAAAAGAAGAGAACAAGAAATTTGACAAAGTCATTTATGAAAAAGAAGTGCGGTCTTTGATTAGAAAGTACAAAAAGACCAAACAAGTTAAGTATTCAGAATTAAGTGATAAAATTGCTGCACCATTGGGTCTGGATGCTGATCAAATGGATCAATTAATTGAAAAAGTTGAAGATGCTGGGATCTCCGTTGTTGATGAGAATGGTGAACCAAGTGCCCACAGCCTAAAAGTTGCTAAGAAGCAAGAAGAGACTATGAAAAAGGATGTTTCCGCTCCATCGGGTGTGAAAATCAATGACCCAGTTCGGATGTATCTTAAAGAAATTGGTCGGGTTGACCTCTTGACGGCAGACCAAGAAGTTGAGTTGGCACTGCGGATTGAAGAAGGGGATGAAGAAGCCAAGCAACGGTTGGCTGAAGCCAACTTGCGGCTGGTAGTTTCGATTGCTAAACGCTACGTTGGCCGGGGGATGTCATTCCTTGATTTGATCCAAGAAGGAAATATGGGGTTGATGAAAGCGGTCGAAAAGTTTGACTATCGGAAAGGGTTTAAGTTTTCGACGTATGCAACATGGTGGATTCGACAAGCCATTACGCGGGCTATTGCTGACCAAGCACGGACTATTCGGATTCCGGTACACATGGTGGAAACAATTAACAAATTGATCCGAATTCAACGCCAATTACTCCAAGATTTAGGAAGAGAACCAGTTCCTGAAGAAATTGGGGCGGAAATGAATATGCCAACAGAAAAAGTTCGCGAAATTCTCAAGATCGCACAGGAACCAGTTTCTTTAGAAACACCTATCGGGGAAGAGGACGACTCACATTTAGGTGATTTTATTGAAGATCAGGATGCAACTAGTCCTGCTGACCATGCTGCATACGAATTGCTCAAAGAACAATTAGAAAATGTGTTGGATACACTGACTGACCGTGAAGAAAATGTTTTACGTTTGCGTTTTGGTTTAGATGATGGTCGGACTCGGACCCTAGAAGAGGTCGGCCAAGTCTTTGGTGTTACTCGGGAACGGATTCGTCAAATTGAGGCTAAAGCTTTGAGAAAATTGCGTCACCCATCACGTTCTAAGCAGTTGAAGGATTTCCTATAAGATTGTCATAGCCGTTGCTAATGAAAACTTTAGGCTGAACTTTATTTCACAATAAAAGATCGCGGTGATAAAGGAGTGGAGAGTATTGATGCAACAATATTTTCTACTCTTTTTTATTAATACTTGATTGTAAAGAAAATATGATGGTATAGAAAGGACACTTATATAGATGGATGCACATAAGTTATCACAACGATTAATCCGGGTTGCAAACTATGTTCCTCAGGGAGCACGTTTGGCGGACATTGGGTCAGATCATGCTTATTTGCCTGCTTATTTAGCGCTTCAAAAACAGATCTCATTTGCGATTGCAGGTGAAGTTGTTAAGGGACCATATGAGAACGCTCGCCATGAGATCCTTCAAGAAGGATTGCAAGACTTGGTTGAGGCCCGTTTGGCAGATGGGTTGGCCGCAATTAACCTAGATGATGAAATTGATACTATAACTATCTGTGGGATGGGAGGACCGTTAATAGCTAATATTTTGGAAAAAGGCAAGGACAAGCTCGTTAATCATCCATTGTTGATTTTACAACCCAATGTTGGCTCCAAGGATGTGCGGCTGTGGTTGCAGACTAATCAATATGAACTTATCAGTGAAGAGATATTAGCGGAAGATGGACATATTTACGAAATCTTGGTAGCGCGGTTTGTTCCACAACGTCAGGAGTTAAGCGCGGATGAATTGACCTTTGGCCCGTATCTTTTAAAGGATAAAAATGCTGCTTTTATTGCTAAGTGGCAAAAAGAAAGGGAAAAATTACAGAAGATCATTGCTCAACTTCAAGCAGCACCAAAGGATTATAGTGTGCGTATTCAAGAACTTGAACAAGAGATGACTAAAATAACAGAGGTGATCGGAACCGATGATTAAAGTCAAAGATATTGTACAAAGATTCGAACAGTTTGCTCCGCCAGCGTGGGCAGAAAAGGGAGATCCCATTGGCTTGCAGTTAGGAAGTCTTGAGCAAGAAGTTCATAAAGTAATGGTGACATTGGATGTGCGTCCTGAAGTAGTTGCTGAAGCGATTGCAGAAGATGTAGATTTCATTTTTGCTCACCATCCCGCAATGTTTAAGCCAATAACAAAATTTGATTTAAGTGTTCCGCAAAATCAAATGTATGCAGAATTAATCAAACATGATATTACCGTATACGGGGCACATACTAATTTAGATAATGCCAACGGCGGGATGAATGACTGGCTTGCAGAACTCTTGCAAATTGAGCATACTAAACCCTTGATGCCCCTGAGGTATCCTGATTACTATAAGCTGGCAGTGTATGTTCCTGTAAAGGCAGAAGATCATGTTCGTCAAGCTTTGAATGCTGCTGGCGCAGGCTGTATCGGCGAGTATACAGGTTGTGCCTATACGGCACCAGGAACCGGATATTTTGTGCCAGGAAAAGATGCGCAGCCGACAATTGGCAATATAAATGAAGCAACTGCAGTATCTGAAGTCAAAGTTGAAGTGGTGGTCGCAGCACGTGATAAGAATAAAGTTTTACAAGCGATGTATGCTAGCCATCCTTATGAAGAACCAGTATTTGATTTATATCGGTTAGAAAATTTTGGTACTCCGTACGGAATGGGGCGGATTGGTACATTGGCTGAAGCAACAACAGTGACTGAGTATGCGAAGTTCTGCAAGAACGTCTTAGGAGTGGATCATGTACGGTTGGTGACTTCAGATCCTGGACGTTTAGTACGGACAGTAGCCGTTTTAGGGGGAAGTGGCAGTCGCTTTTATCCGCAGGCGTTGCGGCAAGGGGCTGATGTATATGTGACAGCAGATGTAACTTATCATACAGGACATGATATTATTGCTTCAGGGCTGAGTGTAATTGACCCAGGACATCATTTTGAGGCCATTTGCAAATCACATCTTCAAAGCATGTTTGAGCAGTGGAGTGATGAGAATGATTGGCAAATTCAAGTTGTCTCATCTAAAATTAATACTGATCCATTTAGCTTTATTTAAATAAATCACAGAGGTGGTAAAAATGGAAAAATATCAAGATTTAGTGACACGGTTTATTAAATATGTCAAAACCGAAACACGGTCAAATGAAGATTCAAATACAGTTCCTTCAACGCCTAGTCAGGTAGAATTTGCCAAAACATTAGCGCAGGAATTACGTGATCTGGGTTTAAGCGACGTTAAAATCTCGCCGGTAAGTGGATATGTTTTAGCAAGTATCCCAAGTAACCTATCACCGGATGTCAATGTCCCGACTGTAGGTTTTATCGCTCATATTGATACAGCAGACTTTAATGCGCATAACGTTAACCCACAAATCGTGAAGAATTATGATGGGCAAGCGGTTATTCCTCTTGATGCTGACGGGAAATATCATTTAGATCCAGCAGAATTTCCTAACCTTAAAAACTATGCCGGGCATGATCTGATCACGACGGATGGAACGACTTTGTTAGGGGCTGATGACAAAGCGGGTGTAGCTGAGATTGTTTCAGCAGCAGCTTATTTACTTGCTCATCCAGAAATTAAGCACGGTCTGATTAGAATTGGTTTTGGGCCTGATGAAGAAATTGGGCAGGGAGCACAACATTTTGATGTTAATGAATTTGGTGCAGACTTTGCTTATACTATTGATGGTGGTCCGCTAGGTGAATTACAGTACGAAACTTTTAACGCTGCACAAGCAAAAGTTATATTACTGGGGAAAGATGTGCATCCTGGAACTGCTAAGGGGATTATGATCAATGCACTTAAATTAGCAGAAGCATTTGATGGTCAATTACCAACAAATGAGGTTCCTGAGAAAACGGATGGCCGGGAAGGCTTTTTCCACCTATTAAGTTTAAATGGAACTGTTGAAGAGGCGCAAATGACGTATATCATTAGAGATCATGATCGCCAAGCCTTTGAAGACCGTAAACAGATGCTGCTGGATATTGCACAAAAAATAAATGCTAAGTATCCAACACCGCGAGTGATTGTGGATGTTCAGGATGAATACTACAACATGCGTGAAGTCATTGCTAAAGATATGACAGTAGTTGAAATTGCAGAGCAAGCAATGAAGCAGTTGGATATTGAACCAGCTATATTCCCAGTTCGTGGTGGGACTGATGGTTCGATCATCTCCTTTAAGGGTTTACCAACTCCGAATATCTTTGCCGGTGGCGAAAATATGCACGGACGGTTTGAATTTGTTTCTACACAAGTAATGGCGAAAGCTTGTGATGTAATTGTTGCGATTGCTAAGCTAACGGCACAGCATCAAGCGTAAAAAATAGCGGGGTAAGATCATTAAGATCTTGCCCCGCTTTGTGTTTACCTGGGAATAGGATGTTTTAGTTTTTAGCTTTCTTAGGATCCTTAACGAATGCTAATAAAGCATTGATCAAAACAAGACCGCCAATCCCAGAAACAATAGCTGACATTTTGGCGTCGAAAGTGAATCCGGCTAAAGCAGCGGCAACATAGCCCATAACTTCACCGTAAATTACACTCCAAGCTAAAATAATAATTTGTTTTCCCATGTGGAAACACCTCACATTAACTTTAGTTTAGCATATCTTAAGCCTTGATAACAATGATAGTTTGCTGTTTAACGTGAGTATATAATAAGGGATAGATGAATTCCCTATAATAATTAGATAACGCTTTCAAAAAAGAGCGTTGTTTTGAAGAAGGAACAGGTTTTTGTATAATTAATGTTGGAGAGAACATTCGGTAAGATAGGAAGTGAAAAAATGTTTAGTCCATTAAAAGTCACAAGCTGCTTTAGTTTATTGGAAAGTACTCTCCGCATAAAAGAGTATGTGCAAGCAGCCAAAAAAATGGGATATCAGGCGTTAGCGCTGACCGATACTAATGTCATGTATGGAGCGTTAGCTTTCTATCAAGAGTGTCATCGTTATGGAATCAAGCCAATACTTGGACTTGAACTAGAAATGGACCCAGTAGGAAACAAACGCCTATTGCTTTTAGCCAAAAATAAGCAAGGTTATCAGAATTTACTTGAGTTATCTTCACTGAAAATGATTGCCAAAGAAGAAACCCCAACTAGAGAGTTAACTGTGGCAGATATCGGTGGCTTTTTGCAGGGGTTAGCAATCGTTTTATTACCTGATGCTAATCGGGAAGACGGGATTTTTGCTGGAGCACAACTAATGTATGCACGGCAGATTTTACCAGATTTGCAAAAAATAACGGCACGTGCGCAATTATTTTTGGGAATAGATGAGCGAGTCCATCCAGATTTATTGGCAGAAGCACGGATGCTAAGTGCTCAAGCCGAGATTAAAACGGTGGCATGTTCACAAGTACGTTACCTTAAAAGTACCGATTATTTCAGTGTTGAAGTTTTGCAAGCTGTTAAGAACGATCAAAAATTGACGAAAGAACAGCTGAGTAAACGGGCAGCAGGATTGGATTACCTCAAGACTAGTGCAGAATATCAACGAATTTATCAGGCTAATGGGTTGGCCAGTGAATATGCTCAGACGGATAAGTTGATTCAAGACATAGAGCTGAAACTTGCTTTTCCTCCAACACAACTGCCACATTTCCCGGTGCCAAATAAACAAACAGCCACTTCATATTTACGGCAGCAGGCGGAACAGGGGTTAGCCCGACGGCTACGCCAAAATGCTATTGCTAATACAGAAAGCCCAGCATATCAAATACGTTTGGAACAAGAGTTAGCAACTATTCATCGTATGGGTTTTGATGATTATTTTCTCATCGTTTGGGAAGTTACGGCTTTTGCACGCCAAAATCAAATTATGGTTGGTCCCGGCCGGGGGTCGGCTGCAGGATCATTGGTGGCTTATGCACTAGGGATTACGGATGTTGATCCTTTACGTTATCATTTGCTGTTTGAACGTTTTTTGAACGAAGAACGAGCGCAAATGCCGGATATTGATCTGGATATTCCTGATATGAAGCGGAGTTTGATAATCGACCACGTTCATCAAATGTATGGGCATAACCATGTTGCACAAATTATTACCTTTGGGACATTCGGGGTAAAGCAGGCTTTACGCGATGTTGGACGTGTGATGGGAATGACCAATGACGAGTTAGCAACGTGGAGCAAGGCAGTACCTGTACGTAACGCAACAGATTTACAAACAGCGTATCAGCATTCGCAAGCGTTACAAAATTTAGTTAACGCTACCGACAAAAATAAACTGATGTATACGGTGGCAATGATGATTGAAGGACTTCCACGGCACTACTCAACACATGCTGCCGGAGTGATTTTGAGTGATTATCCGCTAACGCAATCAGTTCCTTTGCAACTGGGCAGTGATGGTATTTTGTTAACCCAGTATACCAAGCTGGGGGTTGAACAGGTAGGTTTGCTCAAAATAGACTTTTTAGGTTTGAAGAACTTGAGCATTTTGGATAATGCTCTGACATTAGTTAAACGAAATTACCAAGCTGATTTCGATTTGAATATGATTGACTTCAACGACGAAAAAACGCTGGACTTGTTCCAAGCGGGAGCTACGACCGGAGTTTTTCAGTTTGAGTCGAATGGTATTCGGAGTGTTTTACGTCAAGTTCATCCGACAAGTTTTGAGGATGTTGTTGCTGTTAATGCACTCTATCGTCCTGGACCAATGGAAAACATTGGAGAATTTGTGGCTCGTAAGCACCGGCAAAAACCTATAACTTATCCTGCTCCTAGTTTGGAAGCAATCTTGCGTGAAACATATGGCATTATTGTTTATCAAGAACAAGTAATGCTTGTGGCAGCCACAATGGGTGGTTTTTCTTTAGGTCAGGCGGATATTCTGCGGCGTGCAATGAGCAAAAAGAACAAAGACTTGATTGCGCAAATGAAAAACCAATTTATTGAGGGGGCAACTAAAAAAGGGTACTCAACCACTGAAGCAGAACATGTATATTCATATATTGAACAATTTGCTAATTATGGGTTTAACAAGTCCCACGCCTTGGCATACTCCAAGATGGCGTTTGAGTTAGCGTACATTAAAGTACATTTTCCCCAGGCTTTCTATGCCTCAATTATGAATACAGCACTTGGTTCAGGGCCAAAGATGCGTGAATATGTGACTGCCGCGCGTAAGCAACGAGTGCCATTGCACGGGCCAGATATCAATCAATCGCAAATGTATTTTGTGATTCGTAACCAGCAAGTATATTTTGGTTTAGGAGCAATTCAGGGGTTACGTCGTGATTTTATTACCGAAATCATTAGTCAGCGAAAAGCAGGGGGAAAGTATCGGGATTTTGATGACTTTTTCCACCGAATTGACCAGAATTTTCAGAAAGTTGAGACAATAACGCCACTGATTTACAGTGGAGCATTTGATAGTAATGAACCATTACGTGAAAAGCTCCTAGTACGGTTGCAACAATTGGTCGATAACAGCAGTATTATGATTCACGATAAAAGTAGTCCTCAGGCGCAAAGAATTGACAGTCAAACTTTGCGTCCTAAAGAACGGACCGATTTCCAACGCCTATCATTGAATGAAAAGTTAGCTAAGGAGCAGTATTATCTTGGTGTCTATCTTTCAGCACATCCAGTTGATGAGTTCAAACGTTTGGGCTTATTTTATCCATTGGTATCAATTACTGAGTTGATAGTAGGTCAAAAGCAGTCGGTTTTGTTATATGTACAACAAATTAAAACAATTCTGACTAAAAAGGGGGAGAAAATGGCCTTTTTAACTGCAAGTGATAGCAGTGGCAATATTTCAGTGACAGTTTTCCCTAATTTGTTCCGAAGAATCGGGATGAACTTGCAAGCTAATCAAGTGTATCTAATAGAAGGTAAAGCAGAACAACATTATGGTCTTAAGCTAGTGGCTAATGATATTCAATTAGCAGCTAATGTTGTTCCACAAGTATATTATTTACGGCTTCCAGCCGATTTCAGCTTGCAGCAACGGCAATATTTATTTGCAAAAATGAAGGAAAATAGGGGGAAAACACCAGTTATTGTTGTTGACCAGCAAAGTAAACGGCAACAAGTTTTAGCGCGAAAATTATGGTTGAATCCCAGTCATTTAACCCAGAAAGCGCTTAGAGAAATCTTAGGAGAAACTAATGTTGTCTTGAAATAAGGATAAATGATAGATAAATCAGAAAAACTGCTTACTATGAATAAAAAATACAAGACAATTCCGTATAAAAGTGATAATATTACTTTTGAACAAGAAAAGAAATTAGAGAATAATAATTTTTGAGGTGGACAATATGAAACGCATTGGTATTATGACCAGCGGTGGCGACTCCTCTGGTATGAATACAGCTGTTCGTGCGATCGCACGGGCTGCAATGGATGCAGGGTTAGAAGCATTCGGGATTAACTACGGTTACAAGGGCTTAGTTGAAGGTAATATCTTTAACATGAATTCTTTAAAGGATTTAGATACAATTGTTAACCGTGGTGGTACAATTCTATACTCTGCACGGTTCCCTGAATTTGCTGAAAGAGAAACACAATTGAAAGGGATCGAACAGTTAAAGAAATTTGGAATTGATGCCTTAGTTGTGATTGGTGGCGATGGTTCATACCACGGTGCTGAAAAGCTAACTAAGTTAGGGTTCAACTCTATCGGGATCCCAGGGACTATTGATAATGATATTCCAGGGACTGATTTTACTATCGGTTTCGATACAGCTGTTAACGTTTGTGTTGATGCATTGGACCGGGTTACTGATACTGCTCGTTCTCACCAACGTCATTTCGTTGTTGAAGTGATGGGTCGGGGTGCCGGCGATATTGCTTTATGGGCTGGGGTTGCCACAGCTGCTGATGCAATTGTTATCCCAGAACGTGAATATGATATCAAAGCAATTGCTGAACACTTGGAAGAAAACCGTAAGCACGGCAAGGATTATGGTATCATTGTCATTGCAGAAGGTGTGATGTCTGCTGCTGACTTCAAGGAACAACTTGACCAATACGGTGATTTCGATAGTCGGGCAATCACTTTGGCTCACGTTCAACGTGGGGGTGTACCAACTGCTAAGGACCGTGTATTAGCTGCTCGTTTAGGCGACTATGCTATCAAGTTATTACTTGAAGGCAAGGGTGGTTTAGCAATTGGTATCAAGGATAACCAACTTGTAGCACATGATATTATCGATACGCTTGAAAATCACAAACATCATACAGATACAACTCTGTTAGACTTGAATGACCGTTTACGTTTTAAATAAACAGCGGTTTGATTAACGTTTTTAATTTTTTGTAAAGAGCGACATAAAAGTCATCTTTAATATTTTTCAAAGGAGAGGTTTTACTCATGAAGAAAACCAAAATTGTTAGTACATTAGGACCAGCTAGTTCCGATCTTGATACAATTGTTAAATTGATTGAAGCAGGTGCTAACGTATTCCGTTTTAACTTCTCACACGGGGACCACGAAGAACATTTAGGTCGGATGAAGTTAGTTCATGAAGCTGAAAAAGTGACAGGCAAGACTGTAGGTTTGATGCTTGACACAAAGGGTGCTGAAATTCGGACTACTAAGCAAGCTAATGGTAACGTAACTTATGCTATTGGTGATGTAGTACGTATTTCAATGGACTCATCCCTTGAAACTACTAAGGAAAAGATTGCTGTTACATATGAAGGTCTTTATGATGACGTTCATGTAGGCGGCCACGTTTTATTTGATGACGGTTTGCTTGATATGCAAGTTGAAGAAAAGGACGAAGCTAATCGTGAATTAGTTGTTAAGGTTCTTAATGAAGGGACTTTAGGTTCACGTAAGGGTGTTAATGCTCCTGGCGTTTCCATCAACTTGCCTGGTATCACTGAAAAAGATTCTAGTGATATTCGCTTCGGTTTGGACAACGAAATCAACTATATTTCTGCTTCATTCGTACGGAAGCCTCAAGACGTTTTAGATATTCGTGAACTCTTAGAAGAAAAGCACATGGAACACGTGCAAATCTTCCCTAAGATTGAATCACAAGAAGGTATCAACAACTTTGATGAAATCATTAAGGTTTCTGATGGTTTGATGATTGCTCGTGGGGACATGGGTGTTGAAATTCCAACTGAAAACGTTCCTTTGGTACAAAAGGAATTGATCAGAAAGTGTAATGCTGTTGGTAAGCCAGTTATCACTGCAACACAAATGTTAGACTCTATGCAAGAAAACCCACGTCCAACTCGTGCCGAAGCTTCTGACGTTGCCAACGCTGTTTGGGATGGTACTGATGCAACGATGCTTTCTGGTGAATCAGCTAACGGTGATTACCCAGTTAAGTCTGTTGCTACTATGGCACGGATCGACATCAAGGCTGAAAATGCTTTGCGTCACAACCAACGGATCAGCTTGAACGACTTTGACAAGACTGATGTTACTGAAGCCATCGGTCGTGCTGTTGCTGAAGCTGCTGACAACTTGAACATCAAGACAATTGTTGCTGCAACTAAGTCTGGTCACACTGCACGGATGATTTCCAAGTATCGTCCAAATGCTAACATTTTAGCAGTTACATTCGATGAACGGACTCAACGTGGCTTGACTGTTAACTGGGGTGTTCACCCTGTTATCGCTGAAACTCCAGCTTCTACTGACGACATGTTCGAATTAGCTACTGAAGAAGCTAAGAAGTCTGGTTTCGCTAAGGAAGGCGATTTGATCTTGATCGTTGCTGGTGTACCTGTGGGTGAAAAGGGCACTACTAACATCATGAAGATCCAATTAATCGGCTCCAAGCTTGCTGAAGGTCAAGGTGTTGGTGATGAAACTGTTATTGGTAAGGCAGTTATTGCACATTCAGCACAAGAAGCTAACGAAAATGCTGTTGAAGGTGGCGTATTAGTTGTTGAAACAACTGATAAGGACTACACTCCAGCTATTCAAAAGTCTGCTGCTTTAGTTGTTGAAAACGGTGGCTTGACTTCTCACGCTGCAGTTGTAGGTATTTCCATGGGTATTCCTGTTATCGTTGGGGCAAAGAACGCTACTAGCTTGATCGGTAACGGTGAAACTATCACTGTTGATAGTCGTCGTGGTATTGTTTACAACGGTGTATCTAACACACTTTAATTTTTAGAAGTGAATCAATGAGTTTGGCTCATTAGCAACACTAAAAATAAATGGATGGTAGATTTATCTGCCATCCATTTTTATTTATATCCGTACTGGATAGCTGATTTTAAGGGATATTTTTGGTATGATAAAAACATATGTATTATGATTGCGAGGAAAAATATGGAGAGTTGGTTATTTTTGCTGGCAATATTAGGGATAGCTTTTGTTGGCCGTAATAATTCCCTATTGATTGCCACATTTATTGTACTGGGGATTAAGTTATTACCTCCGTTAAGTTCTAAGCTATTTCCACTTATTCAAAGTAAGGGTATTAACTGGGGTGTGACGTTAATTTCAATAGCAATATTAATTCCAATTGCAACGGGAAAGATTCGTTTTATTGATCTTTTGCATGCAATGAAAACACCAGCGGGATGGATTGCGGTGGGATGTGGCATTGCCGTTGCTATTCTCTCACGGCATGGAGTAAACCTATTAACTGATACACCGCAAGTGACCGTGGCCCTGGTTTTAGGGACTATCATCGGGGTAGTCTTTTTAAAGGGAGTAGCTGCTGGACCAATTATCGCAGCGGGAATCACCTACTATATTGTTACTTTTTTACATTTGAGCTTTACATAGGGAGGATAAGATGCTAAAAGATTATTTGGCACGAACGGTCCGGGCAACTGTGACGGATGAAAATGATAATTATGTTTTCGCCCAGGTTGATGGGCATACTTTTCGAATTGCAAAAAAAGAACTAAAGAAAGTTCCGCGACCGGGAGCAGTTATTTCAGGATTTGCTTATCAAAATGAACACCACCAATTGGTGATGACTAAACAGGTCCCTAAAGTTGGGCGTGACCAATATGCTTGGGGGACAGTTGTAGGAAGCCATGGTGACTTGGGTGTCTTTGTTGATATTGGTTTACCTGATAAGGATATTGCTATTTCTAGTGATGATTTGCCACTTCTACGGCATTTATGGCCTCAGAAGGGGAGTCGGTTACTGTTAGCATTGACAGTTGATGACAAGGATCGTATTTGGGGTAAACTGGCAACGGATGATTTGATCCGCCAAGTAAGTGTGCAGGCCGATAAACGGATGATGAATCGTGAAGTTACAGCGACGGTATACCGGCTTAAGCGTGCAGGGACCCTGGTGTTGACTAGTGATTATTACTTAGGTTTTATTTATCATGGAGAACGGGAACAAGAGCCGTATTTGGGGCAAGTTGTTCAGGCACGGGTAATTGATGTTCACGCTGACGGGCGGCTCAATTTATCACTTCAACCCCGGGCTTATGAGGCGATTAGTGAAGATGCACAGATGATACTGGCTGCCTTAAAGCAAAATCAAGGCCATCTACCATATACAGATAAGAGTACTCCTGCTGCTATCAAAGCTTACTTTGGTATTAGTAAGGGGCAATTTAAGCGGAGTGTTGGTCACCTGATGAAAGCTGGATTGGTTCAGCAACGTGAAGGCGAGTTGATTCTTAATGAGCAACAATGATGCGCTAACAGATATTATTGCAGATTACTTGCACTATTTACTGGTTGAACGGGGATTAACTACCAACACTGTAACTAGTTATGGACATGATTTAGCAGAATTTGCTACTTATTTACAACAGCAAAAAATAACTACTTTCGAAGCAGTGACCAATCATAATGTGGTTGATTACATGCAAAGGCAACAAGAACAAGGAAAGGCTAATTCTTCTATTATTCGGAGTACAACCAGTCTGCGACGCTTTTTTCAGTATTTGATTCAGGAAGAAAAAATTACCACTAATCCGATGGTACTAGTGGACTTACCTAAAAAGCAAAAACATTTGCCAGCTGTATTATCACCGGATGAAGTGGATAAATTATTAGCAATGCCGGATGTTAACCGAACATTAGGCGTGCGTGATCGCGCACTTTTGGAGTTGATGTACGCAACCGGCTTACGGGTAAGCGAGTTAGTTAATCTCAAACTCAGTGATTTGCACCTGCCGTTGCAATTACTGCAAACGTTAGGAAAGGGGAACAAGGAAAGAATCGTTCCCATCGGAGATGCTGCTTGTGCTTGGGTTGAAAAATATTTACAGGATGCGCGCCCGCAGCTGTTGAAGAATAAAAATAGTGAATACGTATTTGTTAATTTTCATGGTAATAAGCTAAGTCGGCAGGGAATCTGGAAAAAAATAAAGGAGTATACACAGCAAGCTGGAATAACGAAGGATGTTACACCACATACGTTGCGACATTCATTTGCAACACATATTTTAGAAAATGGAGCTGATTTGCGGGTTGTTCAAGAACTTCTAGGACATGCTGATATTTCAACTACTCAGATCTATACACACTTATCGCATAAGAGACTAGCAGAGATTTATAAAGAGACGCATCCCAGAGCTTAACTGGTTCGAGATGCAAAGTTATGTTACATTACTATATATTGACTAATGAACGGGGTATGGAGGTCAAAATGCTGTATAAGTATAAAAATGACTACCAAAAAATTGCGATGGGGTTATTGTCATTTATCCCAGATTTGAAAGATTTTGCACGACTAAAGCAAGAAATCGACTGGTATCAGGCTGAAGATAATCGGGCATTGTTTTTGTGGAAAAACGAAGATGAAGATTTCACAGGGATTATTGGGGTCGAATTAAACGATGAATTTATTATTGTGCGGCAGATCGCTGTTTCACCAGCACAACGGAATGAAGGGGTAACTTATAAGATGTTAACTGCCTTGAGCGAACGTCTCCCTAATTTAAAATTGATGGGTAATATGGAGACAGCATCGTTTGTTACTAAATGGGAGCAGAAGCGTAGTGAATAAACTGGAATCCCACGAAAAGAAGTTAACCTTCAAATTAACCAGTTTTGAAGGACCATTAGATCTGCTATTACATTTGATTCGCCAAAACGAGATGAATATCTATGATATTCAAATGACAGCGATCACATCGCAATATATGGATTATCTTCACCAAATGAAAGAATTACGTCTGGATATTGCAGGTGAATATCTGGTAATGGCAGCTACTTTGATGAATATCAAGAGTAGGCTTTTATTACCGCAGGAGCAAGAGGCATCATCTGCTGATGTAGATGAGGAGGATCCACGGAATGATTTGGTTCAACAATTATTAGTGCACCAGTTATATCAGGAAATAGGCGTTAAGTTGGCTGATTTGGCATCTGAACGAGAACTTAGTTATTCGCGTGAACAGGCTGCGCCACCTCTTGATGCTCAATTAGGGCAACTGTGCCCAGAGTCAACAACAGTTGAACAGTTACAAACAGCCTTTGTTAAAATCTTACAACGAAAAAAGTTCGTGAAGTTTGCACAACCACAGGTACATCCAGAACGTTACAATATTAAATCTGAGATGAATACCATTAGACAACGTCTGAAGGTGGAGCGTGTTGTCGCTTTTGAAGGGTTGTTTCCAGATAATATTGTCGAACACCTGGTAACGGTTTTCTTGGCTTTGCTGGAGTTGGTAAAAATAGGTGAAGCTGGAGTACAACAGGCGGCAAACTTTGAACCGATTATGATTACTAGTGAGGGTAATAATGTTATCAAATAAAGCAAAAATTGAGAGTTTGCTGTTTGTGAGTGGGAGTGAAGGGATAACGTTAGGACAGTTATCCCAACTCACCAATATGATGAAGCCAGCAGTCAAGGAGCAATTAGCGGCGTTAGAGGCGAAGTATGCCGCTGATCCTGACACAAGCTTGTGTCTATTAACTGCGGGAGAAACCTATCGCCTAGCAACTAAAAAAAGCTTAGCAACAGTAGTTAAAGAATATTTTGAATCGCCAGCAATGACGACTTTATCTAAGGCGGCATTGGAGACATTAGCGATCATTGCCTATAAACAACCTGTTACCAGGGTGGAAATTGAAGAAATTCGTGGAGTACAGTCTGCAGGTGTGATTCAAAAGTTATTATTATATGATCTGATTACCGAACAGGGACGATTAAATATTCCCGGACGACCTTTTAAGTACGGGACAACAGATCATTTTTTAGATTTTTTTGGACTCACAAGTCTAAGGGATTTACCAGCAGTTGATGAGGAACAAGTTTTACAGACTGAGGGGAATAATTCTACTGATTTTATGAAGTTATTCAATAGTTCTTTGGAACAAACAGAAGGAGAAAAGAATGGCAGAGAGACTACAGAAAGTAATGGCTAGAGCCGGTGTGGCATCACGGCGTGAAAGCGAACGGATGATCAAGGCAGGGCGTGTACAAGTTAACGGACAAGTAGTCAAGGAACTAGGTACAAAAGTAACTGGTGCGGACGTTGTGCTTGTCGATGGGCAGTTAATTGAGCGCGAACAAAAAGTATACATCTTGTTTTATAAGCCACGCGGGGTCATTTCCGCAGCTAAAGATGATAAGGGGCGGAAAGTAGTAACTGACTTTTTTAAAGATATTTATCAGCAACGCCTTTACCCAGTAGGACGTCTAGATTATGATACTTCAGGTCTACTTTTGATGACCAATGATGGCGACTTAGCTAATAAGTTGATGCATCCACGGTATAAGGTCAACAAGACCTATGTTGCTAAGGTTGCGGGAATCCCTACCAATGACGAGTTAGAAAAGTTACGGCATGGGATAATCATTGATGGGCGCAAGACAGCCCCAGCTAAAAGTAAGGTATTGAGTACTGACATGAAGAAGCAAACAGCTATTGTATCGTTGACAATTCATGAAGGTCGAAATCACCAAGTGAAAAAAATGCTTCAAGCAATTGGACATCCAGTTAAGAAGCTGAAGCGAGAAACATATGGTTTCCTTACGCTTAAGGGTTTAACTTCTGGTGAGTACCGGGAATTAAAGCATGATGAAATAGAATTGTTAAAACAGGGACGTCTGTAAAAACATTATCAATATGGTAGATTGCAATAAATAACTTGAACAAATTTAATGACGCAGATTAAGCAAAAAGATCTCAATTGGAGTTCGCCAGTTCAAACATTTGAGTGGCCGTGAATTCAGATACCAGTTAATCTGAATCAATT
>NZ_AUHQ01000015.1 GCF_000423265.1 Ligilactobacillus saerimneri DSM 16049 | reverse complement strand
AAGGCTATCCTTGAGTTAGCTAATCAATTAGGAACTAATCTCAAGACACTGACGGTTGATCACGGGAAAGAGTTCGCCAACTACCAATCAATTGAGAAAAATACCGGCGTGCCGTTGTACTTTGCCCATGCTTATTCTCCGCATGAACGTGGTAGTAATGAGAATCGTAATCGAGTGTTACGGCGATTTATTCCTAAGGGTCAGCCAATTGAAGAGATTAGTGATGATGAATTGATTCAGATTAACTGGTATCTGAATTCACGGCCACTCAAATGTTTGAACTGGCGAACTCCAATTGAGATCTTTTTGCTTAATCTGCGTCATTAAATTTGTTCAAGTTATTTATTGCAATCTACCTTTACAATAAAATTATCAATATAGTAAAAGTTAAGGAAGTTTTCCATATGAATTCACATAACAAAATCGCCCGTTGGCTTGGACGGGGAATTGTCATCACTTTGGGACTACTGGTACTAATTGCTGCAAGTTATGTTATTTACATGCAGAGCCATTACTACCGGATCAAGGACCATCAAAAACTTACAATTAAGGATCCGCAACAAGCAGAGTTAGCCCCTGGACAAGAATATACTGCTTTAACGTATAATATTGGCTTTGGGGCCTACAACCAAAAATACAGCTTCTTCATGGATACGGGGCGCATGGTCGATGGCCAAAAGACTCAAGGTAAATACGGAACAGCAGTTAACAAACAAACCGTTTTAGCTGATACCAATGGAGCGGTCACTACGCTCAAGCAGCAACAACCAGATTTTGCTCTAATGCAAGAGGTTGATACCAACTCAACGCGCAGTTTTCATGTTGACCAGGTACAAAAAATTCAACAAAGTTTCCCCAATTACGCTAGTGTTTTTGCCAGTAACTTTCATTCAGGTTATATTTTCCTGCCTTTAAACAATCCCCACGGATCAGTCCGGTCAGGTTTGCTATCTTTGAGCAAGTACCGAATTTCTCAGGCAGAACGACGTAAATATCCTGTAACCTCCAGTTTTATTTCCAAATTTACTGATCTTGATCGGTGTTTTGAAGTGTTAACCATCCCTGTTAAGAATCATAAACAGCTACTTTTGATTAATAGCCATATGTCTGCCTATGATAAGGGGGGCGAAATGCGTAAAAAACAACTCAAGTTGCTCAATCATGTGATGGATGCTGCCGTTGCTCAAGGAGATTATGTTATCGTTGGCGGTGACTTCAACCATGCTTTTGGCACAAAAATGTTAACTCATTTCAAAAATAAACAGCAGGTACCAGATTGGGTATCAGTGCTTTCTAGCAAAAATATCACTTCAAAGATGCGAATGGTGCACGCTACTAATGAGGACCAAGTCCCTACCTGTCGGGCAACAGACATCCCTTATCAAAAGGGCGTTAATTACGAAACCGTAATCGATGGATTCTTAGTTTCCCCGAATGTAACTGCCCACGCAACTAATCTTGATACCCAATTTCAATATGCAGATCATAATCCCGTCAAACTTTCTTTTACATTGCAATAATGAACATTCTTTATAAATAAAAAACGAATCTAGACTCTTAAAATGCCTCACAATCGTTAGAATCTTTGTCTAACAATTATGGGGCTTTTTTCTATGGTGTGCATCCAATTATTTATTCTGATCAAGGTTGGAATTATCAATTGAGGATTTCCCTCACCTATTTAAGGCCGAGCTACTGGATGGATTCTCACCATGAAAGACATTAAAGAACTTAAACAGCTTTCAAGACAGTATGTTCACTACTTTAACTACAAACGAATTTCATTAAAAACAAAAGGCATGACTCCAGTGGAATATCGGAATCATACCTTAGTAGCTTAGTTATTCAATTTTGTCTAACTTTTTTGTTGTACTTCAACTCTCCAGGTTTGTCTTTTACCGCACTATATGTCGTGTCTACTTAGATAAAGAACACTATCTTCTACAAAAAATGTTTACTGAATAATATCCCGTAAAACTATCCGCCGGTACATCCATACTGCCAAAGCATAATAACCCAAGTACAGTACCATAAAAATTACAAATGGCATTCCAAAACTCTGATAAGGGGCTACCACTAGTAGCTTAAACATTTGTAAACCAAATAAAACATCCAATGTTCCCAATACAGCTGGTAAGAAGAACAAGACCGCTACTTCTTTAGCAATAGTACGCTTCAATAATTCACGCGGTGTCCCGATCTTAGCCAGCATCTGGTAACGCCGCGTGTCATCGTAGGAACCAGAAAGAATTTTGAACATTAAACATGATGCCAGCATTGCCAAAAATGCAATTGCTAAAAAGCCCCCCATGAATTCCATCACTGAGTATAACGACTGTGCAGTCACATATCCGCGATACTGGCCTCCTATACCCGCAGTCACTTGGTGAGGATCAGAACTTGCGTCAGCCACCTGCTTAATCTGCGAATAAGTCTTGCCGATAGGAGCTGTTTGGATAAAGTATGTCATCTTAGCTGGAGCCTGGACTTGCTGGAACTGTTTATGACTTACAACGAATGCGCTGCTTGTCATTTCAGTATAAAAAGTCAATTCATAGCTATGCTCCTGCATCTTTTTCCCATCATACTTAATATACTTGTAATTGGTCGTCATATTTTCTGAACCAGCTAGAGGTTGGATAGCCACATATGGCTGACGATCGAACTCACTGCTGTCATAATAATATTTCGTCCCCACTTGCTTATATGTATAACGTTGCTGCTTTTTGGTAGTGACCTTTTTCATAGCTGCTTTTTGCCGAATATTAGGATTATACACAACCATACCATATGCACTTGAAACTTCAGCAGTCTGTTCCGTTTGGTTTTTAAAAGCTACCCCCATCGTCAGTGCTCCTAGTGCCAGACCGAACATCAATGACACCATAGTTAAGATTGCTGTATAGTCCTGAATTCTGAACTGTAATTGCCCCAAGGTAAACGTATTAAGTTGTTTTTGGGCCCAGGAAGTTTTGCGAACCAGATTTACCACAGCTACTACTGTCCCATTAATGACAAAATAACTGCCAACTGCTGTAATTACAAAACACCATAGCAAAGTCCACTGGCCAAATAATACCGGGTGTCGCATCAAATAATATGCGTACCCTAAAATACCAATCCCCAAGATTACTTCCACCATCGGTAACCAAGGTTGGCGGATACTTTTATGCGGTTTAACTCCCCGTCGCAACAAGTCTAATGCAGGCTTACGCACCATGACAGCTGTATTAATCAGAGCTGCAAATCCAAATACAGCTAGATAAATCACCAACGTAATAACCATAGCGCGGAGATAAAAGGGCCGATAATAAGTTAGCTCCATTCCCATCATTTTTTCAAGAATGTGGCGAACGCTAATACTCAGCACCCCACCAAACAAAATTCCTAAAACTGTAGACAGAAGTCCGATTAACATTGTTTCACAAGCAATCAAGAACCCCACACGTTGCTTTTTGGCTCCTAGCATCATAAACAAACCATAATCTTTCTGGCGCATCCCTAACAAAAAATTATTTGCGTACAGGATATAAACAAACGTAATCATTGCCAATAAGATGATGCCGATATTGAACAAGATAGCGGAAAAGCTAATCAGGTCGTTAGACTTGTGGATCATTTCCTTATTCACCGCTAACGTTGCAAACATATAGAAGATTGCACTAGAAATAACCAGACCTGAAAACAAGACCATATAATCCTTGATCCGGGTGCGTAACCCGGCAACTGCTAATTTAGCTAGCATACTTTTCCTCCTATTCAAACGTCCCTAGTACATCCAGAATTTCTTGGTAAAATTCCTGCCGTGAACGGTCGCCCCGATAGATTTCTTGACCAACTTGCCCATCTTTAATAAAGATAATTCTCTGACAATAACTAGCCGAGAATGGATCGTGAGTTACCATCAGAATTGACATTGCTTGCTCCCGGTTAATCTTTTCCAAAAGATTTAACATCTCGCGAGAGGTTTTAGAATCCAGTACTCCTGTTGGTTCATCTCCTAGCAAAATTGAAGGTTGGTGCACCAAGCTCCGTGCGACAGCAACCCGTTGCTTTTGTCCTCCGGAAAGTTCAGCCGGATATTTTGCCAGTAAGGGCGCAATTTCTAATGTTTCCGCAATCTTTTCCACCGCCGGAGTGATCTGGCTGGCTTTTACTCCTTGTAAAGACAAAGGTAAGCGAATATTTTCAGCAACAGTTAAACTTTCTAAAAGATTGAAGTCCTGGAAGATAAAACCGATTTCTTGTCCCCGAAAATTAGCTAAATGCTTGCCTTTTAGACTAGTAACATCGTGCCCGGCAATTGTGACATGCCCACTAGTTGGTTTGTCAAACGTTGCTAACATGTTTAGTAGGGTTGTCTTGCCGGCACCTGAAGATCCCATGATTGCCACAAACTCGCCCTTAATAACATTGAAGGAAACGTCTTTCAATGCTTCATACTGCCGCCCACCTTTTTTACCATAAACTTTGCGTAACTGGCTTACGGTCACAATTTGTTCTTTTTTCATTTTCTTCCCCTTTTTGTTCCGTAGTTAATTACTTGTGTAACTAACTATATCACAAACGAAGATAAATGCAAATAAAAAATGAGGATTAGATGCTAACACCTAATCCCCACATTAGCCAAATAGTGTATAAACCATCGCTACAATCAGTGCAGGAAGCATATTTAAAACTGGTAATTTGAGCTCAAATAAAACATTTAATCCTACTGCAAAAATTAACACTGAACCTACCAAGGATACCCCATCCAACATTGCAGTGGTTAGCCATGGGCGGACAAAAACAGCTAAAAAGGTTATCCCACCTTGCAACACCCCAACTGGAACTGCTGCCAAAAGTGCCCCCATCCCATATGCAGCTGCAAAAATAGCCACTGTAACACCGTCCAAAATCGCCTTAGTAAACAATAACTGGGGATCATGCTGGAGACCATCCTGGAGCGCTCCGATGATAAGCATGGCACCAACACAAGTCGGAATCGTGGCACTAATAAATCCTGTGATAAAACGGGTATCGTTTTGTCGTTTGAAAATACGTTTAAACCACTGCGCCAAGTATGTAACTGCATTCTCCAAATGCACCAACCATCCCAGTATTCCACCAATAGTTAAGCTGATAATCAGCATCATGCTATTGATTGTTGTTAGCTGGCCATTGGCAGCAATTCGTAACATATGACTCAATGTTCCGGCCATTCCCACAAAAATTACCGCCAAACCTAAGGTCTGCATTACTATGCGACGTAATTGGGGGCTAATGAATTGTTGAAAGATCATCCCTACTAGTCCCCCACCAATAATTGCCACAACATCAACAATTGTTCCTAATCCAACCATTTTCTCGCTCATTTCTTATATTTGAAGTTAATATTACCAGAACGTTCCAACTTTAAGCAGCCGTGCTGATACCCATGTAAAAAAGAACAAAGGATACTTTTGAACTTGCTGTATCCTTTGTTCTTTATGCTATATCCAATCTGGTTGCAGTTATTTTACTGGTTCAGATGCAATAATTGTCATCTCACCACAGACTTGCCAAGTAGTAATTGGGGCCGGGATGATTAAATGCATCCCCTTGGCCAGCTGATACTCCTGCCCAGCAGCCTGCAAAGTCCCGTTCCCATCCAAAACCGACATTAGAGTATACGGCCCGTGGCTATGCTTTCGTTCCAAAGCCCCATGAACATCCCATTTGTAAACACTGAAGTATGGTGATTCAGGTTGTGTGATAAATGTCGTAACCGTCGATGCTCCCACTTGCTCATGTGTCACATGTAGGTTTGGTTCATGATAGGGAACCGTTGTTGTATCCAAGGATTGTTGAATATGCAGTTCACGCTTTTGACCAGTTTTTTGATCAACCCGATCATAATCATATAGCCGATAGGTAGTGTCCGAGCTTTGCTGAGTTTCTAACACCATAATTCCCTTGTTTAAGGCATGAATGGTTCCACTCGGAACATATACAAAATCCCCTGCCTTGACAGGTTTCTTACCTAAGAGTTGATCCCACTTACCAGCATGGATCAAGGAGGCCAGTTCTTCTTTGGTCTGTGCCGTATGACCATATGTCAAATATGCACCTTCATCAGCATGGATGACATACCAACACTCAGTTTTTCCCAATTCATGCTCATGTTCTTCAGCATAGGCATCATCTGGATGAACCTGAACTGAGAGACTATCATTAGCATCTAGGATTTTTGTCAATAATGGAAAGACTGGTGACGCAGGATTACCAAACAGCTCCGGATGCTCGGCATAAACATCGGGCAACAATTGCCCACGATATTCACCATTGATGATTTGATTAGGTCCATGCTCATGACCTGAAATAGCCCAGCATTCTCCAATCTTACCTGCTGGAATATCATAGTCAAAAGCAGTTTCTAAATTACGTCCTCCCCAAATTTTCTCATGGAAAACTGGAGCTAAAAATAAAGGCTCTGCCATATCACATTATCCCCTTTGATAATTATAACTTCTCATTCATCTTACCATGTTATGAAACCGTTTAACACCTATGATTTTGCGTCAAAGACGGCTATAATCTATCTTAAGATTAAAAAAGGAGTTTTTGGCGTGAAAAAAGCACAGCATATCAAAATTTTCTCACACAACGATCTTGACGGATTTGGTGCCCCCCTGCTTTTAGAAGCAGTTCAACCAGATTTGTTTGGAAACGTTGAATTCGACCTCACTACTTGCTCGGCTGGACGGATTGATGCGGAATTAAGTTGGTGGTTTCGCCAACCTGATATCGCTCGTTACAGTGATGTTTATATCATGGATATGACTCCGGATAGTGACTATTCTTTTGAAAAATTAGACGAACACTTTGCCAACCATTGGTTGATATTTGACCACCATGAGTCTGAACAAGAACAACGTGATCAACATCCAGCTAACAGTATCACTCCACCCCAAACACATAAAAATCCCAGCGCTACCAGTTTAGTTTGGTACTGGATCACTCAAAATGTTAACTTTGCCAATTTACCGTCCCAAAGACAACATGATCTCGCTCAAATCGTAGAACTTATTCGTGCATACGATACTTGGGATTGGCAAAATGATCCTACAATGGATGTAGCTACTAAAAAGGC
Source organism: Ligilactobacillus saerimneri DSM 16049 (assembly GCF_000423265.1). Taxonomy (GTDB): domain Bacteria; phylum Bacillota; class Bacilli; order Lactobacillales; family Lactobacillaceae; genus Ligilactobacillus; species Ligilactobacillus saerimneri. The sequence goes on along the minus strand of NZ_AUHQ01000015.1, from coordinate 40,500 downwards.
GGCCGACGAACTCAATCAATTGTTCTGGTTCTACCCACTTAACAAATCCGAACAGTTCGTACGAGCCGTCTTAGCTGAAAGCTGGCAGAGTTTTCGTGCGCGTAATGCCCTTCTAATTGATACTCTCAATGATCGACGTCACCGCTACCTCGAAAAGCATCTCCGCAGCACCGAAACCTTCACTCTGGGTGAAAATAGTTTCGGAATCGTATATGCAAGTGACTATAAATCTGAAATTGCTCACGAGCTTCTCCAACGCAACGACGTTGATGCTGCCTTAGTGATTGACGGGCATAGTGTTTCCTTGCGCAGCAATGGCCGCTTAGATGTGGCAAAATTTGCGGCCCAATACTTCAACGGCGGAGGGCATGCTGATTCTGCTGGTGGAACGCTGGAACTTGATCCTTTAGTAGCTGGTGAGCAAGCTGCAATTGCTGCTTTACAAACTAAAGTCCAAGTAGCAGAAAAGATGGCTAAAGAAAGCAGTGATAATTCTTTAGGCGATAGTATTGATCCGGAAATGGCAGCTAAATTGGCTAATTTATTTAAATAATACTAGTAAAAAACGTGTCCTTGAAAATCTAACTTTTAAGGACACGTCTTTCTATGCTTGTTTTTGTGGTTGATGATGCCGGGCAAAAATCACCAAAATAAAGTTAACTCCCAGCATTAAAGCAGTCGCCAAGAATACCGTTTGGTAGTTGAAAAGACCAGCCACTCCTGATCCAATCATCGGTCCGAAAACACCACCAGCAGCTTGGAATGATTGATTATAACTGAAGACTCGTCCAAAGGCCTTGCGGGGCACTACTAAGGTTAAAACTGTTTGGGCAGCAGGCATTAAGGCAGCATCTCCGATCCCTATCAAAAATCTCAATCCAGCTAAATTCCATGGTGAAGTAACTAGAAACATCGGGATAAACAAGAGCACTTCAGCGATCAAGCCCACGGTCAACACCTTGAGTGGCCCGATCCGGTCCATCGTGTGTCCCATTTGGCGGGCTGCTAATAAGGTTCCAAAGCCAGGGGCAGCTGCTACAATCCCACTAACAAACGAAATTGGTCCCTGATTGTGCATCAATTGCTTCACTAGTAGGGAGATAATCGGTGAAATCGACATTAGTGATGATTGGATAAATAAAGTCGTCATGAACATTGTTGCAATTAAGCCCTTGTGTGGGATGGTCTTGAAGATACTATTAAATGATTCCATCTTCTGCTTCGCAACTGGTTTAAAGTGTTCTTCAGTTGCGCCTACAAGAGTTAAAATGAAACAAATTCCCATCAGAATCCCGGTTAGCCAAAATGGAACTCGGTAGCCCCAAATACCTGCAATTGCTCCACCGAAGATTGGTCCTAATAGGTTGCCAGAAACCGAAGCCGTCTGCATTTCGGCCAAAACTGTCCCCGAGTGGTTATTCGGGGTTTCACCAGCAATAAATGCCACAGAATTATTGACATAACCTGAGAAACTTCCCTGAATAAACCTTAACAAAATAATTGTCCACACGTGGTGGGCAAAACCAGTGATGAATAAGGTAAAAGTCATCACTCCTGATGCCCGCAGGCACATTAATTTACGTCCCTTGCGGTCAGCTAGACTCCCCCAATATGGAGAAACTATGGCTTGGGCCAAATATGTAACAGAAAATGCCAAGCCTGAGTAAAAACTCAGCTGGGCGGTCGAGTAGTGCCCTAATGTTTCCATATACAGTGGCATAAAGGGCATTGTCATTGAAAAGCCCAAACCAGTAATGAAACTCCCCAGCCATAATGTATAAAAAGTTTTTTTCCAAGTTTTGGTGGGGAAAGTTTGACTTGCTTGTGAAAGTCCCATTATCATTCGCCTTCTCTCCTAACCGCTAATGGTACGCCCCCCTAATTTAAAATGCAAACTTCATTACTTAACCTTTAGAAAAAATAACAAAAACTGGTATGATTTAGATAACTAATTCATCTAAGGAGTGACATCGATGTCTTTATGGGATAAGTTGCGTGCCAAATTCACCTTACCGGCAGATTATGAATTACAAACACCTGACCTGCCACATTTCGACCCTAACGCCCCTATTATCCGCCAAGAATGCTTTTTTAGTGGTCGCGTCCAGGGAGTAGGCTTTCGGTTCCAAACAGCTGAGCTGGCCCAGCAGCTTGGCCTAACTGGCTGGGTTAAAAATCTTGATGATGGCCGGGTTCAAGCCGTTTTTCAAGGACCCAGTGATAAAATTTCTTTTATTAAGAAAGCTCTAGCACACCGCCCGTATATCAAAATCACCCACATCACAAGTTGTGAGCTAGCTGTCGTCCCTGATGAGCATACTTTTGAACCTCGTTACTGATACTAAGAAAAGGAGTTATCCCAATGATTAAGCCAATTGTTACTGATACTTTTTTGTTACAACAAAAATCCTCCCCAGCTCAGGCTACTGATCAGCAAATCATTCGTGATCTTTACGATACATTGGCTGCTCACCAAGACCACTGTGTAGGCATGGCAGCTAATATGATTGGTAGTTCCAAGCGGATTATCATCGTTCAACCTGGTCCCTTGCCCTTCGTTCTGGTCAATCCCACAATCAAAAAACGGCAGGGACCTTATACCACCAGTGAAGGCTGCCTGTCACTACCGGGAACTCGCTCCACTACCCGCTACCAGATGATTACTGTTACTTATCAGGACCAAAATTTCCATCCACATACTGAAACCTTTACAGGGGTAATGGCGCAAATTATTCAGCATGAGTTGGACCATTGTGATGGTATCTTGATCTAAGGAGGACCGCACTGTGATTACAATTGGTCTAACTACCTGGTCAGAACACCAGTCACTTCTGGCTAACCATCCACAACCCCTAACGTTAACTGAATATGCCGCCTTCTTTCCAACCGTTGAAGTTGATACAACTTTCTATGCCTTACCCCAGGCACAAACGATTCGTAATTGGCAAGCAGCTGTTCCCGCAACTTTCCAATTCATCTTCAAAGCTCCCCAAGAACTAACTACTCATAATGGAGTTTTAAGTAGTTCTGCTCTAAAGACAAGTATGGCAGCCTTCATAACATGTCTGCGGCCCCTTTTAGTTAGCCACCAAGTCAAGACGATCCTTTTCCAGTTTCCACCATATTTTACGGCAACTTCGGAAAATTATATCTACCTGCAGCGTCTCCGCCAATTGGCACCTAGTTTACCGATTGCCGTTGAATTTCGCCATGAATCTTGGCTAACTGGTCCCCAGAAAACACAAACGGTGACTATCTGCCATCAACTCCACTATACGCTTGTCGCTGCTGACGAACCCCACCACTTACCTGGTTCAGTTCCTTTTGTACTGGCACAGACTACCCCCAACCTTATTCTTATTCGGCTCCATGGACGGAATGCTGTTGGCTGGGGCAATCGCAGTCCTGAATGGCGTAAAAAAAGGACTCTCTATCGTTATTCTGATCAGGAGCTGACTAACTTGGCTCGATTAATACGAAAACATCAAACTGCAGCACAAGAGTTCTGCGTAATATTCAATAATAATTCTGGCGGGGATGCAGCCCCTAACGCCCAAGCTCTTCAAAGCGAACTTCAGCTTCACTTTGATAATTTAGCTCCTAAACCTCCAGAGCAAACGGATTTATTTTAAAGTAAAAAGACTGAAAAAATGGCTTTTTAGATGAAACTATAACCAATAACAACAGTAAAAAGCACTAGAAATCAACGTTTTCAGTAGCGTAATTTCTAGTGCTTTTAAATTTTTATGCTTTTTCTCAGTCTCGCCCTAGCTCAGCTCAACGACTTGCTGCAAAGGTTATTTCCACTAATCTTTAAACCGTTAAACTACGAACAACATCTAATGCTGCTTGGTAATCTGGTTCACTAGAGATCTCAGGAACGATTTCCCGATAAATTACATCTCCTTCAGCATTTAATACCCAAACACTCCGAGCATCAAAATCTTTAGCCTGAATATACAAACCCATTGCCTTCCCGAAAGAATGATCTGCATCAGATAAAAGTTTCATCTGCTGTACACCTTCCGCCGCACACCAATCTTTTTGTTGGTCTGGTGTATTAGTTGAGATTGTTAAGAAATTAACTCCTGGAAACTCATCCACATCCTGGTTGAACTTCTTGGTAGATAAACTACATACCCTAGTATTAATATCAGGGACTACGCTAATTAAAGTGATCTTTCCCCGAAAATCTTGCGGACCAAATTCTTGACCAGCTTCGTCCACTACTGTAAATAAGGGGAGCTGTGCCCCGACAGCTGTTGGTTCAGCATTAGTAGTCACAGCTGTTCCTTTAAATGTAACTTCCATAGTAGTAATTCCTCCTTATTACACCAACAATGGTATTACTGGTTTAATTATACAAATAATACCTGTTTTTTATAAACAATTAGCTTACGTAATTCTCTATCAGTAGTCTTTCTCCGCTTTTCCCTTAGTGAAATTTATCTCCTCCCAAATGGTATAATTTTATAGAGATAAAACGCATTGGGAGGATATAATGCAACTTGAAACTATTCATCACATCGCACTGATTGGACACGATTATCAACAAATGTATGACTTTTATGTTAATAAATTAGGCTTCAAAGTCATCAGCCAGCACGAGCGTCCAGCTAAAGAAGATACCATCCTCAATGTTCAACAAGGTGCTCTGACGTTGGAGATTTTTATCAAGCCAGCAGCACCTGCACGCCCTAGCCTACCCCAGCCTGAAACGCAAGGGTTACGGCACTTAGCCTTCAAAGTAGCAAGTGTCACTACTACTTTGCACCAATTCGATCAACTAGGAATCCCGCATGAAACTTTACGCTATGACGATTTCACTCACCAACCAATGGCCTTTTTCTTTGATCCTAGTGGTCAACCGCTAGAAATTCATGAGTGACTTTACGAAAGGAGTTTTTACTATGGCCTTTACCGTTTATCTTGTGCGCCATGGGCAAACCGAGTCCAATCTTAAAGGACAAAATCAAGGTTGGGCTGACACGCCATTGACTTTAACCGGAAGACGAACTGCAATTGAAACAGGAAAACGGCTCGCTCATATTCCCTTTACCAAAGCATTCAGTTCTGATACGGGCAGAGCACAAGCAACTGCCCGCTTGATCCTTGCTCAGAATGAATTAACTTCTTTGAAGCAACCTATTCCCCTAGTTTATTTTCGTGAACAGTACTATGGTTTCTTTGAAAACGTTCCTTATAAGCAGTTATGGGCAGCTGTCTTGCGCCATGAAGGTTATCGCAGTCTGGATAAGTTCTTAAATCATCATGACTTCAACCAAACCAAAGATAGCTTTAAAAGAGCTGATCCTCTCAGTTTGGCGGAAGATCAATATGAATTTTGGTCACGCCTCAACCGTGGATTGACTTATTTACGTGATCACTGCCAAGATGGAGACAAAGTTTTGGTGACCAGTCATGCTGAAACAATAGGATGTCTAGTTCAGCATTATCGCCCTGACCTAATCGCGAAGCGCGAACAAATGCCTGAAAATGGAGCGGTCACAAAATTAGTTTTTACTCCCGACAACGTTGAGGTTGTGTACTACAACCATTATCAAACAAACCAAACCTATTAACTATCCTTATATAGCCACCTTACTCAATAGTCATCACTTAGTAAGGTGGTTTTTCATTTCCACAGGTACGGGAAAAATATTGTTAAAACAAAAAATCCCCGCCACAAAGGCGAGGATCTTAGCAATTATTTTAATGCTAAATTTTTAATTAGTTAACGTGCACAGCAAATGAAGGTGTGTAGTATGCAGTGTTACCATAGCTTACGCTTTGACCTTCAGTAGGTGCAGCAATGTAACGACCATTACCAGCGTAAATTGCTACGTGGTAGGAACTACCACGGCTACCCCAGAAGAGTAAGTCGCCAGGTTGTGCTTGGCTAACTGGGATTTGAGAACCAGCTGATTCTTGAGCAACAGTGTTGCGACCGATACTCTTACCTGCTTGACCGTAAACATATTGAGTGAAGCCAGAGCAGTCAAACCCTTGAGGAGTTGTTCCACCCCAAGCATATGGAGTACCTAAGTAACGGTTGGCAATAGAAACTACAGAACCATTGTTAGCATATGTTTGAGTTGTAGCTGCTTGGTTAGTTTGAGCTGGTTGTGCAGCTGCTTGAGTGTTGTAGCTTGTAGTTGCCTGGCTAGTTGTAGCAGTTTGTGCAGTTGCTTGACTTGCAGTAGTTTGAGCAGCTTGTGCAGTTGCTGCTTGGTTAGTTTGAGCTGGTTGTGCAGCTGCTTGGGTGTTAGCAGTTTGAGTTGCAGAAGCAGTACCAGTTACCTTAAGGCTTTGACCTACATGTAACAATGAGTTAAGGTTCAAGCCGTTTAATTGTGCTAAAGCATCAACAGTAGTGTTGTACTTTTGTGCAATTGTCCACAGAGAATCACCTGCTTGTACAGTGTATGTACCAGTAGCCGTTGGTGCTGGAGTAGTAGTCTTTTCTTCAGCTTGGTTACCATCAGTAGGGATTTCTAATGATTGGTTAACATAAATCAAGTGTGAGTCTGCGCTAACCTTGTTTAATTTTTCGATTGATTGGATGGAAACACCGTACTTCTTAGCGAAGTTCCAAACTGTATCTCCACTCTTTACTTTAACAGTTGTATTGGCGCTGGCAACTTGGGATGAACCTAACAAAAGACCCATAGCCCCGATTGTACCTGCTAAAAATGCCTTAGTATTTTTTTTCAAGACTTTGTTCACTCCTAAAATTATTAGTATTCCTTACGACTTAATGTCCACATTATATATGAGCAGTGTTGCATCACGATGTTAGTAATATTACACCTGTATTAATTATCATTTATATACGTAACATTTAACGCCTAAGCGTTGCTATAATAACCTTTTTATTTTTTGTTTTTGTAACAAAAAACGTTTTCTTGACAGTAAGTAACTGCTTAAAAAAACCGTTTCAAACATGTTTTTTTACTTTTTTGCAACAAAAATCCTTATTTTTGTAAGAAGAAAGTTTTTGATAGTTGATTAACCACGATATAGACCTTAAAATATACGGTAACTACTAGTTCAACCGAGCTAATTAATTGAGATGGAAGTGAATTATATGAGCACAAAGTTAAAGGTCGGCGTTCTTGGTGCAACCGGAATGGTCGGTCAGCGTTTCATTACCCTATTACACAACCACCCGTGGTTTGAAACTGCAGTTGTTGCAGCCAGTCCACGAAGTGCTGGTAAAACATATAGCGAAGCTGTTGACGGGCGCTGGAAAATGGATGAACCAGTTCCAGCAGAAGTTGCCAACCTCAAAATTATTGATGTTAACCAAGTTGATGAAATCTGCTCTCAGGTTGATTTTGTTTTCTCTGCTGTTAGCATGTCCAAAGATGTGATCAAAAAGATTGAAGAAGAATATGCTCAGCATGAAACACCGGTTATTTCTAATAACAGTGCTCACCGCTGGACACCGGATGTGCCAATGGTGATTCCAGAAATCAATCCTGAACACATTGAGATCATCCATGCTCAGCGGGAACGACTAGGGACCAAGCGTGGATTTATCGCTGTTAAACCCAACTGCTCTATTCAAAGTTATACCCCTGCCCTTTCTGCCTGGCAGGAATTTGAACCGACACAGGTAGTTGCTTCTACTTATCAAGCTATTTCTGGTGCGGGGAAAAACTTCGCTACTTGGCCAGAAATGGAAGGTAATATTATTCCATTTATTTCTGGTGAAGAAGAAAAATCCGAAAAGGAACCTTTACGGATTTGGGGGCATATCGTTGACAAAGAAATCGTCCCTGCAACAACTCCTGTTATCACTAGTCAGTGTATTCGGGTTCCGATTCTCTATGGGCACACTGCAACTGTCTTCGTTAACTTCAAGAAGAACCCTACTAAGGAGCAATTAGTAGAGGCGCTGCGAAATTACCGGGGGATCCCCCAAGAATTACACTTACCAAGTGCCCCTGAACACTTCATCCAATACTTGGAAGAACCCGATCGTCCTCAAGTTAAGCTTGATGTTGATTATGAACATGGCATGGGTGTTTCAATTGGACGCCTGCGGGAAGATAGTCTTTTTGATTGGAAGTTTGTTGGTCTTTCCCACAATACCTTACGGGGAGCTGCTGGTGGTGGCGTTTTAATGGCTGAACTACTAGCTGCTAAGGGTTTTTTAACTGCTAAATAATTTCTATCTAGGATCCAATAAGACGGAGAAAACTATGTTTTCCTCCGTCTTTTTGTTTATCTTTTTATATTTCATGTCACATTATATGACATGAAAACTTGCTTTATGTTGTGAGAATAGTTTACACTAATACTCATAGTTACTGCTTAACGTTTTACCATAAAGGAGGATACGGTAGTTATGAACACTAAAAGATGGAAAATATGCGGTTACACCTTCCTACTGATGTTAGGAATTATTACAGGAATATTGGGGGTACACAATCAGCAGGCTCGCGCTGATGAACCAACATACACAATCGCAACCAATAATACCTTTGCTCCTTTTGCAATCCAAGATAGCCAGGGAACATATAAAGGTAAAAATCCTGGTATTGAAATTGAAATGTTACAACAAATTGCTCAACATGAACACTTCAAGTACACATTAAAACCAATGAGTTTTGATGGTGACTTGCAAGCTTTAGAATCCGGGCAGGTTGATGCCATCATGGCCGGAATGAGTGTTACCGATGAACGAAAACAAAAATATGATTTTTCTCGTTCCTACTATACTAGTGGTGTTGTAATGGCTGTTGCTAAAGATAGTAAGATCACTAGTCTTAGCCAGCTCAAAGGCAAAGTTGTCTCTAGTAAACCCGGAACAAGTGCTGCTATTTACTTAAAGAAGAATCAAGCAAAGTACGGTTACAAGATTAAATATTTCGATTCTTCTAACACAATGTGGAATGACGTAAAAATTGGCAATACCAGTGCTACCTTCGATGATGAACCTGTTATTCGCTACGGAATCAAACAGGGAATGCCACTCAAAGTTGTTTCTAAAAAGGCTATCGATTCCCAACCAGTGGCAATTGCTTTTCAAAAAGATAAGAACCTAGCTTTCCAAGCTAAAGTCAACGATGGTATTAAATGGATGCAAAAAACTGGGCGCTTACAAAAATTGGTTGATAAGTACACTAAGAGTAATGTCACTAATAAAAAAACTAGTGATACTAGTTTCTTAGGTTTAATCAAGGCTAATCGGGCCGCCCTCCTCAATGGTTTATGGCAAACAATCCAATTAACCGTAATCGGCATTCTCTGCGCTTTAGTTTTTGGCTTAATCCTTGGAGTACTAGGAATTATGCAAAACAAAGGTGCCCAGGCATTATCAAGTACAATCATTTACGTCTTTCGGGGGCTGCCAATGATCGTCTTAGCCTTCTTCATTTACATGGGAATTCCTAACCTCACAGGTCATAAGATTCCACTTTTCACTGCTGGTATTTTAACTCTAATGTTAGATGAAGGAGCTTATATTGGTGCCATCGTCAAAGGCGGCTTCGATGCTGTCGATCAAGGGCAATGGGAAGCAGCCCGCTCCCTAGGGTTGCCCTACCATAAAGCACTACGCAAGGTTATTGCTCCGCAAGGATTGAAGATTATGGTGCCATCATTGGTCAACCAATTCATCATTACTTTGAAAGATACTTCTATTCTCTCAGCTATTGGGGTTATGGAACTGACCCAAACGGGGACGGTTATTATTTCTCAAAACATGGAAGGTTTCAAAATGTGGCTGATCATCGGCATGATTTATGTCATCATCATTACTTTACTCACATGGTTATCTAAATATATTCAAAAAAGGATGGGATAAACAATGACACAGGCAGAACAATATAAAGTCCAAGTGACTGATCTCCACAAAAGTTATGGCAAAAATGAAGTTCTCACTGGAATCAGCCTCAATGTTAAACCCAGCGAAGTTGTCTGCATGATTGGCCCATCCGGGTCAGGGAAAAGTACATTTCTTCGTTGCATTAACAAACTAGAAGAAGCCAACAGCGGACAGATCATCGTTGATGGCCACGACATCACTGATCCACAAACTGATATCAATAAAGTACGCGAAAATATCGGCATGGTGTTTCAGCACTTCAACCTTTTCCCGAACATGTCAGTTCTTGACAATATCACGCTTGCCCCGATTGAACTCCACAAAGCTACTCCTGAGCAAGCTAAGAAAGATGCGCTCCACTATTTAGAACTAGTAGGGCTTAAAGATAAGGCTAATGTCCGTCCGCAAACTCTTTCTGGGGGGCAAAAGCAACGGGTCGCTATCGCACGAGCATTAGCAATGAAACCTGACGTCATGCTCTTTGATGAACCAACCAGTGCATTAGACCCAGAAATGGTTGGCGACGTTCTTCAAGTTATGAAAGATCTAGCTAACGATGGGATGACGATGATTGTGGTAACTCATGAAATGGGATTTGCCAAGCAGGTTGCCGATCGGGTGGTCTTTTTCCACGACGGTAAAATTCGGGAACAAGGAACCCCTGAAGAAATCTTTACCAATCCACAACACCCTGATACTAAGAGCTTCCTCGACAAAGTGCTTAATATCTAAAATTTGATAAATGAGAGGTTGGAAAAAACAGCTTTTTAAATAAAACCATAGCAAACAGCAAAAAGCACTAGAAATCAACGTTTTCGGTAACGTGGTTGCTAGTGCTTTTTAAATTCCTTAGACTTTTCCAGCATCTCGGTCTTTAGTCACTAAAGTTTTTTTGAGTAACGTGAAAAACAACCGCAAGTCTATTATCTAAGCTAAAACGAAGGTCGTCGCGCTTTGCACCAACCATCGTCTTAGCTTAGCCCACCGCCTTACCACGAAAATCATTTTCTACTCACATTTAAGTTTTTTTAGCATTATCCCTCGTTATAGTTCACACAAAAATTCTCTTGGTATAATAATCTTAATTGGAGGGATTAATCATGAGTATCTATGGCGAATATCACACTACCTTAACTACTTTACTGACAGAGGTGCAAAGGCGTATTCTAGCCGCTAATCAAGAAATGCAACAAAACGGTCAACCCAAACTCTTTGAACATCTAATCGGTCGGGTAAAGACTCCTGCTAGTATGGAAGAAAAGTGTCTCCGCAAAGGATACCCGGTAACAATGACTTCGGCCCTGCGTAAATGTAAAGATGCTGTGGGTATTCGTATTGTGTGTAACTTCATTGACGACATTGATCGCTGCCTAGAGTATTTCAAACACGCTTCGTGGTGCTCAATCGTTCAAGAAAAAGATTACATTAAAAATGCCAAACCTAATGGCTACCGAAGCTACCATATTATTCTTGATGTTGTCACTCCTCACGTTGATATTGATGGTCATACTCCGGGACACTACTTTGTTGAAGTCCAGCTGCGCACAATCGCAATGGACTCGTGGGCCAGTTTAGAACACGAAATGAAATATAAACATAATATCGCTAATCCCCAACGGATTGAAAAAGAGCTCAAGCGTTGCGCCGATCAATTGGCATCATGCGATGTTCAAATGCAAACGATTCGGCAGTTAATCAATGCCGCTGATTAGATAAAAGGAAGTGAATTATTATGCGTATTCTCCTCGCTGAAGATGAAGAACAACTCGCTCGGGTCGTCACAATGGCGATCCAGAGTCTAAATTATACCGTTGATGTTGCCCATAACGGCCAAGAAGCCGTCGACTTAGCAGCAACCAACGCTTACGACGCGATCATTCTCGATATTATGATGCCAGTTAAAGATGGCATTACAGCTTTGAAAGAAATCCGGGCTCGGGGTGACAGGACATATATTATGATGTTAACTGCTAAAGCCGAAATTGATGACCGCGTTTTAGGGTTGGACACCGGTGCTGATGACTACCTCACCAAGCCCTTCTCCCTTAAAGAACTGCTAGCACGATTACGTTCTATCGAACGGCGCAATGAAGCTTACGATACCGATACTTTAACTTTTGGCGACCTATCTTTGGATACTAACGAAGGGACCCTAGTTAGTCACAACTCAATTAGCCTCTCCCCCAAAGAAACTCGGATGCTCCAATATCTAGTGCTTAATGCTGAAAAAGAACTCAGTGTCACGACACTTCTCACCCATACCTGGGATGACGATGATGAAGAAGCTGATGAAGATGACGTTTGGTTCACCATCTCTTACCTACGTCAGAAGTTAGCTGCCATTGGTTCAACCGTCTCCATTATCGGCGCACAGGTTGGTCCCTTTAAGCTCCAAGCACCGCCAGCTTCAGCTTAGGAGGTGAGCATATGATTCGTCATTTTCGTAATCGTTTCATTCTCATCTCTAGTACCGCTCTGTTAGCCGTCCTTCTAACCTTAATCGGAGGGATCTCAGCTCTAACCTACTATCGTAGTCAAAAAGTTGTCGACAACGTTTTAACAATGTTAATTGCTCAAGATGGTAGTCTGAACCGTAAAGCAGCCAACCAACAACCCCGCAATGATTTTTTCAAAACACAACCGACTCGGGAAGGAATTTTTCAATATCGTTACTTTAGTGCAACGATTGACAACAAAACCAACAAAGTCTTTATTGATGACAGCCATATCATGACTGTTCCTCCCACAACGATTAGAACGTTTGCTCAACAAGTTAAAAACACCCCTAAATTAGAAGGGAATGTTTACTATCAAAAAACCGCCTATGCTTACCGGATAAAAAAGACTAAAAAGCAAACATTGATTGTATTCTTGGATAAATCTATCCTGACAGCCGAAACCCGCGAAATCATCCGTTTTACCGTTATTGTAGGGATCATCAGCATGATTTTGTATACTGGCCTTTTGATTGGTTTTTCCAAACGAGCTATTAGACCTATTATCCAAGCTGAAAAACGTCAAAAAGAATTCATTACCAACGCAGGCCATGAGCTTAAAACTCCTCTGACCATCATTTCCGCTAATACAGAGATGCAGGAAATGCTTTCTGGGGAAACTGAGCTGACCACTAGTAATAAGCAACAGGTCACCCGCTTAACTCGTCTCGTCAATGAGCTGATCTCCTTGGCACGAATGGAAGAGCATCCCCAAATCACCCTGACTGCTGTCAACGCTACTGATACAGTGACTGAGATCGCTAATAGTTTCCGAGGGGTTGCTGATCAAAATTCTAAGAAACTAGAAGCTTTTGTTGATGACGATATCCAAATTAAAGCCGACCAAAACTACTTTTATGAACTAGTCAACATTTTGCTCGACAATGCCGTTAAGTATTGCGATGAACAAGGAACTATCTCTATCACCCTGCACAAGAATCCTGTTACTAAAAATGCCATTTTGACTGTTGCTAATACTTATGCTGCCGGTAAAGACCAAGACTATACAAAGTTTTTTGACCGCTTCTACCGTGGTGATTCTTCCCATCACAGTCATAATAAAACCCAAACCGGATTTGGCATTGGCCTCTCAATGGCACAGCGAATTGTCGCTTTATTTAAGGGCAAAATCCAAGCCAACTACAAGGATGGACAATTGCAGATGATTGTCACCTTGAAAGCATAAAAAATCCAGGTCTTCACACGAAGGCCTGGATTTTTTGCATGATTAATATTTACTACTTAGCAGTAACCTTTAAAATTGGATCAAAGTAACTAAGCTTTGGATAATCAACATTCCCACCATCAGTGATGGCCAAGTCAGGAATAGCTGTGATAGGTAAGAAGGAAAGGTAGAAGATTGGATCAGGGAGGCGACTACCAATTTGTTGAGCAGCTTGATCCAGTTCCACTTCCTTTTGTGCTAAAGCTTCTGGCTCTAAGTCAGAGGCGATCCCTGCGATTGGTAATGGTAAGAAGGAAACAACTTCACCGTCGATAACAACCACTTGCCCACCATCGTTTTCGATCAGGGTGTTAACGGCGAGAGCCATATCTTCCCGACTGACACCAGCAACCACGATATTGTTGTCGTCTGGGGCAGCAGTTGTAGCAATCGCACCTTTCTTAAAGGACCAACCAGAAATGAACCCCAATGATTGGTTACCATTGATTCCATAACGTTCTAAGACAGAAACTAAGGCTACATCTTTTTCCGGATCTGGTTGAACCACACCATCAACTACATCCAGCTCTACATCACGCCGCTTACGTACGAATGGTCCAATACTGTTAATTGTTTCAACTTCTGCCGTCCCATTAGTAATGTCTACGTGATATTCAAAGTCGGCTGCCGTAGTGAGGTCACGTTGTACAGTGTGCACCAGTGCGGCTGAGCGTTCTGGAATCTGGTAATCAAACTTGTTGACCCCATCTTCAGTCACGATTTGCCCCTTACTGATTACAGATTGAATATTAAATGTTCCTGGTTGGTCAACCAAGAGAATATCCGCATCCTTACCTGGTGCAATTGAACCAACTTGCCCATCAATCTTGCAGGCTTCAGCCCCGTTGATTGTTGCCATTTGAATAGCAGTCATTGGGTCAACCCCGGCCTTGATTGCTAAACGTACCATGTGATCAATGTGTCCATTTTCCAAGATATACCGGGCATTGACATCATCAGAACAGAAACTAGTGTGCCGAGCTGCACCAGCTGCTCCTTCAGTAATAGCACGGATGTTTTCCTTCAAGAATTGCGTTACAGCAGATTCACGGACTACGATGTGAATTCCTTTACGCGCCTTTTCCAAAAATTCTTCATGATCGTAACTTTCGTGGTCTACTTGAACCCCGCTCATCAAGAATTCATTGAGCTCCTTGCCTCGTGCCATTGGTGAGCAACCAAAGATTGGTTGGTGGTTCTTGCGTGCTGCCACTAAAGCCTGCATCGTGGTTGGTTCCTTAGTTTGGACCGCTTCACGAACAGTTTCCCAAACCCCATAACAGTTCTCATGTGTTTGGTATTCATCGTGGTCTGCTCCTTCAATGTTATAAGCAATAGTTGAAGTTGGAATAGTATATGGTGTCTTATATGGAATGCCCCAGAATACCTTCAATGGTGAAGCATCGACTTCAGCAAAGATATCATCTAACCCTTTCAAGCCTAAAACGGAGATATATTCATCAAAACCAGTGATGATGCTGGTTGTCCCCCGTGGAACAACAGCTTGTGCGAAGCGAGTCATTCCCATCTTGCTGCATTCAACGTGAATGTGGCAGTCGATCAAACCTGGTGCAAGATACTTGCCAGTAGCATCGATTTTCTTGGTGTCTTCACCAATATAATCAGAAACATCAGGATCTACCGCTACGATCTTGTCTTTGTAGACCGCAACATCAGCTGGATAGTATTCACCAGTATTAACGTTAATCAATGTCCCATTTTGAATAACCAAATCAGCTTTTTTCTTAGCAGCACCTGCATCAATATAATCTGCGAGCAATTCTTTTGTTAACATTCCGATTCTCCTTTGATCAAGGTTACAGTCAGTAATAGTTAAAATCTAAATTATTGTTTAGTGCAAAATGTTCAATACATATAACAGAAGGATAAAGAGCAGGAAGAGAATCCACATAATCGGATTGACATCCTTCCGCCGACCTGCTGCCACCATCATGATTGGGTAAGTCAAGAACCCAAAGGCAATTCCGTAAGAAATGTTGTAAGTTAATGGCATCCCGATAACTACCAAGAAAGCAGGCAATGCTACTTCGAACTTATCCCATTGGATATCACGTAAAGCAGAAACCATTAATACACCTACAACGATCAGTGCTGGTGCTGTTACTTGGGAAGTAACCACTGTCAGCAATGGGGAGAAAATCATACTGAACCCAAACAGGATCCCCGTTACCACTGCTGTTAAACCAGTCTTACCACCGATAGCAATCCCGGCTGAAGACTCAACGTAAGCAGCTGTTGGTGTAGTCCCCATGACAGCCCCACCAAGCATGGACAGGGAGTCAGCCATCAAAGCGCGACCGATCCGTGGCATCTTGCCATCCTTCATGATCCCAGCTTGTTGTGCCAAACCGATCAAAGTTCCGGCAGTATCGAAGAAAGCAACTAAGAAGAAGATCAGGACAACGGCCCACATTTGTGGACTAGAGAGAACAGACAGATGTTCTAACCCAACACCGAAAGTTGGCTTCATACTTGGAACAGTGGAGATAATGTGCGTTGGCATCTTGATCAAACCTGTTGCCAAACCAAGTAATGTAGTTGCAACTAACCCATAAAAGATTGAACCTGGAACCTTCTTAGCCATCAAAATCCCAATGAAGAAAACCCCGAAAATTGTCAACCAAGTAGTTGGAACAGTGAAGGAACCGATAGAAACCAAAGATGACTTGTCAGCAACGATCAAACCCCCACCTTGTAAACCAACGAATGCGATGAAAATCCCGATCCCGGCTGCCATCGCATACTTGAGGTCTTGCGGAATCGCATCAATGATAATTTCACGAATCTTGAAGAAAGATACTAAAGTAAACAGAACGGAAGCAATGAACACCCCAGCCATTGCCTTTTGCCATGGAATCCCCATAGCCAAAACAACTGAGTAAGTAAAGAATGCATTGTCACCTAAACCTGGTGCAATTGCAATGGGATAGTTTGCTAAAAAGCCCATCAATAAACAACCAAGAATAGCAGATAAGGCAGTAGCAGTGAAAACTGCCCCCCTATCCATTCCTGCATCCCCTAAAACACTAGGGTTAACGAATAAAATATAGGCCATAGCAACGAATGTTGTCAGCCCCGCTAAAAATTCACGCTTAACGCTGGTGTTATTTTCCGAAAGATGGAAAACACGATCTAACCAGCCAGTAACGCCCGACTTTGAACTCATTTCAGAATTCATACGATAAATACCTCCGTGTGATCAATAATTATTACACTGTGATTATGTCATACAAAAAAATGATCGTCAACCATTAATGTTCGTAAAAACCATTTATTTTTAATAAAGTTAGTGACGAAGGTTAATAAAACGCTTAAAAAGCGAACTATTTTTCGCTGGATTAAGCGTTAAATTATGTTTTATCTCTCATAGACATCACTAATTTTTGCTATAATAGTAGGTAAGCAACCGCTTACTTGATAGTTGCTTTTACTTAAAGGAGTGATTTTTATGGCCACTAAAACAAAGTTTGCGTTAAGTGACATTACGCGTGCTAATAAGATTTTCTCGGCAACCCGGACGACCATTGAAACAGCCTTCTATGGTAATAACGTTCGAGAAGTTACTACCGTGGCCGATGCGTATACCTTAGCTGCTCAAAGCCCTAAGGTAATCGTAACCGACCAACCGATTTTACATACTGATGAACTAGGTCTCCCCCCTCACGCCAAGATGCTAGTTGATAACCACGGGGCAATTGTAGGCCGGACAGCGGCTGCTCGGCATTTTATCAATAATCCCGCAGAGAACCCAGCTGCTCTTAATGCTATTTTGCGGGAGGCAATTTACAATAACCATCAGCGCAGTTTTTTCAAAACCAGCGTGATGGTTGGCTTAGATGAAGACTTCATGCTAAAAAGCCATCTGCTACTACCTAGCGGATATGAATTCAACCTTCTTTCTTATCTTTTGAATTTCCAAGCAGTAACAGCAGAATACACTCGACGTTATCAACGTTCAGTTCCATATAACGAAGGTGATATCTACCTGTATTGCGATCCGGAATGGCATGATGACCGTTATCCCCAGGGATTAGTAATCATAGACGCTGATCACAATGCAGCTGCTGTCTTAGGTTTACGGTACTTTGGAGAGTTAAAGAAAACGACACTCACTTTGGCCTGGGCCACTGCTCACCGCAATGGATATACCGCTTCTCATGGGGGCGAAAAAGCTATTCATTTCAGCAATAAAGCTGATAAAGTACTTGCCTTTTACGGCTTATCAGGTTCCGGCAAGTCTTCTTTGACGCATGCTAAGCACGATGGCAAATTCGCTATCACTGTTCTGCATGATGATGCTTTCGTCATTAGTCGTGAAGACGGCAGTTCAGTCGCTTTAGAACCCGCATACTTTGATAAGACTAATGATTATCTACCGGGCAGCAAAGAAGCTGAATATTTTACAACAGTGATGAATGTCGGAGTTACACTAGATGCGAATGGCCAAAAAACACTAGTAACTGAAGACTTACGAAACGGTAATGGCCGCACTATTAAATCCCGGTACGCGTCAACTAACCGAGTGGACAAGGAAAGTGCTCCTATCACCGATATTTTTTGGATCATGAAAGATGATAGTCTCCCTCCTGTACTCCGATTGGATGACCCGATTACCGCAACCACGTTCGGTATCACTTTAGCCACTAAGCGTTCGAGTGCTGAAAATGTTGACCCCGCTAGTCGTGATGCTCTAGTGATTGAGCCATTTGCTAACCCATTTAGGGCTTATCCTCTATCTGAGGACTATCATGACTTCAAGGAGTTATTCACTAATCATCAAGTTAATTGCTATATTGTCAATACAGACGCTTTTGGCGGACAGGATATCCCTAAGAAAGTCACTTTGGGTATTTTAGAGGATATTATTGCTGATCAAAAAACAGACCTATGGCGTCCTTTTGGTAATCTCCCACATATTAGTTACTTGCCTTTAACGGACTATCCAGTGGACTTTACTAATCAAGACTACTGCCACCGCCTTAAAACACGGCTAGAGATTCGTCTCCAATGGCTCCAAGATTATGCAGCTAACCACCCGCATGAAAATCTACCGAGTGAAATCAAAGAAACACTGATGAGCTTAATTGCTAACGTTTAAGCTTATATAACAAAAAGAGATCTGGCATTACTTACCAGATCTCTTTTTTGTGCTCAACTTATAAAAACATCTTCATTATGTGCTACTTAGTGTAGCAATATGGTCTAATTAATTATTCTTTCTTCTTTGAGCACCACTTAGCCCTACCAGTCCAAGTGCTGTTAATACTACACCAACTAGACCGGCATTGGTTGGGGTCGCATCACCTGTTTGAGCAAGCTCTTAGTTGGAGTGGTCTGAGCCTCTTCTTTAGCAGTTGCTGGCGCCTTCTTGGTTACTGCAGTTGGCGTCACTTTAGCGCTTGACACGCTTGCGTCCACTACTTCTTTATTCGTTGTTTCTGTAACTCCATCCTTATCAGGTGCTACTTGTTTTTCTTTTGGAAGTACAGTGATTGTGATGGTTATTCCTTGCTGCGAACCATCCGGATAATTAATCGTCATTATACCCGTAGTTTTTCCAACTTGATCAGTATCCGGTGCAACCGTCCAACCAATAGTTACATCATCAGGTAATTGCTCACGGTTCTTGATCAGATCTTCTGGATTAACATCTTTACCCTGAGTTACAGTCACACTTGTTGTTATGTCTGGATTGTTCTTCTCAGCATCTGTCCGGTTGTCCACTACCTTTACTGGGACATCAATCTCAACCGTTGTCCCATCGTTGAAAGTTACTACCGCCTTATAAGCTACTGGGTCCTTGGTAGTTGCTTCCAGGCTAGTGTCGATACTGTCGGCATCCTTCCAGATGATTTCCTTAATATGTTTGTCCGCCTTTGTTTCGGCATCAAATGCTTTATTAGCATCCGGAACTGTATTCAAGTTCGTCGTAACTTCATCTGGGTGTAAATTTGCCCCATATTTTTGCACATCAGTCTGTGAATAGTTAGCAGTATAGTCAGCCGTAGCAAAGTTCTGGGTATACTTTCCGTCTCGATCCAAACAGTTGGTGCTGTTGTCACAGTATTGGTATCCTTGGCCACAGCAGGTTGCTTCTGATCATGTTTGTCAGCTTCTGGCTGCACTGGCTCTACTCCAGTTTCTGGAGTAGTGTCTTGTTTTGCCAACTGATCACTATTATTTTCTTGTGCTGTTTCAACCGTAGTATTTTCTTCTACTGGTTCTGTTTTTGCTGTTGGCGCAGTAACTGTTGAATGTAATTTAACAGTATCTTCCTGCAGATCATTGGTTGCCACAACATCCGTAGTGTTATTTTCATGAACCGTTGTAGTTGTGGCGATTGTGTCAGCATGAGCCTTACCATTCATTCCTGAAAAGACCGCCCCGACTAATACCGATGCAGTTACTAAACCAACCCGATGAATAGAATAACGCTGCTTCTTATCACCATACTTTTGTTTATATTCCTGACGATTTTTGCTAGATAACATTTGTCTTCCTCCTCGTTATTCACAAAAATGAAAGATGCATTAATTAAATAAAATAATTGTATCCAAATTAAGTCTAGTAAAAATGCAGTTAATTTCTTCAATTAACATTAAATATTTATTCAATAATTTTTTATTGTGTTACGTAGAACTTTCCTTCTGTATATCCCCCAGTATAGCTATTATATAGGTATTATCACTCATTAGTCAGCAAAATGCTTTTATTGTATAAAGTAAATATTTAGGTGGTTTTTCATAAAACTAAAAATTAAATATTATCGTTACTAAACATATTTCTGATGAAGACAACGCCAATTTCAGAAAAGCATTAAAGTCCGAAATATTAAAAAAGAGACTGGATAAATTCCAGTCTCTTGTCCTAAATATTCTTAGCTTATTAGAGCTTTTCCTTGTTTACGATGTTCAAGTTTTCGTCCAAGTCATAAACAACTGGCTGACCAGTAGCCATTTCAACATTCATGATATCTTCATCAGAAATGTTTTCAATGTACTTAGTCAAAGCACGTAAGGAGTTACCGTGTGCAGCAATGATTACGTTCTTGCCTTCACGTAACTTTGGAGCAATTTCATCTTGCCAGAATGGAATAACCCGTTCCAGGGTAACCTTCAAGTTTTCACCTGCTGGAACAGTCCGTGGATCTAAGTCAGCGTAACGACGATCGTTCAATGCAGAACCTTCATCATTGGCATCCAATAATGGTGGTAAAACATCGTAAGAACGACGCCAAATGTGAACTTGTTCGTCACCATACTTAGCAG
This sequence comes from Ligilactobacillus saerimneri DSM 16049, assembly GCF_000423265.1. Lineage (GTDB taxonomy): Bacteria > Bacillota > Bacilli > Lactobacillales > Lactobacillaceae > Ligilactobacillus > Ligilactobacillus saerimneri. The sequence continues at coordinate 19,656 of NZ_AUHQ01000015.1, read as the reverse complement.
CAGCGTCAGCCTTGTTCTTGCCTTGTAATGCACCATAGTGACGTTCATTCAAGCGCCAAGTCTTAGTTTCTGGAACCCAGAGTTGACCACTTTCTTCCAATGCAAAGTGCAAAGTCTTGATGGCACGAGTTAAAACAGAAGTGTAAGCTTGATCAAATTCAATCCCTGCTTCTTTAAGCTTGCGCCCAGCAGCCTTAGCTTCTTCAACACCTTGTTCGGAAAGGTTAACATCAACCCAACCAGTGAAAAGATTCTTCAAGTTCCATTCACTTTGACCGTGACGGATAAATACTAATTTAGCCATTTAGTAAATACCTCTTTCTTTGAAAAAATATTTAGTGTAAAACTTACAGATTAATTTTACACTGAATCACATAAAATTAACAGTATTAGCCCCAAATTATTGGGTTACTTCCTTATTTTCCACAATTGCTTGCGCTAGTTGATCCATTGCCTGATGCACGATTGCTGGCGTGGTTGCCAAGTTCAAACGAATGTGCCCCTTGCCAACTTCGCCAAACCAATCACCAAAATCAACTGCCAAATGAGCTTTATGCTTGATAAAGTATTCTAGATGCTCTGGCGCAACTACCGAAGAGAGGTCCACCCATGCCAAATAGGTTCCTTGTAAATCTGCCACCTTGATCTGTGGATCTACAGCTTGCAAGCATTCCTTAACATAAAGGTAATTGTCTTTGATAACAGCTAACAGCCCTTCTAGCCATGACGCTCCATCCCGGTAAGCTGCCGTCGCAGCCGTCTGCGCCATCACTGTTGCAGATGGCAAGGATAACTCGCGTACTTCCTTATCATAGCGTTCCCGCAACTGTGGATTAGGAATAACAATATTAGATCCTAATAATGCTGCCATATTGAAAGTCTTGGAAGGCGAGTCCACCATTACTGTATTATCGCGATAAATCCCTTGGGCAATGGACAAAGCTGAAACAAACGGCTTATCCCCTACGATTAAGTCATGATGAATCTCATCAGAAACTACTAGTACCTGTTTTTCCCGACATAGTTCTAAGAGAGTTGTCAATTCCTGTTCACTCCACACCTTCCCTACTGGGTTGTGAGGACTGCAAAAGATCAACATTTTAACATGGTGCTGGTCCATTTTGTTAGCAATATCTTCCATATCCATAACATAAGTATCGTTTTCAGCACGTAAATTAGAAACCACCAAGTGACGATCATTTTCTTGGATCACACGCATAAAGGGATAATATACAGGCTGAAGAACCATGATACTTTCCCCAGGTAAAGTTAGGGCCCGTACAATTGTGCTCAGGGCATTCACTACCCCTAAGCCAAATCGCATCCAGTCTTTTTGTAGCTCAGTTTGGTAACGACCCTTCTGCCATGCAAAATAGGCATCATAATATTCATCTGGTGTCAGCGAGTACCCAAAGGCACCGTGATGCACCCGTTGAATTAAGGCATCTTGTGCTGCTTGAGGAATCTTAAACTCCGTATCGGCTACCCATAACGGTAAAAGGTCATCCCTACCAAAAGTAGCTTCTAACCCATCCCACTTTGCTGAGTTAGTATGCTTACGTTCAACTGCATACTGAGCAATAAATTCTTCTTTATTCATCTTTCTTACTCAACCTCTCTTGTAGTTTTTGTTTAACATTATGACTTTTCCCATGATTAATTTTTACCCCAAGAATATCGAGGAAGAATGTAAAAATTGGAATTCCGACAATTAATCCCCACATTCCAAAAAGACGCTCTGAAACTAGCAACACTACAAAAGTATAAAATACCGGCAGGTCTGTCTTACTCGACATTAACTTAGGATTGAGAATGTATGCTTCCAATGCATGAACAACCGTCAGCATGATGATGATATAGATCACATCGCTCAACCCTCCATCAGAATATGCAATCAAACACATTGGAATGGCCGAGATAATAACCCCTGCTACCGGCACCATACTCATCACAAAAATCAACAAGGCTAAGGAGAATAGCTGGGGGATATTAATGATCATTAAACCTAAAGTAGTAATAATCGTATTAACAATTGCAATGATAAATTGTGCTTCTAAGACAATTCCGAACGTATTGGTAAACTTGCGCGCAAAGAAAGCAATATCCTTAAACAGCCACGCATGTTCACTATTAAAGAAACTCTGATTAATACTTTGCATCTGATCAACTTCAATACTGAAAAAGAAACTCAATAATAATGACATCGCTAAAGCAAAGGCCATACTTCCCAAACTAGTTAAAGATGTCACTACCAAAGAAAGTCCGTGTTTGATCTGTTCCGTAATTGTCGAGGTACTAACAAAATTCGAAACGTAATTCAAAACATCACTAGCCCCCTTGGGCGGATGATTGTAAAAATCAAGCAATGATTTGACTAGCGTCTCTGATTCCTTGACCAGTGTTGGAATATAGGTCGTAATGGCCAAATAAATCAACCCGATCAAAAGCAGATAAACGATTACTACAATCAATGCTGGGGGGACATGCACGTAATGATGAATTTTTCTAATCAGCCGCACAATTAAAAAGGAAAAGATGAACGTCAGTAATATGATCGTCATCATCCCACGCGCCAAGTATAAAACGCCAATTAATCCCAGCAAAACTACTAATCGGCGTAACTTGATATTATTGACAAACCGATGCCAAATCTCCATAGTTCTTCCTCCTCTTCATTTACACTTAGTTTACAACATTTCCAGTTTGAAGACACTGATTACTAGCTATCTAGCGGGGATTTTCTTCTCTTTCTTTGCCAGCAAAACATAATAAAATGCGGTACAATTAAAATAATATAACTTTATTTAAAAAGGACCACGTTCATTATGAAAAAGCAAGCACACAAACACTTATTTGGCATCTTTTTAGCCTTAACCGGTGCTATTCTCTGGGGAATTGATGGGATTACCTCCCAGTTTCTATTCCAGCGAACTCCCGTTGAACTTTCCTGGCTCATTGGGGTCAAAATGATCATTTCAGGAATTCTCCTATTGGCAGTTGCTTTCGCTGTAAACGGAAAAAAGATTTTTTCTGTTTGGCATTCTCAAAAGGGAATCACCACACTCTTGATTTACACCATTTTTGGCCTAGCTGGTGATCAAGTAGCTTTTGCCATGGCCGTCAAGGTTTCTTCAGCCGCTATGGCAACTATTCTCCAAAGTTTGAGTGTTATTCTCGTTGTGATCTATGCTGCAGTAGTCTACCATGAATTTCCCAATGGGTTGCGGTGGCTTGCGATTGTGATCGCCACCTTGGGAACGTGGCTCTTAGTGACACGAGGATCGCTCAACCATATTTCTCTTGACGGACCAACTATTTTTTGGGGACTAACTTTTGCCGTCTGCGCTGCTCTCAACAACGCTCTTCCAGTAAAACTAGTCGCTTCCTATGGTTCTTTGCCAATCATGGCGTGGGCTATGCTTCTCGGAGGAATTATCTTTGAGGGGATCCACCCCGTTTGGGTTGATGCTCCCCATATCACCTGGGACTCGTTGCTAGGAATCAGCTTCACTTCTATTGCTGGAACAGGGCTAGCATATTACATCTTCATTAGTAGCCTTAAATATATTTCCCCTACTGAAGCCACAGTTTTGATTACGTTTGAAGCATTAACAGCCGTCGTTGGTGGTTTTCTCTTCATGGGGTTGGTTCTCAACTGGGCAGAAATCCTAGGTGCAGTCATGATTCTGACTGCCACGATTGTGCTGGCTTTGGCTGATCGTCCCACAACTAATAATGGTTTTTCAAAAGAAAGTCGCAGTTCTAGTGAGTAACGCACTTCTGGCAGATAATACAAATAAAGAAGGTTCCAAAAACGGAACCTTCTTTTTGTATTATCTCAATGTTAATAATTCTTGTGGATGGTCAATTAAATACGTAGGCTTTTCCTTTTCCAAGGATGCAACATCATAAGCACCCCACTTGCATCCACAAGTAGCTACTCCAGCTGCATTTCCCATCTGCAAATCATATTTGGCATCACCAATCATTATACATTGGTCTAAATTCAGTTGGTATTGCCGTGCAATATTCAACACTCCATCCGGAGCTGGCTTATAATGGTCTACTTGGTCTGAGCCAATTGTTCCAGTGAAATATTGCTCAATTGCAAGTTGCTTCAAGCTCCGCTTAATGGCCCCTGAAGCCTTGCTAGTTACTACAAACAATTCCTTGTTGTCTGCTTTTAGAGTAGCAAGCACATCTTTAATCCCTGCAAACAACTTAATATTAACCCGCTCTAATTCACCGTAGATTTGTCGAAAATCTGCATACATCGTAGCTAACGTCTTGTCATCAGCTTGGTGGTCAGTCCAGATGGGAAAAGAAGTCTCAATTGGGATCCCCATATAATATCGTATCTCGTCCGCACTGGGTTGGGTAAACTTATAGTCTGCAAACACAGCCTGAATTGCATCAACAGTTGTTGTCCCCGAATCAGCCAGAGTTCCGTCAAAGTCAAATAAATAATTTTGAAGCATAATTCTCTTTCCCTCTCTCTTTTTCTTAGTCTTTTAATTGATAAGTGTACGTTGTTCGGTAGGTCTTCTTACCTCCACGTGGTAATACAATATCGCCAAAGTTTGTCTGATTAATGGCATCAGGTAGGGTTTGAGCTTCCAGAGCAATTCCTTCAAAAACATGAGCCCGTTTTCCTTCATCACGACTATATCTAATTTGGTCACTAGCAATATGGTTCATCGTATAAACCATCAAACCGTTTCGATCAGAGTCGATCGTCACCTGGCGCCCCGTGTCCGCATCTCGCAATACAGCAATCGGCTGTGTTGCCTTTCCTGGTCCATTAACCACATAAGCCATATCAATTCCAGTTCCATCAGTAGCAAGTAAGGCTTGACCAATATTACTTAACTCTTGGAAATCATATGGTGTTCCTGCTACCTGAATCGTATCCCCTGTTGGAATCAATTCCTCATTAAGGCGTAAACGTTCAGGCGTATTGATCATTAATTCTGAACTAGCAAGGTTATCATGGTCACTAAGATTAAAGAACGCCCGACTAGTTGGATTAAAGAGTGTATCTACTTCACTATCTCCTTGGGCCGAGTAAGCAATCGTTACTTGATCGTTATTGTTGAGCGTATAAATAATCGTCACCAAGATATCCCCTGGGAACCCATCTAACTCTTGAGTAATCTGCCGTTGAAAGATCGCACTGATACTGTTGGCTGTCCGTGAAGTAGTATAGTTCCAGTTCAAATGTTGAAAACCATGTGCCCCACCATGAAGTAAGTTAACCCCGTCATTTGCTTCTAAATGATACTCCTGATTATTGAGGTGGAAGCGTGCATGCGCGATTCGTCCTCCAACACGTCCAACTGTTTGCCCCACCAACATTTGTTCATATTGCGCCGGCGTATCAAAATTCAACAATAAGTTTGCCTTAGTTCCGTCTAAACGCGGAACTTTAAAATCAGTCCACGTAGCACCTAAAGTTATACACGAAATTTCCACCCCGTTGTCATTTTCCAACGTGATCTTTGTTACCATATGGTTGTTGTACATCCCAAAATGTTTCCGTGTTATATCCATGACAATTTTGCCCTCCAGATTACAAAAAATATAGTCTCAACATACAATTAGTATCCGTTTTCATTTTAGCATGAATCATCTCTCGTAACATACTTATCATCTTTTTAAGGCAAAATAAGCAAAAACATATTTTAAAACTTTTTTTATCCGTTATATCCCCCAAATTTCCCCATTTAAAGATTTCTTTTTAAGCATTTTTGCTTAAATGCTTAAATGTTACCGTTAACGTAGTTGCAAATTGCATATTTAAGCTGTATGATATTAATCGTCAAGGATATAGATTTTATATGACTGAGAGGATTATGCATTATGAGTAATACAATTATTGAAAAAATCGATGCCCGGGAAGACAAGGATAAAACATGGCGTCTATCTGATAGTCAATCAGGACACTATTTAAACGTAATTTTTGATCGCAATTTAGAAGAAGGCATGAAAGTTAAGCGTAACTTCTCCTTCAACCGGTTCGAATCTGAACAAATTAACGAACTCACGAAGCTAGTCCCACATCTTACTGGTGATTATTCCATTTCCATTGATTCCAATGCTGTTGGTTTGGCCTTTATGCCTATTGCTAACTGCGATGCTAAGTCAATGATGGTTGAAATTAGCTAAACAATATTGATTCACACATATCCAAAAAATAATTAGTCCTTACGAACAGGTGCGCGTGTTGTCGCACCTGTTTTTTTAGGCTAAAATATATTTACGTTTAAGAAAGCGCTTTTGGCGTGAGTTTGTTACGAAGGGATTTTTTGACTATGACACAAAAACAATACATCCTCGCAATCGACGAAGGAACCACTTCTACCCGTGCGGTGATCATTGATCATGACGGGCAGGTAATCGCCGATTCGCAACGCGAGTTCACCCAGTATTTTCCGCAACCTGGCTGGGTCGAACATGACGCTAACGAAATTTGGATTAATGTTTTAGCAACCATGACCATTGCGGTTACAAAAGCTGGCATCAAACCCGAACAAGTAGCTGGAATTGGTATTACCAACCAACGGGAAACAACGGTTGTTTGGGACAAAAATACCGGTTTGCCAATTTACCACGCAATTGTCTGGCAGTCACGGCAATCCAAGGATATTACTGATCAGCTCTTGGAAGAAGGTTACGCTGATATGATCCATCAGAAAACCGGGTTGATCATTGATCCTTATTTTTCAGCAACTAAAGTTCGCTGGATCCTCGACCACGTTCCAGGAGCACAAGAACGGGCAGCTAAAGGCGAGCTATTATTTGGTACTATCAACACTTGGCTCGCTTGGAAATTGTCTGGTGGCAAACTTCACATTACCGACTATACCAATGCTTCCCGGACAATGCTGTTTAACCTTCAAACCCTCACTTGGGATCAAGACATTCTAGACTTACTCAACATTCCTCGGCTCATGATGCCTGAAGTAGTCAGCAACTCTGGCATATACGGTATGACTGCACCGGTCCACTTCTTTGGCAAATCTATCCCTATCGCGGGCATGATTGGTGACCAGCAGAGTGCACTTTTTGGTCAACAAGCCACGGCACCAGGAATGATCAAAAACACTTATGGAACTGGGGGCTTCCTCGTAATGAACACCGGGGCCCAACCGGTATATTCCAAAAACAATCTTCTGACCACGATTGCTTACAGTTTAGATGGTCAGACCACCTACGCATTGGAAGGATCCATTTTCGTTGCTGGCTCAGCTATTCAGTGGCTCCGTGACTCAATGAAAATGATCCCTAGTGCTCACGCGTCAGAGCAAGCAGTTAAAAAATCAACTTCCGCTAATGAAATCTACGTTGTTCCTGCTTTCACTGGTTTAGGTGCCCCTTATTGGGATGCCGACGCCCGGGGAGCTATCTTTGGTATCACACGGGGAACTACCAAGTATGACTTTGTCAAAGCCACCCTCCAATCTCTGGCCTATCAAACACGAGATGTTGTCGACACAATGCAAAAAGACACTGGGATCGCAATTCCTACAATCAGCGTTGATGGCGGGGCTACCCGCAATAACTACCTAATGCAATTCCAGGCTGACATTATGGGGATTCCGATTAAACGCGCTCATAATATCGAAACTACCGCCTTAGGTGCGGCCTTTTTGGCCGGGTTGGCCACTGGTTTCTGGCAAGATATGAACGAACTAAAACAACTTACTACAACCGGGCAAACATTTACTCCCCAAATGGAAAAAACAACCCGTAACCACCTCTATCAAGGATGGCAACGAGCCGTTCAAGCAACTATGGCTTTTAAACCAAACTAATAATTTAGGAGATGTGTTTCTATGATCAATCTCTATCTTGTCCGCCATGGACAAAGCGAAGCTAATGCTCAAGCAATCTTACAAGGAAGTCAAATTGACACCCCACTGACACCGCTAGGACGACAACAGGCGCAAATCACTGGAGAAAAGTTGCTTCCATTAACTTTTGACCATACTTATTCCTCCCCCCTCCTGCGGGCTGGTGAGACAGCTAGCATTATCACCGCTGGACAGCAACCAATAACTTTTGACCCGCGTCTTCGTGAATTTGACTACGGTATCTGGGATGGATACAAACTGAATAGCTTATCACAAAAGTATTCTGAGTATTTCAATGATATGAATCGTTTTATAGCGGAAGCAAGCAACATTCATCAGGGAGATACTTACGCAGGTATTCAAGAACAACTCCGTTCTTTTATGGATGAACTTTTCACGCGCTATCAGGCACAGGACAGTAACATTCTGGTAGTTAGCCACGGGATGACTATCAAGTTATGGGTCAGTTTTCTTATGGGGGTCACTAACCATGATATCCTCATGGAACCAGCTAATGCTGGGATCACTAGACTGCGCCTCGATGATCCTCATCACATATACTTGGACTATTACAGTAAATAATAAAAGACCTAGCCATCCGGATTGCATAATACTATGAATCCTTCATGTCTAGGTCTTTTTAATTAATTCAAAAACTTAATCAAAAAAGCGTGCATAACCTGCCATGCTTCCCCACAATAGTGCCAAAGATAAGGTAACGCCACCTAAAATATCTCCCAAATGATGAGCTGAGAAGTATAAGCGGGAAAATAGAATTAGTAACCACAAAATCACTAACAAAAGCGTTACGATAATTCGTACCCCTTTAGACTTGATCCGGGGAACTAAAATCATGATAACCATCCAAATTACCATAGTAGCTGCTAAGGAATGCCCACTCGGAAATGAAAAACCATCATCGGCTAACAAGTGGCCTGCTGGTCGCATCCGGTGGATTAATTTCTTGAGCACTAAACCAACAACTCCCATTACCCCAAAGGTACCTACCATCCAGATGGCCAAACTCTTTCTGTACTTGAAGAATAGTACCGCAGCTATAATGAGGACAATGATCCCCATTGGGACAATATCCCCATAAGAAGCAACAAACGTCATAATATCATTCAAAAACCCACCTTGATAGTTGAGTTGGGGATGGCCAAAGTTAGCCTGCATAGTTGCAGTCACTTTATCTTCAATAGTGGTGAAGAAGTGCACATTAGCCTTGACACAGATGGTGATCAAAATAAACAAAAATAAGCTCAGCCCCGCCGCAACATTGTACCATGGGCTGCTTTCAACCCACGCTTGGGGACGCTTTTCCATAAAAATATCATTACTTGGTAACTTCATTAACCCGATCCTCTTTCTTAAATTAAACATGTTACCTGTTCATAATAGCCAAAATACGGTAGCTATTCAATCTTATTTGCTAAAAATAAAGGCGAGCGTCCCTAACCAGGTCTAGCGGTTAGCAAACGCTCGCATTTGGTTAAATTATTAATTTTTTATAAACTACAACGCCTCTTAATCCAGCAAGTCATACTTGAGCTGCATGTGGGAATGACCTTCATCCACCATTGTTCCCAAAAGTTCAACCGTGTTGGCAAAAGTCAAATCAGCCATCTTCTGGTTAGCAGTTGTCAGAGCAGCCTGTAAGGCGGCTCCTTGTAAAGCTTGGGCTTCTTGATCCGTTGCGTGTTGAATTTGGTAACAGCCGGCTACGGTCTTTTGTTCAAAGGCATCTTCTAATTCTCCATAAAGCTTGAAATTCGTATCGCCTAATTGGGACATCAGCTTGTTCAGCCAGAAGATACTGTGTAAGTTAAACTTAGCCCCTGTGTCCCGGAAGGACGCAGGCGTATCGGTAATATTCGTGTAAAATGGCACCATTGCGTTGAAGGTATTTGGGCCAAAGCCTAACCATTGAACACCTGCCAAACCTGCAGGAACATCATTTCTAATTTGCAAGACATGAGTTTCAAAATTCCGATTAATGCCGATTGGACGGAAACGTTTCTTTTCTGCAGGAGTTCCTTGATCCCCATAAGCATCATACGGGGTATTTTGATAATGTGATGCCATCAAGAACATAATGTCATCCACGCTAATTTTACGGTTAGCATAGGTAATAAAAGGCTGATCTTGATCCAACGGAGTGGTTGTTGACTCTGGATCAAAGTAGTGATGGACATACCATGCCCGCGGGTTGTTATAGTGTGTGTCTTTGATCGTTGCACTTCCGAAAATATGGCGGAAATTATACCCTTCAAAATCAGGATTGAGATGGTAAGTATTGATCAACTCTTGCAGGTCTGCTGAAGCCATAAAATCAGGACTATCAAAATCAAATTCATCAATGTTTAAGCGGTTAGGGGCGACTACATACGCATCATCAGGAATCCGCCGCGCTGCCCAGTGATGGCCCCCAATTGTTTCCAAATACCAGATCTCATCATGGTCAGCAAAGGCCATCCCATTCATCTCATAAGTCCCATATTTTTCCAGCAGGTGACCCACCCGTGTTACCCCTTCACGTGCGGTGTGGATATAAGGCAAGGTCAAAGTGACAAAGTCTTCTTCCCCCAGTCCTGCGTTGACTAATAAAGGATCAACGCCTTGAATCCGGGCGTTAGTTGTGATTGTTTCAGTTGCAGTCATCGCAACGTTTACTTCATTGATCCCCGCGGCTGCCCAGATTCCTTGCTTGCCACTGGCATCTGGTGCACTAGTATACCGCATTGGTTCTTCTGGGAGGTCTACCTCACACCCTGTGATTACACTCTTGTAGTGGCGGGGTTGATCTGCAGGATGAACTACCTTAAAGCTCTCAGGAATGATTTCCCGTCCTCCATCTTCGCTCCGGGCAATCATCGTCGAGCCATCAATTGATGCTTTTTTACCGACTAAAATTGTCGTACATTCAGTTGGTTTCATAAAAATTCGCCTCTTCTATCTATTGAATTAATTCTATTATACGCTTCTCTAGGAAAGGAGGGAGGCCCATTTGTTTATCCGCCGTTGCTGGAGAAAACGCACCACGCCCCGTTGCAAACGCCGCAGCCCCTCGTCTAAAGTGGCCTGCGGACAACCGATAGCCAAACGAATAAATTGATCCGCACCAAAAGTGTTACCCGCAGTAACTTTCAGCCCCACTTCCTTAATCAAGAAAGAACGGAACGCTTCGGCATCAGTATTGAGGGCACTAATATCGAGCCACATCATAGTTGTTCCAGCTGTTGGCACCCATTTAATGGTTGGGATATTGTGGTCAAGAAAATGTGCTACTTCTTGGCGATTGGCCCGAAGATAGACCAAGAGTTGATCTAACCAAGCTGCTCCGGCTTGATAAGCAGCGACTGTTCCGGCAACCGCTAGCAAGTTCGGTTCGCTCAAAGCATAGTTTTTTAACGCCAAGGCTACATCCGCACGTAGCTGGTCATCGGGAACAATCGCCGTTGCAGCTTGGAGAGCAGCCAAATTAAATGCTTTACTTGGTGACACAACAGCAACCACGCTGGAGTGCAACGTTTTCGGTACCGCCAAGGCAGAAAAATATCCACCATCATTAAAAGTTAGGTCTCCATGGGCCTCATCGCTCAGTAAGACCACATCATTTTCTGTGCATAACTGAACAATGGTTGTTATTTCATCCTTTGTCCACACTTTTCCCGTTGGGTTGTGGGGATTACATAAGATCATCAATTTAACCTTGGGATCTGCTAACTGCTGGGCTAGGCGCTCATCATCTAACTGATAGGTCAACTGTTCTGCGTCATATACCAGGTCAGTTTGTACCAGTTTTCGGCCCGTTGCAGCCAGTGCCACCATACTATAACCCGGTTTTTGCACAATAATCTTATCTCCTGGTTGGGTTAACTCACGGATAATTGCATTAACAGTTGGGCGTATCCCACTAGCAAAAATTTGCCAATCCGCTGGTATGGTTACCCCATGCCGTTGTTTGAACCAGTTAGTGACCGCTGCAAAATACTGGTCTGGTACTGTTTGATAGCTATAAAAGCCTGTTTGCACCTTAGCCAGAAGTTCTTTTTGAATTGCCGGGGCGGCCAAAAAGTCCATATCTGCCAGGTCCATGGGCAAAACGGTTGCATCATCCCCCCATTTGCGTGTGTTATCCCCACGCAAGTCAACCACTTGGGTAAAATCGTACGTTTCTGTCATAATTTCACATCTTTTCCACAAACTAAACTTACTCTGGTTTGATTTTACCATGCTTAACTGGGGATAAGTTGGCTTTTATCCCCATAAAAATCAATAAATCTGTTATTTATATTTAACCCCTTAACTTATCCATATCACACAAAAAACACCAGGCGCTCAACTGTGTTGATAACCTAGTGTTTTCTTCTAATTTAATACCATTTGGTTGGTATACAACTTATAATAAAATCCCTTCTGCGCTAATAATTCTGCATGGTTTCCTTGCTCCACTACATTCCCATCTTTGAGAACAGCGATCTGATCAGCATTGATAATCGTCTTGAGCCGGTGAGCAATTACAAAACTCGTTCGTCCAGCAATGATATTGTCCATCGCTGCTTGAATTTTCGCTTCGGTAACAGTATCCACATTGGCTGTTGCCTCATCCAGAATCAAGAAATCAGGATCCGTTAATAAAGTCCGTGCAATCGAAAGTAGCTGCTTTTGCCCAGTCGAAAAGATTCCTTGTTCCCCATCAATCTCAGTGGCATAGCCTTGGGGCAACGTCATAATATAATCATGAATATTAGCTTGTTTAGCGGCTGCAATCATCTCTTCATCCGTTGCTGCAGGTTTGCCAAACTTAATGTTAAACGCTACCGTCCCAGTAAATAAAACTGAGTCCTGGAGCACTATTCCGATACGCGACCGCAATGATTTAAGCGTCAAAGTCCGTACATCCTGTTCGTCGATAGTAACACAGCCCTGATCAACATCATAAAAGCGATTGAAAAGATTCATTACCGTTGTTTTTCCCGAACCAGTTGGTCCTACCAATGCTAACATTGTTCCCTGGGGAATGTTCAGGTCAATTCCGTGGAGAATTTCTTTATCGGGTTGGTAACCAAAGTGGGCATCCACGACTGCTACCTTTTTTGTGAGCGGTGCCAGATTCTGACCTGTCGGCACTTGATCTTCTTCTGGTTGAATTTCCACCTGATCAATCCGCTTAGCCCCTGTCAGCGCGAGCTGAATCTGGGAATAGATTGATGCTAATTGGGTCAGGGGCGAAAAATATTGCTGCGAAAACTGAACAAACGTCACAATCAATCCCAAGCCGACGGACCGCGATATCCCACTGTTCATCACAATAACTGAGCCTGCCGCAATTACGATGGCCAAGTTAAGGTATGACAAACCTTGTAGCAAAGGATTGAGCATTCCAGAGTAAAGTTGCCCCTTAAACATTGCTGTCCGTACCTCATCGTTATAGCGATTAAATCCAGCAATAGATTGTTGCTGCAAACCGTTAGTAATAATAACTTTTTGGCCGTTAATCTGCTCGTTAACATAACCATTGAGGGCACTGATCTTTTCTTGTTGCAAGTCAATATACTTTTTAGACTTCCGCATCAAAATTACGGTAACCAGTAAAGCCACTGGTGTCAAAGCCATTGTTACCAGGGCCAGCTGCACGTTAACCCGCAGCATCAACCAAATTGTTCCAGCGAAAATCGCCACCTGGGCAATTAGTTCAAAAATAGCATTGTTGAGGGCATTGAAAATGTTATCCAAATCTGACGTAAATAACGATAACAGCTTGCCGTCCTGGTGTGTATCGAAATATTTAATCGTTAACCGCTGGAATTTTTTAAATAAATTAACCCGCATATCATGGTTAGCAAAAGAGTTAATCCGGACTGCAATTAGCCACGATGCTAACAGCAACAACAAGAACAGACTATACATCAGAATCATCAGTTTCAAATTTACTTGAAACGCTCCAATAGTTATCTGCTTCCCTGCCCGATAAGCTGCAACATACTGAGCTAATGCCGTTACTGCCCGTCCCATAAAAAGCGGAGCCACCACTTCAAAGACAACGGAGAGTAAGCTCAATACGATCATTACCAGCATTCCCCGCCAATATGGGGCTAGGTAATGCTTAAAATACTGGATTGCACTTGCTTTACGCATATTCTTCCTCCCTTCTAATGGAAATTTTGGGCATGCGCGACTTGAGTATCATAAATCTCCTTATAAAGTGGAGATGTTTGTAGTAATTCAGTATGGGTTCCTTGAGCCTGGATTCGACCATTATCTAACACAAAAATTCGATCTGCATTAACAACTGACATGATCTTTTCCGCAATAATGATCGTTGTTGTCGCACCTAATTCATGCTCCAATGCCTCTTGGACAATTTTTTCCGATTCAGCATCTAATGCCGAGGTAGTATCGTCAAGGATCAGGATCTTCGGTTGTGCAATTAAGCCCCGGGCCAAGGATAACCGCTGTTTTTGCCCCCCAGAAAGGTTAGCCGATCGCTCCTCAATCTGATGATTATACTCATCATTAAACTGAGTAATAAATTCATCAGCCCGGGCTAACCGCGCAGCCAACTGCATTTCCCGCAGTGTAGCATCCGCTTTGCCTTGCCGCAGATTATCTTTGATCGTCCCACTAAATAGGGTTGCCCGTTGTAAAACAAAACTAACTGTTCGGCGCAACGACTGCTCATTGACTTCCCGTAAGTCACGCCCTCCGACTTTAACTGTCCCTTCCGTCGGATCGAATAATCGTGGGATCAGTTGTGCCAGGGTCGTTTTACCGGCCCCTGTTGCACCAACTAGTCCAATCATCTCTCCGGGTTGGATCTTAAAAGTAATATCCTTGAGAACTAGTCGGTCTGCCTGATCCGGATATGCAAACGAAACATGCTCGAACTCAACGCTTCCATCTAAAGCTTCTGCTGGTGCATCAGGGGAGAAGGTTAATGCTGGCTTGGTCACCAATACTTCACTAATTCGTTCTAAAGCAACCAGCCCCCGGGACATCATGGTTAACAGCATTCCCGCGATCATAATAGCAAAAATCATTTGCATTAAATATGTAATGAACGTACTAATTGCTGTCACTTCCTGCGGATGCGCCAAAATATCCTTCCCCACCAATAGCAATGCTAATGCGACCGCCGCATAAGCCACTACCATAAATACTGGATATGATGTAACAAAGAGATTTCCAATCCGCAGATTGAGCTGGTTGAGGTCCGCGGAACGTTCTTCGAATCGGTGGCTTTCAGCTTCTTCCTGATTAAACGATTTGATCACCCTGATCCCTTGCAAAGCTTCTTTAGCTTTATTGTTGATTACGTCAATTTTCTCCTGGTAACTGGTAAATAATTTGCCCATCTGTGAAAAAACTAACCAGGCTAACAATATCATCAGCGCCATTGCAAGGGGAAAAATCCACCATAAACGCGGAATAGTTAGTACCCCCAGCACTAACGAACCAGCAAAAAGGAACGGCACCCGTACAATCTGCGTGATCCCATTCATTACCAGGTTCATCACTTGATTCATATCATTAACTAAGCGCACAACTAAACTCCCAGCTGAAAATTGGTTAATATTAGCATATGAAAAAGACTGGATCTGCGCATATAGGTCAGCCCGGAGGTCGTTGGTCACCCCTTGTGTCACTTTTGCTGCGAAGAAAACAGCTAAAATCCCAAAGATAACCCCTAGTATCCCCACAGTCGTTAGTTGCACGCCATACTGAATTAACTGGTGCTGATGGTTAGCCGTCAAAGCGTTCAAAACTGACTGAAGTAACCGTGGAATCCACAGAGCAGTAAGGGTGGCGGCTGCAACTGACAAACCAGCAGCAAGCACAGTTAGCCAGTAGCGCCGAAAATATGGAAACAGAATTTTCATGACCATCCTCCTTTTAAATCGACAAAATAATAAAACGATTATACTATATTTAACCTAATTTTAACAATTTTGCTTAGCGCTGTCGCCTTTTTCAATTGCAAATGCAAAAGCGAATAGGACATAAAAAAGAAGCTGGAAAAAACAGCGGTTCTTCCCAGCCTCCTCTAAAGCTTCGGTTAGTTAAGTTTATTTTTCTAACCACACCTGCTTGGCTAAGTTAAAGGCACTCCATGCATTGGGCCAGCCAACATAAAAAGCGAGTTGCGTAATCACAGCACTAATCTCTTGCTTAGAAATTCCATTTTTCTTGGCCGTCTGCAAATGATACGGTAATTGTGCAAAAGCCCCCTTAGTAATTAATGCGGTTACTGTTAGTAACGAACGATCACGTGCACTTAAACTTTCTTCATCAGCCCATACTTCGCCAAAAAGGACGTCATCATTAAAATGAGCAAATTGAGGTGCAAAATCACCTAATTGTTCGCGGCCTGCGGTCTGTTTTACTGTCATAAATATAACCTCCTTGCGTTAATCCTGGTGCAACTTAGCATAATCAGAATCACTAACAGGTTCCAGCCATTCACTGGTCCCTTTTGTCACTGCTAAATGGGTGAACCAACTATTCTGCGTAGCTCCATGCCAATGCTTCACCCCTGCCTTAATCACCACAACATCTCCGGACTGTAACAGCCGCGCCGGCTTTCCTGCTTCCTGATACCATCCCTGCCCAGCAGTCACAATGAGTATTTGATACCCATTGTGATGGATGTGCCAGTTATTACGGCATGCCGGCTCAAAACTGACACTACTGATATTGACGTCAACCATGTCATCAGGTGCAACGATGCTTTGCAAATAACTCTGTCCGCTAAAATACTTTGCATAAGCTACGTTAGGTTCACCCAAATCAAAAAGGTTATTTCTCATCTGTGCTGCTTGTTCTTGCATTAAAATGACCTCCCTTAGTTGTCTTATGCTCAGTATAATTCTCTCGTTAATTCATGAAAAATACCTATTATTAGTAGTTGATCATGCAAAAAATGAATTATTATTTTGATTCTGCTGTATAATGCAGTTAGCTTTTTAGGGAGGAATACGCATGGATACTCGCATTTTACGTTATTTCTTGGTTGTAGCTGAAACCAACAACATCACTCAGGCGGCACAGCGACTTCACCTGACTCAACCTACTCTATCTCGCCAAATTCAAGAATTGGAACGGTTAGTGGGGCGACCATTATTTGACCGTAACAATCACCACCTGCAACTGAATGCGGCCGGATTATTGTTTCGCGAACGCGCGCAGGTCATTCTTGACCTGCTTGACCATGCGCAAAAGGAAATTCAGACTAGTAGCGATCAATTAGTGGGAACCATCAACTTAGGCTTGGTAGAATCAGCTGTCACTCCCTGGTTGATGAGCCAGATTGATCTATTTCAAGTCCAGCATCCAGGAGTTAAATTTGCGCTTTTCGCCGGTGATGGGGATAGCCTGCGTCCCCGTCTTGACCAGGGCCAAGATGACTTTGCTGCTTTAATCGAGCCTGTCGAAACCGCTAAATATCACTTTTTTAGACTTCCCGTTACTGAAGAATGGGGCGTACTTATGCGCCAAGACGACCCCTTAGCCCAACAGGATAGTATCACACCAGCACAGCTAGCTTCGCTTCCACTCATCATGGGGCGCCGGTCAATTGTTCGTGACAACGTTGCAGAGGCATTGTCCCTTTCCAGTAACCGTTTAAACGTAAAAATTACAACCAACCTTCCTGGATCCCTATCAACTTTGCTTTTGACCGGAAACTACTACCACTTAGGCATCCGCGGGGTAGCTGAGCAAATTCACGACGCCCGGTTAACATTTGTGCCACTAAGTCCCCGTACTACCAGTGCCCACTTATTGGTATGGAAGAAACAGCGTTCCCTTGCGCCAGCTGCCCGGGCTTTCTTGCACTTTTTGACCAATGTAACTCCAAAATAAAGAAAGGGGCTGGGAGAAAACAGTGTTTTCTCACCAGCCGCGATCTTCATTTACTAATTTTCACAGATAACGGGGAAAATACTCGCAAGCCTAGTATCTAAGTACAAACGAAGGCCAACGCCTTGCTACAAAGGTAATTTTCCTCTTACTTTTTATATCATTCAGCTAATTCAGGGAACCATAGTGCGATTTCACGTTCAGCTGATTCAACACTATCTGACGTGTGCACAACGTTGTGGATTGATTCCTTGTTGGTCCATTCCCGGGCAAAATCGCCACGGATTGTTCCCGGAGCAGCTTCTGATGGGTTAGTTGCCCCTGCCATCTTGTGTACTACGTTGATAACGTTAGTCCCAGATACCACCAAGGCAACAATTGCGCCACTTTCCATGTATTTCAAAATTCCCGGGAAGAATGGCTTATCCACCAAATGACTGTAATGCTTCTTTAAAATTTCATCGTCAGCCGTCATTGTCTTAATTGCGTCAATAGTAAACCGCCGATTTTCAATCCGACTAATGATGTTCCCCACCCGGTGGTCACGAACGCCATCAGGTTTAATCAAGAGGAGAGTTCTTTCTTCTTGTTTTTCTGCAATTGCCATGAATATCATTCCTAACATATTTAATCTATTTAATTTTATACCAAATAAAAATAAAGCGCTACCTTTTAAAAAATTATGCACACTTTTCGTCACTTAGTCCCTGTATTTCCATTTTAAATTTAACTCAATAGTTATATATTTTTCGGCTAATATCTTTATTAATTTATTCGCCACTTTATTACTTAGTACAACCAATTTAATTCAGCATGCTTAGTAGTGGATTAATGTGATCTATTAAGGTTATTTAACTATATTTTTTCGTCCGTAAATCGTTTTTTCTCGTCATTTCTTAATTGAAAGTGTTTTATTTTAATTCAAGTCAAAATTATTGTTTGGGTTAGAAATTTGTAATTCCATTTTTACTATCTGATCTGGTATAATATGGCGTCTTATAAAAATACTATCAAAAAGTGCACAACTGATCCTGTTGTGTTCAAAATGGAAAAGGAAGTGAAAGTGAGATGGCAAACATTTATACTCGCCGAGCAACACTAGACGATTTAGACAAAATCATGGAGATTATCAACTCTGCCAAACAATATCTAAAAGAAATCGGTAGCCCGCAATGGCAAAGCGGTTACCCTGCTAATAATGATATTGCTAAAGATATTCGCGCACATAGTGGCTACGTCTTGATTGTTGACGGACAAGTTGCGGGGTATTCAGCAATGATTATCGGCGATGACCCCATGTATGAAGTTATCACGGAGGGAAGCTGGGCCAATAATCGTGATCCTTATGCAACATTGCATCGGGTAGCTATTTCCTCCCAGTACCGTGGGCAAAATCTAAGCTCCTTCTTACTTTCAGGCTTAATTTCATTGGCAATGAGTCAAGGCGTCCGTAACTTACGTATTGATACGTTTGAAAAGAATGTCCAAATCCACCGAATCGCTGCGCGCTTTGGTTTCCAAAAACGCGGACAAATCTTGATTAACGACCCCCTCGATCCACGTCGAGTGGCATTTGAATTGAATATTGCATAAAAAAAGTGCCTTTTCATAGGCACTTTTATTTTATCCAATTCTACTATTTCCATAACAGTCCTTGGGCGTGGGTCACTTCCAAAACATCATCCCGTTTAGTAACTTTCTCATTCAAGGTACTATTTTCTCCTGCAATTAAACTCGTGAAATTTTCTTGTCGCGCATTAGCGTTACGCTCAGCATAGTACGTAGCCAAAGTCCGATCAAACTCTTGATATGCTTGTTCATCTAAAGCATCATTATATGTGTTTTCCATTGGCAGATTGTAAAATTTAAGTTGAACATTTTAGTGGACAGAAAAACCCATAAAGGTCTTTAATGGTGTCGTTACAACATTCCATTAGAAAGA
>NZ_AUHQ01000014.1 GCF_000423265.1 Ligilactobacillus saerimneri DSM 16049 | reverse complement strand
CAATTAGGAACTAATCTCAAGACACTGACGGTTGATCACGGGAAAGAGTTCGCCAACTACCAATCAATTGAGAAAAATACCGGCGTGCCGTTGTACTTTGCCCATGCTTATTCTCCGCATGAACGTGGTAGTAATGAGAATCGTAATCGAGTGTTACGGCGATTTATTCCTAAGGGTCAGCCAATTGAAGAGATTAGTGATGATGAATTGATTCAGATTAACTGGTATCTGAATTCACGGCCACTCAAATGTTTGAACTGGCGAACTCCAATTGAGATCTTTTTGCTTAATCTGCGTCATTAAATTTGTTCAAGTTATTTATTGCAATCTACCATTAGTAAACAAGATATAGAGTAATGAATTGCGTAA
This sequence comes from Ligilactobacillus saerimneri DSM 16049, assembly GCF_000423265.1. Lineage (GTDB taxonomy): Bacteria > Bacillota > Bacilli > Lactobacillales > Lactobacillaceae > Ligilactobacillus > Ligilactobacillus saerimneri. The sequence goes on along the minus strand of NZ_AUHQ01000014.1, from coordinate 48,717 downwards.
TGATAGGAGGGGTTCCAATGAGTCATGCACAAATGAAACGTGAACAGGGGATAGGCTTGGCGGAAGTAGAACAAACCGGACTGGGAGAAGTTAACAATGCTAAACTTAATCAGCTCCTGTATCAATTGCGAACTCAAAAACGACACCAGGCGCAAACAGTGATGAGCGAACAAACCGCCGCCAAGATCTTATCACAACCGGTACCTGCGCCCCAACCAGAGGTTACTTCGCTAGTTGAACTCCGCCAAGTACTTAATAGCACAGCCCAAATTTTGATTCTTGACCTGGAATTTTATGGGGGAAAGGGAACTCGCGTTGCTCAGTTGGCTGGGCAGGTCTACGGAAGTCATGAAAGATTCAACTACTTAGTGTTTGCTCCGGAAGCCATGACAGATGCGCAACAATTAAAATTTTTGAAAGAGACCAACTTACCGTACTTAGATGCGACTAAGTTAGATCTTACAGCGGTCACAGAACGGGTTAACCAGTTTATGCTGATTATATTTTGAGTTACGACAATCATCTGGACTGGCGCATCTTGAATGAAGAAGCCAAACGCTATCATTGGACGCCTGACCAGTGTTTTTGGAAGAAGCCTCAAGACCTAGACCTAGAAGCGATCTTACGTCAGGACGCATTAGCAGGAAAAACAGGAATTTCGTTACAAAGTTTAGTGGGACTATTGGGGATCAACCGCGAATTGCCATTTCATCAAGCACAAAACGATGTGACTTATATGGCGCAGGTTTTGCAATATTATGCGCACAACATTAATGAAGAAATAATCTAACTTTAGAATCAATGTTAGATCGCTTAATTAGAAGCAAAGCCAAAAGAAGCATGATCGTTAAACTGAAATATGCAGAGTGGTAAAATAATTGCAGATGAAGATTAATGGATATGGGGAGGAAAACGATGACGATTTTAGTGAAAATCCTCGGGACATTGGTTGCACTGGAATTCTTTTACATCATGTACTTGGAGACGTTTGCGACCACTTCAGCCAAAACGGCGCAAGTTTTTCAGATGGAAGTCAGTGAACTGCAGCGCCCAACGGTAAATACGTTGTTCAAAAACCAGGGGATTTACAATGGTTTATTAGCAGTATTGATCTTACTAGCCTTATATGTCTTTGTAAGCAAGGTGGCCGTAATGATTCTTATGGGATATATCATCCTAGTGGCGCTATATGGCAGTGTTACTAGCAATCCCAAAATCATTGTGATGCAAGGAGGCTTAGCAATCCTCACTTTGATTGCCGGCCTTATATAAGATATTTACATTGGAAAAGAAGGTACCAGAAAGTGTGATGTGACTTGTGGTATCTTCTTTTTTGTTAGGAGAAAATATTCCCTGACCAAGATAAAATGAAATAAAAAATAGATGAGAGAATAACGAAAAAATGTCCCCTAGTGCGGTATTTTTTCCTCATAAAGGGACAAAAAATAACTTTTTTAATCCCGCAAATGGCTTGCAATATGCCTTACGGATGTGCTTAAATTAACCAAAATTTAGGTCTAAAATAGGGAGAAAAGTGAGTATATTACTAAATGATAAGACAGAATTTTTAAAATATTTCAGGGATGATGATCATGGTTGAATTTTATTTAGCGCAAGCCCCAGATTTAGCCCGTATTGTGGAGATCTATAATCAAAGTATTCCAACCCGGTTGGCCACTGCAGACCTTACACCAGTGACGGTTGACCAGAAAAAGGATTGGTTTGCTTCATTTACAGCCACCCATCCATTGTGGGTGATAAAGCAGGAGGCAAAGATTGCGGGATGGATCGGGTTGGAACCCTTTTACGGGCGTCCTGCTTATGAACATACAGCAGAAGTAGCGATATATATTGATAGTTATTACCACCACCATGGTCTAGGAAAAAAGGCAGTGGCTTTTGCATTAGAACAAGCGCCACGCCCAGGTTTGACGGCTTTAGTAGCATATGTTTTTGGACATAACCTGCCTAGTCAAAAACTATTTGCTCATTTTGGGTTCAAACCATGGGGGCACTTACCAGGTGTGGCGGTTTTGGATGGTCAAGAACGGGATCTCGATATTTTGGGTTATCGTTTTGTTTAACCCAGATTAAGTTAATTGAACGCTAAAGAGGCGGGGAGAATCTTATTGTTCTCCCCGCCTCTTGGGCTAGAAATTATTTTTTAGCTTTGTCTAATGTTGACCTTTGATAACGATCTGACGGACAGGTAAAGCGATCAAAGGTGCCAATATAGCTGTAGTTATCATTTCAATCAAGCCATTGGAACCAGCAATTGTCATTAATACGGTTCCAAGAGCAGTTACATCGGTATGGTAGAAACTAGCAACTGAGCTAGTCCGGGCAAAAATGTAAATCCCGCCCAAGACTAAAACCGTATTAGTTAAAGCCCCTAGGCCACCGGCTAACATCGCTCCCCACCGAGGAAAACGGTTCTTTAAAAACAGGAAGGTATAGCCGGCAACTACCCCAACTAAAATCCGAGGTAAAATTGCAATTAGAGGGTTAGTAAAGACCAGGGGTGCGAGGGGACTAGAGGGATAGGTAAAAGCCCGGACCCAAGTCAAAACACCCCAGAATCCTCCTAAGAAAGCGCCCTCCCCAGGGCCAAGGATGATCGCAACAACGGTTACGGTAATTGGTAAGGTTGTGATTGATAGGGGCCCAAGAGGGATGTTCCCTAGCAGGGGGAGAAAGTCCTGAAGGAGGACCAAAGCTACTAGTAATCCTCGCTGGGTTAAGCGTTTAATGCGTAATTGATGTTTCATTAGTAGTATCGTACCTTTATCTTTTTTAGGTACGATACCATAAAATTATAGGAAATGCGAATTAAATAGCATCGTCCTCATTTAGGAGAACTCGCAGGACCTCAATCCGGTGTTGCAAGGCCTTCCCGGTATCAGTATCGGCAACTTTTTTACGCCGTTCGACCTGGTTAACGGTTTTGATCTTAGAAAGATTATCGTGCCGTTTTTCAATGATTTCTTGTTTTGAGGTAAATGGATGGTGGGTTACCAATTGCAAGCCATATGAGTTATAAAGCAAGGTACAGCCACCAATTCCGGTTGTATGGTGATAGGCCTTAGAGTAACCGCCATCGATAACAAGCATCTTGGTGTGGGCCATGATCCCACTCTGCCCTTTTTTAATCGGGGTATGACCATTGATAATATGACCACTGTGCGGATCAAGACCGAACTCAACCAGAATGTTTTGACAGAATTTTTCATCTTTGCGCAGGTCAAAGTAGGCATTTTTTTCTTCGTGGTGCGTTTTTTTATCTTTGATGAAATAACGCTCAAAGGTGGTCATCTTCTTTTTGCCGAATAGGGGTGAATGCTCACCTTCCCAGAGATACCAGAGTAGGTCAGTAGCAAAATCGTCAGTTTGATCTGGATGGGCATAGGCCGTTTCAATTTGTTCTTGGCAAAAATCAAGCAACTGTTTACCGGCATAGGTGTGACCGTTAAAAACTACTTTCTGCCATTCGCCGTCCGCAGTGACGGGGAGGCAACCATGGACTAGAAGGTTGCCATTATAACATTTATATAAACTTCCCTTGTGGAGCATAAAATCAAGGTGGCGTTTAAGCTTAGTTGAATTTTGAAATGAAAGTAGTAATGAATTGATGATCTCATTTTCTTCCGGTGTTAGCTTGTTAGGGTTCTTCGGATCAATCATCTGGAAACAAGTATTTTCCAAAGGGTAAGTCTTGCCGTCGATGGCTAATGTCTGTTGCTTGTAGTCGATCTGCCGGAGTAGATTGCGGGCGTCCATTTTAAACTCCGGCCGGCGTTCAATCGTTTGTCCCTCCAGCTTAAACTGCATGATGGCAATTGCCTGGTGAATCCGCGTTAGCTGCTCTTTTTCTCCAGTAAAGGAATAACTGTCACCGGGAACAAGTTTAGGGCAAAAACTAGGATTTTCACCATAGTGCTGTTCGGCAAATGCTACCAGATGGCGGAGGTTGATTCCATAAGCATCTTCAACGATATTCAAATTATTGTAGCGGGCGCAGATCCGCAACAAAGTTAACATGCATAGTTTGGAGCCCGCCATTGCTCCTAGCCACAAGATGTCATGATTTCCCCATTGGATATCTACTGATGGATAAGCAATCAAGCGTTCCATGATCTTATCGGGCTGATCACCACGGTCGTAAACATCACCCACGACGTGGAGGTGGTCAACGACTAAGCGTTGGATGCTATAACAAGTAGCGATGATAAATGGTTCTGCCTGGTGCAAAGACAGCATATCGGTTAAGAGTTGGCTTGAATATTCATGCTTGTTAAAATCACGGGCATCATTGTAGAGGAACTCCTCGGTAATATAGGCAAAGTTAGGATCGAGGGCCTTGCGCACCTTAGATCGCGTATATTTGCTAGCAGCTGCCTGGAGTAGGGTCAGGAGTCGGGAAACGACATCCAGATACCATTGATCAAGGGCATCGCCATGGAGATGCTTTTTTTGATGGTCAATTTCATCTTCGGGATAATAGACGAGAATTGCGAGATCTTCGATGTGGCGTGGAGTTAAAAAACCATCCATGTGTGCATGAATCTTTTGTTTAATACTGCCAGAACCGTTTCGCAAAACATAGTCGAAGGCATCGAATTCACCGTGCAAATCGCTAACAAAATGTTCAGTTGCTTTAGGTAAATGGAGGATAGCCTTCAGGTTCATGATTTCAGTGATGACTGCCTGTTTAGTCGGGAATTTTTGTCTGATCAAACGGGCTGAAAATGCGTCAATGTGCGAATTAATACTTGGTTGTTCCATATTCTTTCACCTTGATACTTACAAATGCTTAAATAAAATTCTTATAAAATACAGCTTATAAGCGATTTTTATCATAGAAATAATGAAATGTCAAAAACGGGTAATGAAAAGTGCATTAGTATGCATTTCTATGCAGAATTGTGCCAAGCAGATGCACATTGCCAGCAAAAATTAAGCTTTCTCATTGACGAAATATCAATGAAAATAATTCTCATCGTTTTTTTATCAGAAAAAACTAATCATAAAATTAAAAGGTTGACTATTTATTCAGTTTGATTAATGATAGGGGTGTTGAAAGTAACCGCTTTCAAATGAAAGAAAGTCTACTCAGAAAGAGGAGTTAATTTAACATGAATAAAGAAAAAGCTAATGTTCTTTGGTTTGATGATTTACATCGTACTGATGTTGATCTTGTTGGTGGGAAGTCATCTTCCTTAGGAGAAATGACCTCATCAACCAATATCCCAGTTCCATATGGGTTTGCAACCACCGCACGTGGCTACCGTTACTTTATGGAAAAGACAGGGATCAACGACAAGGTTAATGAACTCCTTGCTAGCATCAAGGATTACGAAAATTCTGATGAATTACATAAAACTTGTGTGGAAATTCGGCGGATGATCGTAGAAGCTGAAATGCCAAAAGATTTAGCGGATGATATCAAGCATGCCTATGATAAGTTGGGTAAAAAGATGGGGCAAAAGAACCCATTCGTAGCGGTTCGTTCTAGTGCCACTGCTGAAGACTTGCCAGATGCTTCGTTTGCAGGGCAACAAGAATCATACTTAAATGTTGTTGGACGTGATGATGTGGTCAAGAAGGTACAAGAATGCTATTCTTCTCTGTTTACTGACCGGGCAACATACTATCGGCAAAAGCAAGGCTTCCCCCACGAAAAGGTCGCTTTGTCAGCTGCTGTCCAAATGATGGTCTTCTCTGAAGCATCCGGGATTATGTTCTCAGTTAACGTTGCCAATGGGGATGACAGTAAGATCACCATTGATGCTATCTGGGGCTTGGGTGAATATATTGTTTTAGGGAAAGTAACCCCTGACCATTATCTAGTAGATAAAGAAACAATGGAGATTACTTCCAAGTCTGTTACCGACAAGCAAGTACAATTGCTACGGAAAGAAGATGGTGGGGTAGTAGAAGCTCCCGTACCAAAGGAATTGGTAAGTAAACAAGTATTAACTGATGAACAAATCATCGAACTGGCTGGCTATGCAAAACAAATTGAAGAGCACTACGGTTGCTACATGGATATGGAATTTGCTTTAGACAAGAATACTCAAAAGTTATGGTTAGTTCAGGCGCGACCAGAGACTGTATGGTCCATCAAGAATAAGGAAGTTAAACGGGAAGATTCCGCCGTACAAGTAGGTGATGTCAGTGACGCTAAGGTACTGGTAAAAGGTTTGCCAGCTAGCCCAGGCGTGGCTTCCGGGACGGTGCACGTAATTGCTAGTCCTGATGACATCGACCAATTTAATGAAGGGGAAATCTTGGTTACTATGATGACTTCACCTGATTGGGTTCCAGCCATGAAGAAAGCTAAAGCTATCATTACCAACAATGGGGGGATGACTTGCCACGCAGCAATCGTTTCGCGGGAAATGCAGATTCCATGTATCGTAGGGACTAATAGTCGCGGTGTAGCTGCCATGGACGTTCTCAAGACCGGCGATCAAGTAACAGTTGATGCCAAGAACGGGGTTGTTTATTCGGGTCATGTTGAAGCTATTGTTGCTCCACATACAGAAGAAAAAGAACAACAAACTGCAGTAGCAGAATACTTTGCTCCAACTGCTACCCGGGTAATGATGAACTTGGGGGATCCTGATTTGGTAAACAAGTATGCTTCCCTACCTGCTGATGGGATCGGGTTGATGCGTGAAGAGTTCATTTGGACAACATACATTCACGAACACCCATTGTACCTTTTAGAAAAAGGACAACCAGAAAAAGTAGTAGATATGTTAGCTAACGGGATCAGTAAAGTGGCCCGGGCAATGGCTCCGCGGCCAGTGGTACTGCGGTTCTCTGACTTCAAATCCAGCGAATACCGGAACTTGAAGGGTGGGGACAAGTATGAACCGCACGAACCATCAGATCTGCTTGGTTGGCGGGGAGCATCTCGGTACTATGATCCGAAGTATATTGAAGCCTTCAAGTTAGAATTGGCTGCAGTTCGGCGGGTTCGTGAAGACTTCTCCTTAAAGAACTTGCACGTTATGATCCCATTTGTCCGGACAGTTGCTGAAGCAGAAAAAGTTACGGCTATTATGCGTGATGCAGGCTTGGTTCGTTCTGCTGACTTTAAGGTATACATGATGGCTGAAATTCCAGCTAACATTATCTTGGCTGACCAGTTCAACAAGTACATTGATGGGTATTCAATCGGCTCCAATGATTTAACTATGCTATTATTGGGTTGTGACCGGAACAATGATACAGTGGCTAGCCTCTTTGATGAGCGGAATTTAGTAGTTAAGCGGGCTATCCGGCATTTAATCCAGACAGCACATAAGGATGGCAAGACGGTTTCAATCTGTGGGCAGGCCCCATCTGAATATCCAGAGTTTACTGAATTCTTGATTAGAAGTGGGATTGATTATGTTTCAGTTAACCCAGATATGGTGAAGTTGACTAAGCGGAATGTCGCTCACTTCGAACAACGGATCATGTTAGACAAGGCAACAGGTCTGGGTAAACAAGAAGCAGAAGACTTAGAATGGTAATCAATAATTAAATACTGGTGGCAGTTAATGCTACCAAATAATAAAGGTCCAGAAGCTGGCAATGCCAGGGTCTGGACCTTTGTTGTTCTCTAGTCAGTAAGGTAAACTAGGTATGAGGTGGTAAAGCAATGCAAGAATTGATGTACTACACCAGTCCCTTTGGTCCCTTAACAGTTGTAGCGGATGACCAGGGAATAGTAGGTACTTGGTGGGATACAGATCGTTATTATGGTGATATACTGGAAGCTAATGCGCGCCAAGTTTCACCTCAATCCAATGCTTTTCTCAGGCACGCGCAAGTGTGGTTGACAGAATATTTTGCAGGGGAAATTCCTGGTGAACTTCCCCCGCTCCACCTGGTAGGGACACCGTTTCAAAGGGAAGTTTGGCAGGTGTTGTTGACGATTCCTTATGGGCAAACTATGACCTATGGTATGATCGCTCATGTTTTGGAGCAAAGACGAAAGAAACCAATGTCAGCACAGGCTGTGGGAACGGCAGTGGGGCGGAACCATGTGAGCTTATTCGTACCCTGTCACCGGGTTATCGGGCAAAAGGCAGGTGCCAAACGCTTTTTATATGCAGCTGGACCGGATAAAAAGCGGGCTTTATTGGAATGGGAAGCTACTGTATGGGCAAAAGCAGAGGACGAAGCTGAATAGGAACTTACCGGCTATAAAGATAAAAGCAGTCTAGCTAGACCAACTCTGGTAAAATTAAAGTAACACGAAGACAGAAAGGTGGCACTTCTATGATTAACTTTGGAATTATTGGAACTAATTTCATTACTAAGCAATTCATTGCGGCGGCAGAAAATACGGGGCGGATGCGGTTAACCGCTGTATATTCACGGACCCAAGCTAAGGCGCAGGCATTTGCTTCTGCTTACCGGTATGTAACGGCGACCCATGATGACTTGGCAGATTTTTTTGCCGATGACAGCTTTTCAACGGTTTATATTGCTTCACCGAATAGTTTGCACTTTGACCAGACCTGCCAGGCAATTACTGCGAGAAAAAATGTTATTTTGGAAAAACCAGCGACAACTTCACCTGCCCAAATGCAAGTCATTCAGGACTTACTTCAAGCTCATCCACAAGTGCACTTTTTTGAAGCGGCCCGGCACATTCATGAACCAAACTTTAAGGTTGTCCAAGAACAAGTAGCAAAGTTTGACCAGATTCAAGGTGCCAACCTGACTTATGAGAAGTATTCATCTAAGTTTGATAGTTACTTGGCAGGTAATAACCCTAACGTCTTTACCCTAGAGTTTGCTGGCGGCGCCCTGCAAGATTTAGGTGTCTATTTGGTTTATGATGCAGTAGCTTTATTTGGAATGCCCCAGGCTAGCACGTATGCTGCCCAAAAACTGGAAAGTGGCGTGGATGGAAAAGGAACTGCAATCCTTGATTATGGGGACTTTAAGGTAGTGCTCAATATGGGGAAGATGAATAATTCGTACCTCCCGGGTGAAATTTATGCGGGCAAACAGACATTGATTTTAGCTAATAATGCAGCTGATATGGAAAAGATCAGCTTGGTTGATGCCCAGGGACAAGTACATGTTTTGGCTAATAACCGTCCTAATAATCCGATGACAGCAGAAATCAATGATTTTGTGGATGTGTTAGAAAATCCAACTGCTTCGGTTAACCAGCAAAAGGAACAAGCATGGCTGCAACTAGCTGTTCAGGTTAACCGAGTAATGTATGATTTGCGGCAAAGTGCCCAAATTGAATTTCCAACAGATAATAAGTAAAGGAAGAAACAATGAATAGTAATTTTGAAAGAGAATTTGAACGTCAAGGTTTTACCCAGTTAACTGCCATCCAAGAGGCAGTTTATCAGCCTTTGGCAGCAGGACGTAGTGTTCTAGGCTTGGCACCAACCGGTTCAGGTAAAACCCTGGCCTATGCTTGGCCCTTGCTGGAAAATTTGCTGCCACATGATGGTGTCCAATTAGTTATTATGGCGCCTTCACAAGAGTTGGCAATGCAGATCACGGATGTCTTGCGGGAGTGGGTAAAATTGGTTGATCTGCAGGTTACACCATTGATCGGGGGAGCAAACCTTAAACGGCAGATCGAAAAACTCAAAAAACATCCCGAAGTGGTTGTTGGGACGCCAGGGCGGATTTTGAATTTAATTAACCAACGCAAGTTGAAGATGCACAAGGTACAAGCGGTCGTGATCGATGAAGCCGATGAGATGTTAGATTCAGAAAAAATGCCGATTTGCCGGGAGATTATCGGGCACACTGTGGCCGATGTCCAACTAGCATTCTTCTCAGCCACTGATGCACCGATTTTGCATAAGATCCACCAGTGGTTTGGGATCGAACCCCAGATTATTGATGTGCGTACTAGTGATGATTCACAAGGGCATGTTGATCACTATCTGATTGAAACACCGACGCGCAAGCGGGCTGACATGTTACGGCGCTTAGCTCACGTCAAAAAAATGCGGGGGCTAGTCTTCTTCAACCAAGCAGCGGTGGCTAATGAAGTAACACAAAAATTATTGCACAGCCATGTCAAGGTGGCATTATTGTCTGGGGATGAACATAAAGCCCAACGGGTGCAGGCCTTAAAGCAACTTCGCCAGGGCAAGATTACGTTTCTTTTGACGACTGACGTGGCAGCACGGGGATTGGATATTCCAGACCTGCCGGCAGTTATCAACTTTGATTTGCCTAAGGATATGAATACTTATATTCACCGGGTAGGGCGAACAGGTCGAATGGGAGCTTCCGGGATGGTAGTTAACTTAGGGAATGAACATGACCTGCGGCAGTTCAAACAGTTAATGAGGCCAGCTGCTGTGCAACCAGTTACAGCATATATCTTTGAAAATCAAATTGTGACGACCAAACCAGAAACACCCGTAAAAAAACGGACACCACGCCAAGGTTACCGCTCTAGACTTAACAATAATGGCGCTAAAAAACCTAAAAAGAAACGCCGTTTACGTGATCAAAAGAATAAGGGAAAGAGAAAGAAAAAGTAAAGAGTTCAGGATTGCTTGGCAGAAAATGAACGCAGAGGTTATAGTTAAATTAACCTATTGAAAAGAGGCGGTTAGGATGAAATTAACTACAAGAATAAATGTTTCAGCTGACTATTTATTTACGCGGTTGGTCGATGTTCTTTTGTATGATATTTTGCGACAAACTAACCGTGCATTAACTCTGAATGACTTGGAAGGCTTTGAATATCAAACTGATTATGGGACTGAACGTGTTGTTACCCGGATCAGTAACGTGCAACCCGGCAGGGGTTATCGTATCGACATGCGGGATAGTCAAGGGCAAGTCAAATTCATCGAACGGTTGAAACTGCGGGCCTTACGCCCAGACCAAGTCGAAGTTCAGTTGTGCAAAGCTACTCCTACTACCTGGTATAACCCGGTACGGTGGGGGCAAGAACTCCTGTACCGCCACAATCTTAAAAAGATGTTACGAACATTTGAATATGGTTACTAAATAGCGACTGTTTAAGGAAGATGACCAGTTTGACAAACAAAAAAGGGGCATCTATACTTAAATAGTTGTTTTGTGCTCGTAGCTCAGCAGGATAGAGCAACTGCCTCCTAAGCAGTAGGTCATCGGTTCAATTCCGATCGAGCACATTAGTACAATGATTCCCGTTAGCACAGGTTTGGTCTGAGCTAGCGGGTTTTTTACAAGAGAAAAGAGGGACTCATGATGAAGCAACATGATTATTGGAACCAGGTAGCAGCGACAAAACGGTTTACAACTCCCTTTCAAGCAGATGTTTTTGCCCAGTACGTTGAGCCATCCGCCCAAATTTTAGACGTTGGTTGTGGATACGGACGAACGTTACACCAACTAGCAACCGCTGGTTTTACTAACCTGCTCGGAGTGGACTTTGCCGAGGAGATGATCCAACGGGGCCAGAACCAGTATCCAGACCTTGACTTGCGAGTTATGGCGCCAGGTGTGTTGCCGTTAGCAACTGCTAGTTGTGATGCAGTGATCTTGTTTGCTGTCTTGACTTGCATCGCAAATGATCAGGAGCAAGAACAACTCATAGCAGAGATTCAGCGGGTTCTCAAGCCTGGGGGTATCTTGTACGTCAATGACTTTTTGCTGAATTCTGATGCCCGTAACCAGCAACGTTACCAGCAGTATAAAAGCCAACATGGTGGGCCTTATGGGGTTTTTGAGTTGCCGGAAGGAGCTGTTTGTCGTCACCATGATCCGCAGTGGATAAAGCATTTATTGCATTTGTTTACCCAACTTGAGTACCACCCCTTAACTTTTACCACGATGAATGGACATCAATCCAACGGTTTTTATTACTTAGGGCGGAACAAATAAAAAGCTGTGCTTACTAGCTTTGTGAAAGCTAATAAGCACAGCTTTTTGTGTGGGCAATTTAGGCCCAATCACCATTTCTAAAGACTGGAACCACAGTTCCGTCAGCTTTGATCCCATCAATATTCATGTCAGCTGAGCCAACCATGAAATCGACATGGGTGTGGCTAGTATTGATACCATGGGCCCGAAGTTCTTCTTCGGACATCTTAGTTCCCCCTTGAATCGAGAAGGAGTATGCCTCACCGAGGGCTAAGTGGTTGCTGGCATTTTCATCGAAAAGTGTTTCCAAGAAAGTAATCTTAGATTGGGAAATTGGCGAAGGGTCAGGAACTAAAGCAACTTCTCCCAAGAAGCGAGCACTATCATCACTGGCAAGAAGGTGGTCGATCACTTCCTGACCGCTGCTAGCAGTAGCCTTGACTACTTGACCATCCTTGAATTCAAAACGCAAATCGCGCAGTACCGTTCCTCCGTAGTTGAGGGGTTTAGTCGCACTGACATAGCCATTAACACGGCGGAAATCAGGTGCGGTAAATACTTCTTCAGTTGGCATATTGGCAAAGAAACGGGTTCCCGCAGCATCTAAACTACTTGCCCCTTCCCAGTTGTGGTTTTCAGGAAGACCAATAGTCAAATCCGTAACCGGTGAAGTGTAATGGAGGGCAGTGAATTGTTCGCGGTTGAGCCAGGCAGCTTTCTCATGCAAGACTTGGTCATGCTGGTCCCAAGCGGCAACTGGATCAGGCGTGTTGATCCGGGTAGTAGTAAAGATTTCTTCCCAAAGCTTGGCAACAGCTGCTGCTTCATCGAGGTCAGGGAAGACCTTAGTTGCCCAAGGAGCACTCGCAGCTGCTACAACGGTCCAAGTTAAATCATTGTCGGTAGTAGCTTTCATCATTGGACGTTTAGCTAAACTCATGGCCTTTTGATGAGCAGCAATTCGTTGGTTATCTAACCCGACTAAGGCTTCGGGGTCAGAAGAAATAACTGAGATTCGTGCTGCTCGCTTGTCAGCAATATACTGGGCTTCACTTTTAATATAAGCGGGAATGTTGGTTAGCCGGTCTGCGCTCGCATGCGCGATAAATTGACGCATTAAGAAGTCATCTTGCCATTTAACAATCACATCAGCAGCCCCAGCTTGGTAGGCAGCAGCGACAATAAGGTGAGCCAGTTCCTGTTGTTCAATGCCAATGGTTAATACCACGGTCTGTCCAGGTTGCACGTTAACCCCGGTTGTGACGATCAAGTTGGCGTATTTTTCTAATTTAGTATGCAAATCTTCAGCCATTGCAAACGCTCCTTTACATTATGATTGATTGCAGTATATCACATTCGTCTTTTTTGCGGGAGGATAAAAGTTTGCAAGAAAAAATGTGAATGGGAGACAACCTTTACAGCAAGTTGTTACGCTAAACTTGGGCGAAGGTTAGCCTAAATGCGATGACTTTCGTTCATGCTTAGATATTAGACTCACAGCTATTTTTTACGTTATCTGAGAAATATTAGTCAATAAAGAGCGATGCAGGGAGAAAACATTGTTTTCTCCCTGCATCATTGGAATAGCTAAAAAGTAATCAAGTTAGGCATTACGTCTACGGAATATCCAAAAGCCCCATCGGATCAAGCCCCAGCTGAGGAGGACCAATGTAGTTCCCAATGAGATCCATGTGCCTAGTTTGAGCCATGGAGTGTGGTAAACAAACCGAACTTTGTGTTTGCCTTGGGGAACTTTGACCCCGACAAAGGCCCGATTAGTCCGTAAGGTTGAAACTTTGTGACCATCAATATAAGTGGTCCAGCCATCAGAATATGGGATGGAGGAAGTAAGCACACCGGCTTGGGAGTGGTTACTAATTCCTGTGACTGTATCCCGTCCGACCTTGAGGTGGGATAGCTGATTCTTTTGGATGGTTTGAACATGCTTTTGGTAAGTCTTACCCAGGGGTTCAGCATACACCTTGAGCTTGAAGTTGTACCGCCCGATTCGGGATAGGTTGAGCATGATTTTGTTGGGCATCGTCGTGAAATACCCCAGGTTGAGGGTTGTTTTTGTTAGTGGGTAGTAAAACGACGTGTCGCTAGTTGGAAGCTGGCGGACTGCGACAGTATTCTTTTTAGCAGTAGCCGTCAACGTGAAGTTGTGGTCGGACTTCATTTTAGTGATGTAATTCCGTGTGCCCTTGATCTCATCATTGAGTGTATTGAACGGAATGGTATTGGTTAAGTTTTCTTGAGCATGGTAATCATTGTTAGCTTGAATCGTTTCACTCCGGGTCAGGGGTTCAAATTTGATGTCCGTTAGCTCAAGGTGCACTTCCATGTTCTTGTATTTCTTGTAGTCGGGGATAGTGATGTAGTATTGTTCATCCGTATTTTGCTTGACGATTGCCTGACCAGTGATGTTTCCTGGGTCATCACTTTGTGGATCAGTAGGGATCGTCGTGTACAGGCTATAAGGCACATCTGCCACGGGGGCTTTTTTGGCCCGCGGTAATCCCTGGGCAGACTTGGTGGAAGGCATGACTACCCCAGTCGTAAGTTGGGCTTCCTTAGCAGTTGCATTCAGCTGGTGGTAAGTTTTAGGGGTGACTACCTTTCCTTGCCAGTAGACCAGCGGAAAGTTGTTGGTACTGTCGTAGCGGACAACTTGCCCTGGTAATTGGTTCCCATAAAGATCAGTGTATAGCGGTGTTTGCGCGGTTGCTGAGAACCCATATGGAATCTTACTACTGTTAGGATTATTTGTTTTGCCAAAGATGTATTTAGTCCCTAAAAGATTGGTGAGGATAGTACGGTCGTCTGCCTGTCCTACTGGAATATTTCCCAAAGTTTGCCGGTTTTGCAATTCTTGCATCAACTGCCCAATGTATTTATTCTGGAGCGAATAAAAAGAATTGATGCTATTGATTCCCGTATAGATGGGATTAGCAATGGCTAAGTTTTGGGGAGTACTACTGGAAGGTCCCCCTAGCAAGTAGTTATCACTGATCGTTGATGACCGGTAAAAACTCTTTTGATCCAGATCAGTCGTCAAGCCCTTGTAAAAATCAGTTGTCAAAGCTTCGTAGCCTCCAATCGGGAGGAAGCTAGCAGCAAAGTTATTGTTAAACGGAGCAGCAAAATAAACACAGTTTAAAATAACGTTAGCAAGAACTGTTCCCACCAATAACCGGCGTCCATGAACCACTTGGTGGAAGTTAACCCAGTATAGGATAAACAGGGTCCCCCAAAGGAAGATGATCGGTACAAACAGTTCATCAGCGTTTTGAATAAAGAATAGGACCACCAAAATGACGGTATAACCACTGGTGATCAGGGTTAGCCGGTGCAGGGTCTGGCTATCCAGTGCCCGAACGTTATGGACTAAAAGCATCGTAGCGACCGCCCCAATGAGGTACAAAACAAAAGTCCACCGGTTAGACGGGGACATCATCCCATTCAAGACAGCTGCTACCGCCGGGAAGAGGAGGGCGATCAGGCTACCAATAATGCTGATTGTGAGGAGCTTGAGTTGCTTGTAGTTGAGGAGGACGTAGGCAAAACCAAAGAAAGCGATCGCTGCGAACCCCAAACTAGTCCAATACAGTTGGTTATTGGTTGTTCCTTCGATCAGCTTACTTGGCAAGAGTAAGTAATAATATATCGGGTAGACTTTTAACCCGTTAGCGAAGCTTGACTCACTTCTGGTTGAGTGTAAGACATCATAGATTTCCGGCAGTAACACAACGGCTGATAGTAACAAGGAAATCAGGGTTGCCTTGGCAAACTGCCAGATTGTTGCCAGGAGGGGACGTTGTTTCCGGTAGTATAACCAGTAACGAAGAACTAAGAACACAATTGCCCCAATTCCAAGCATATAGGCAAAATAGAAGTTATTAATCAACATCCAAGTAAAAACGAAAGTCAACCGCCGGTAAGTCCGTGTTTGAAGTGTACGTTCAATTTCTAAAACCAGCAATGGGAAGAGAATAAACGCCGTTGTAAACATCGGTTGGGCGAGTGAGGCGTACTCGAGATAGGAGTTAAAGAGGTAAACTAGACTCCCAGCTGTGATTGATGCCACCCCGAAAGGACGATTTTTCCAGGTGAGGTGAGCAGCAAAATAACAAAAAGCTAACCCCGCACAATAAAGGCGGATGCCTAAAATAACTTGGTACCCAACAGCAACTTTAGCTGCAGGAAATAATAAGATCAGATAAGAAAAAATATCACCAATATTGTAATAAGCATAGATTGAAAGCACATCAGCCCCCAATCCAAACTTCCATGACCACTGATCAGCTGATAGTGGATGTTTGAAAAAATCTAAGACAGATGATCTAAAACTTTGAAGAAGCGGAAGATGCTGGGTAGCGGCATCTGTCGAACGAATAAGCGTGTGACCAGTGATAAAAAAGACACCGTAGTACGCGATCACAGTGCAGATAAAGAATAAAGTATAGTAAAAAAGAATCTTTTTTATCCTGGATTTAGTCTGCTTATCAAAAGAAATAGACACAAAAAAACCCCCCTACCCAGCAATTATACAATGATCAATAGTCATTGGATAGGATAAAGCGGTATTTGTATTACTTCTTTAATTTATTATTGAAAATAAGATATTTGCTAAATAGGTAGTTAAGCAAAACGATCACTACTTGGTCAACCAGCTTCGTGAGTAGTCCGTTGGCATGAAGTAAAGAGATCCCCACAAACATAATCCCCGCGTCGAGCACATAGGAGAGAGCTCGGTAAAAGAAAAACGCCCCCAATTCAGTAAAAAAATTGCTGACCGTGGTGTAGTGTGACCCAAAAACCCAGACTTTATTGGTAAAAAAGGCAAAGAGCACGGACAAAAGCCAGGCTAAGAAGTTGGCGACTTGGTAATGGAGCGGAATCCAAGTTGTAAACAAGGCATACACTCCGAAGTTGACTAGGGTCGTGGCTCCGCCAAAAAAGAGGTAGGCGAGGATAGCCCGATACTTATGAACTAAGGTTAAGATTTTATCCATGGATTAATTATTGTACCTTGGCAGCCAATTCAGCAGCAAAAGCATCGAGTTTTTGAATATCCGCGTCTTCATCAGGTGCGAGGTTGATCATGACTGGGGCTGCGCCTCGGGTCCCGTTGGCTTGGGCGAGTTGTTGGTCAAAATCAATGACTGCTTTGCAGTAGTCGTCGCCATAGAAAGTGTCGCCTGATCCAGCTACCCCGAAAACTAATCCGTTGAGGTCAGTATCGGCTAGTTCTTCATAAAAGTCTAATCCTTCATCAGGAAGTGAACCTTCATCATAAGTATATGGACAGATGACGCAGATATCATAATCTAAGATCTCACTCACTTCGACCATTGAAATATCATCGACCTCAGTGGCAATCCCGTTATTTTCTAGTGCTTCTGCAACAATATCAGCAATATCTTCATTATTACCAGTAATTGATGCAAAGAGGACTTTGGCTTGAGCCATTGTATCCCTTCCTTCCAGTATTTATGCTGCTATTATAGTAGCATAGTTTAGAATAGTTTTCTGGTTAATTTTCAGTAACTAATGTGTAAAACTAACTATTTGGTGCGAATTAGGATATAATAGGGCGTGTTATATATTGGATAAATGGAGGCAACGATTTAATGATTACTTTGAAATCACCGCGTGAAATTAAAGCGATGGCTGAGTCAGGGGCAATCCTGGCGGGAATGTTAAATGGATTGAAAGACATTATTAAGCCGGGGATTTCTAGTTGGGAAATTGAAAAATTTGCTCGGAAATATTTTAAAGAACACGATGCGATCCCAGCTGAGATGGGGTTTGAAGGCTATAAATATGCAACCTGTGTCAGTGTCAATGATGAAATCTGCCATGGTTTCCCACGGAAAAATTTGCTCCTTAAAAACCACGATGTGGTTAAAGTAGATACAGTGGTGGACTACCACGGAGCAATGAGTGATTCTTGCATGACCTATGTTGTCGGGGAATCAACGCCTGAGATCGATAAATTAGTAGAAGTGACCGAAAAAGCACTCTATATCGGGATTGACCAAGCAGTGATTGGGAACCGAATCGGTGATATTGGAGCAGCTATCCAGCACTATGTTGAAGATGAGAACGGTTTTGGTGATGTGCGGGAATACATCGGCCACGGGATTGGACCAACAATGCACGAAGCCCCAGATGTGCCTCACTTTGGTGAAGCTGGGCATGGGGTCCGGCTCCGTGAGGGCATGACGATCACTATTGAACCCATGGTTAATGCTGGCGATTGGCGGGCTGACTCCAGTGCTCCGGATGGATGGACCGTCAAAACGATGGATGGCAGCTTGTCAGCCCAGTTTGAACATACGATTGTGATTACCAAGGATGGTCCTAAGATCTTGACTTCACGCGACAAGGTTAAAGATGCCAAGTACCTAATGGATTTTGATCAGTTGGGCTAAAAAGATAGGTAATACAGAATGGAAGATGAATTGTTAGCATCTTCCTTTTTTTGTGCGTACTGTTTGTCTCTGTAATTTATATTGTTTGGGGCAGACTTCCCCTAAAAATCTGGGAGATCTCTGCTATAATCGAACTAGGAAAATAGCGGAACAATGGAGGCTGGCTATGAAATTATTAATGATTGAAGACAATAAGTCCGTTGTTGAGATGATGGCAATCTTCTTCAAGAAAGAACAGTGGGAAGTAACCTATGTTTATGATGGGATCACTGCTGTTGAAGAATTCAATAAAGATCCGCAGGGATGGGATATTATTACCCTGGACCTTAACTTACCGGGCAAAGATGGGATGGAAGTTGCAGCCGAGATCCGCAAGGTGTCGCAGACAGTTCCTTTGATTATCATCACAGCCCGCGATACTGATAGTGATCAGGTGCTGGGCTTGGAGATGGGGGCAGATGACTATGTGGTCAAGCCATTTTCGCCAATTACTTTAATTGCCCGAATTAAGGCGCTCCACCGCCGGGCTGAATTACCGCGAACTAGCGAGGGGGGAGGCAGCAGTGCGGAGGCAAGTGTTGCCTTTGATGTTACTACCGCCAACTTCCAGCTCAACAGCAAAACACGGGAAGCCTACTTGAACGGGCATGAAATCCCCGACCTAACCCCCAAAGAGTTTGACTTACTCAAGACGATGGCCCAAAAACCTAAACAGGTTTTTTCACGGGAACAACTCCTGCAACTGGTATGGGGCTATGAATATTATGGGGATGAGCGGACGGTAGATGCCCATATCAAGAAGTTGCGACGGAAGATTGAAAACGTTGGCCCCCAAGTTATCAAGACCGTCTGGGGTGTGGGGTACAAGTTTGATGATACTGAGGAATAAACTATGAAAATCCTTTATCGAAACATGCTAATCTTTTTTGCGGTAATCTTTGCGATTCTGTCAATAGTGCTCTTCGCCTTTTTCCATGTTTCGCGGCAAGTAGTTTATCAGGAAGCCTGGAACCGGCTCGAAAACTACGCTAAAAGCATTGCTACCCAGTCATTACGGGTTGATCCTGATGGTGACTTGGAAATTGATCCCACCAGTTTGGTGACTACAGACCGTTTTTTACGCGACCAGCACACCAACATTACGATCTACCAGAGTCCTAAGACAGTGATCTTTCCTGTGCGGAGTTACCGCTTTCCGATCGGTCAAGCAGACTGGCAACGGTTGAAAAAAGGAGAAATAATCCGCCGGAAACGGGACAACGGTCAGCGGGTTAAGCTTAATACGCGGGTGGTTAAGAAGCCAGCCTTGGAGGATAACTTGGTTAACAAAGTGACCCAAAATGTTTCTGGCGAGATGACAGATGTTTTTTATCCTTACCGTGATCGCAATGGTCGCTTGCTGGCTGTGATCGGGGTAGGGACAATGGTTTCCAATGTGGAAGCCAACTTTCAACAGGTCCAGCAAAACCTGATCTTTATCCTCTTGGTAATGGGGATCTTGAGCGTGACGGTTTCGTATGTACTGGCCTACCTCACGACTAAAAGGTTGGACCAGATGCGAATTGCTGCCCGCAAGGTGGCTAATGGTGACTTCAGTGTACGTCTCCCAGTAAAAAATGCCACTGGGGGCTCAGAATTGGATAATCTTACCCAGGATTTTAACAAGATGGTCCAGTCCCTTAAATCATCCCAAGAAGAGATTACGCGCCAAGAAGAACGGCGCAAACGCTTTATGGCGGATGTCGCCCATGAAATGCGGACACCATTGACAACGATCAACGGTTTGTTAGAAGGTTTGGCCTATGATGCGATCCCAGAGGAAAGTAAGGGGCAAAGTGTAGAGCTGATGCGCAATGAAACTAAGCGCTTGATCAGATTGGTCAACGAAAACCTGGACTATGAAAAAATTCGGGCTGGCCAGATCATTATGTTCAAGAAAACCTTCGACAGTGTGGCAGTCCTCAAAAATATTGTCGAACAATTGGACCAGAAAGCCCAGGAAGCAGGGGATCAGTTTGAGTTGAACTTACCTAGTGAATTGCCAGTATATGCCGATTATGACCGCTTCATCCAGGTCATGTTTAATATCATGCAAAATGCAGTTCAGTTTACTAGTAACGGTAAGATCTATGTTTCGGCAGAACGCGGTTACCAGCAATCAATTTTTAGGATTACAGATGAAGGGATCGGGATGACGCCAGATCAAGTTAAAAATATTTGGGAGCGTTACTATAAGGCGGACTTGTCGCGAACCAACACAAAGTATGGGGAATCCGGCTTGGGCCTGGCTATCGTTCAAGAGCTCATGCAGCTCCATGGCGGTAAGGTCGAAGTAACCAGCAAGCTTGGTAAAGGCTCAACTTTTACGATCATCTTCCCGGATGAAAAACCAGTAGAGCAATAAGAAAAAACCTGGTGTCAATTTCGCCATCAGGTTTTTTAGTAGCTATTGTTGGGTCTTGTTGCCGGTAGAAGTCGGGGTGCTGCTAGCCTTGCTTTCAGCCTGGGCAACGCTCTTGTCATTCTTATCGGTAGTCTTGAGCTCAGGGGCATCCGACTTGTAATCGTCGATCGTTGTATGGTTATCATTTTTGGACCACAAGCTAGTTGACTTGCGCTGCAAGATACTTTGGATCTGGGTAATGGCTGCAAAATCATTCTTGTAGTCGTAATTCTTCGGATCAACCGGCGTAAAGCCGTTAGGAACGTAGAAGCGCAATAGGTTCTTGTTATTCAGTGAATCTGACAAGGACAAGGCATGGTCGGTATATTCCTGGTTGGCTTTGACTTCTTTTTGGAGTTTGGCACTAGGGTGGGTAATCTCTTGGCCAGAGCCGTTATCATAAATCTTATTGCCAATAACTGATACATCCGGTGAAGTATAGTCACCATTGCGGAAGGCAACGACTTGTTTGTGCTGTGGTGAAAACAGATCGGTTCCAAACTGCAGGTAGGACTGACTATTAATTCCCAGCAGGTGGAGCAAGGTTGGCAAGACGTCGATTTCACCCCCGTATTGGGTTTGCACCCCACCATCAGTAATACCTGGAATATGGATCATGAACGGAACCCGTTGCATTTGCATGTCATCAAAGCTATTCCAAGTATCCGCTGACTTGTTTAGGAGGGGAGCAAGTTTGAGATTACGTGAATCGGAGATCCCGTAGTGGTCACCATAGAGCACAATCACAGAGTTATCATAGAGTCCGGACTTCTTGAGGTAGTTGAAAAACTCTTCGACTGCCTGGTCAAGATAGTGCGCGGTGACAAAGTAATTATTGACTGAGTTATCACTGGTATCCGCCTTGTCGAAGCTGGTATTTTGTTCATCCAGCTCGAACGGGAAGTGGTTGCTGACGGTAATAAACTTGGCGTAGAACGGCTGTTGGAGTCGTTCCAGGTACTTGACAGAATCATGGAACAGTAGTTTATCTTTGAGCCCATATTCAGTGAGGTTATTGGCGTCTGTATTGTAGTAACTCGCATCGAAGAAGTATTGGTAACCAAGATTTTTATAAACATTGTCCCGGTTCCAAAATGATCCCTTGTTACCATGGAAGACAGCCGTCGAATACCCCTGGGTTTGGTTGAGGATGGCAGGGGCGCCTTCGAACGTATTGTCTGTCCCTAAAGCTGAGAAAAGTGACCCCTGGGGAAGCCCATAGGTGCTGGTTTCCAGCATATTTTCTGCGTCAGAGGTCTTTCCTTGACCTACTTGGTTGAAGAAGTTGGCAAAGCTATACGTTGACTTGTCGTTGTATAGACTATTGAGGAAAGGCGTTACTTCCTTATCATTGAGCTTGTAGTTAATCAAGAACTGCTGGAAGCTCTCTAGGTGGATGATGATCACATTTTTTCCCTTGGCAATCCCAAACTTCTTGGCGTCAGGTTGGGCATAGTTTTGCTGGGTAAAATCAATGACCTGATTGAGGTTAGCGCTGCTGGCCTTACTCCGAGCTTGATTAGTTCGGGCAGTTTTGAGACCATCATAAACCGTAAAAGCATCGATCCCTAAATACTTAACCAGGTAATTGCGGTCAAAGGTCCGAACTAAAAGCTGGGGCCGGTCGATTTCGCCTAAGGTTAAGTTAAAAAAGAAGAGCATAATTGCTAATGAAGAAACAGCAGCGGCTTCCCTAGTCCGCAACGGCCGGGGATCAAGTTTGATGAACCGAGTTACTAAGCCGAGTAAAACCAAAATAACATCAATTACAATAATGATATCGGCCGGCTTTAACAGGGAAAGGGAACTAGTGCTGAGCCCTTGAGAAACTGCTGAATAGCCAAAGATAACATTCATTGTCATAAAGTCGGTAAATTCCCGATAATAAATGACGTTGAATAATAAAAGGGCGGTATTGGCAATATAGATGAGAACCGCCGTGATATAAAACGGAAGTGTCCGTTTGGTGTAAAGACTTATCCCGCTAAGCAGGAGAGTGGTGGCGATCGGATTGATCAAGAGGATAAGCAACTGGTAGGCCGACGACACTCCCAGATTGAAGTCGATCAGATATACCAGAATAGTCTTAATCCAAAATAATGTACAGATGAGAGTGAAAAACCCCCACCTAGTATTAATGAAGTTTCTAAATTTTTGCCAAGCCACGATCATAGTCGTCCTTTCGTACAAGTATGAATTATCTAATTTATGATAAACCGAATGGCGGTAAAAGGCTATGTGATTATCATAATTTTAGGAAAGACTTAGAAATAATTTATCGGAAAGATTGGGAGACAATCAACTTTTGTAAGTATTTTTCAGCAAACATAATAATTTGTCGTTAAATTTTCCCATTTTAGGCTGGAATATTGTATAATGAAGAGGATTACAATAATAACAATTCAAGTTTTTAAAGGAGAGATACAAGCGATGGCTCATATTTCATTTGATAGCTCAAACTTAACTAAGTTTGTTAACGATAACGAACTTAACGAAATGCAAGCACTCGTTAACGCCGTAGATAGCGAATTACGCGAAGGTACTGGTGCTGGTAACGATTTCCGGGGCTTTTTGAACCTGCCAGTTGATTATGATAAGGAAGAATTCGCCCGCATTAAAGCAGCTGCTAAAAAGATCCAATCTGATTCCGACATCTTAGTTGTGATTGGGATCGGGGGTTCTTATTTAGGAGCACGGGCCGCAATCGACTTTTTGAACCACACTTTCTACAATTACTTACCAGCTGAAAAGCGCAACGCACCACAAATTTTCTTTGCGGGGAACTCAATCTCTGGGAACTACCTCCACGACTTGATCGACTTGATCGGGGACAAGGACTTCTCGATCAACGTGATTTCTAAGTCAGGGACAACTACTGAACCTTCAATCGCCTTCCGGGTATTAAAGGAAGTCTTGATCAAGAAGTATGGTGAAGAAGCTGCTAAGGAACGGATCTATGCTACTACTGACCGTGCACGTGGTGCCCTCAAGACAGAAGCAGATGCAGAAGGTTATGAAACATTTGTTATTCCTGATGATGTCGGTGGTCGTTTCTCTGTTTTAACACCAGTTGGTTTGTTACCAATCGCCGTTTCTGGCGCAAATATCGATGACCTGATGCAAGGGGCTGCAGATGCACGGACTGCATACTCCAACCCTGACTTGAAGGTCAACGAAGCATACCAATATGCTGCTTTGCGGAACATCTTGTACCGCAAGGGTTACACTACTGAAATCTTAGAAAACTACGAACCAACATTGACTTACTTCTCTGAATGGTGGAAGCAATTAATGGGTGAATCAGAAGGTAAGGATCAAAAGGGAATTTATCCTTCATCTGCTAACTTCTCTACTGATTTGCACTCATTAGGGCAATACATCCAAGAAGGGCGCCGGAACTTGATGGAAACTGTTATCAAGGTTGGCAAGCCAACTAACGATGTAGTGATCCCAATGGACGAAAAGAACTTGGATGGCTTTAACTACGTTGGCAACAAGGAAATGGACTTCGTAAATACTAAAGCCTTCCAAGGGGTTGTTTTGGCCCACACAGATGGTAATGTACCAAACATGATTGTGAACATTCCTGACCAAACAGCTTACACATTAGGCTACACAATTTACTTCTTCGAAATTGCTGTGGCAATCTCCGGTTACCTGAACGGGATCAATCCATTCAACCAACCAGGGGTAGAAGCATACAAGAAGAATATGTTTGCCCTCTTGGGTCGGCCTGGTTTTGAAGAATTAACTAAGGAATTAAACGAACGCTTGAACAAATAAGCATAGTACCAATAACGGATCGGACCACCAGGGTGGTTTGGTCCGTTATTTTTGCTTTGGGGGAAGTATTGGCATTTCTATATAAATACCCTAAAATAGAAGTAGTGAACTAGAGGGGGACTAATAATGCTAGCAAAAGCAGTGGCAGCTATGTTGGAAGAAAGACAAGCACACTTCTTGATTCCAGCTTCGATTGTTGCTAATGTGCAAGAAGATAATCATCTCGACCATGCCTTTATGGTGCTCACCAAGGTTCGCTATGCGAAGATCCCAGTTTTGGACAATGAGCAGCGCTTCAAAGGACTAATATCATTGGCGATGATTACGGACAAGATGATGGGATTGAACGGGATTGACCCAGGTCATTTGGGAAGTATGGTGGTCAAAGACGTCATGGAAACGGATGTACCAACGATTACCCTCCCATACGATATGGAGAAGATCCTGCACTTGTTGGTTGACCAACCATTTTTGGTGGTAGTTGACCAGCACCAAACCTTCACGGGGATTGTGACGCGACGGGAAGTGATGAAATGTGTTAACTACATTGCGCATGATCTCGAGCGCCAGTATATGGTAACGCCACTCCCTGCACAACAAGATGATAAAAAATAGGAGGTCATATTAAATGGCTAAATTAGATGCAAACGATATTATCAGAACAATTGCTGAGTCAAAGGGGAAAACCCCAGTTAAGGTTCACGTTAAAGGGGACCTGGCTGGATTAGAGATTCCAGCCACAGTTGATGCATATATCAACGATAAGTTTGGAGTATTATTTGGTGATTGGAAAGACGTGGAACCAGTCTTGGCTGATGCGCATGTGACTGGCTACCACGTTGAAAATGATGGTCGCAACACTGGTGTGCCAATGGTTGACAAAAAGAAGTTCAACGCCCGGATCGAACCAGGTGCTATTATCCGTGATCAAGTTGAAATTGGGGATAATGCTGTAATCATGATGGGTGCTGTGATCAATATCGGAGCTGAAATTGGTGACAAGACAATGATCGACATGGGGGCCGTACTTGGGGGCCGTGCGATCGTGGGTAAGAACTGCCACATCGGGGCTGGTTCAGTCTTAGCCGGAGTGGTAGAACCACCTTCTGCAACTCCAGTTGTGATCGAAGATGATGTTATCATTGGCGCTAATGCCGTTGTCTTAGAGGGTGTTCGCGTTGGTAAAGGTGCGATTGTTGGTGCTGGTGCCGTGGTAACCAAGGATGTTGCCCCATATACGGTAGTAGTTGGGATGCCGGCCAAGAAGATCAAGGACGTGGCCCAAGTAGCTGATGGCAAGAAGGAAATTGTCGAAGACTTGCGGAACGTCAATAACGACTAACAACAAGCAAATAATTATTTAAGTACAGCAAGACTGCAAACTAGATTTTTAGTTTGCAGTCTTTTTAATCATTTGTTTAAGTTCATTTTAAAACGAAAGAATAGCTTATTTTAAACGCTAGGTGACAAGAAAACACACCTGGAACAACTGATACAGGACATATTGAACAATATGCGCTGCTTACATTAGAAAAAACCGCGTGGTCACGCGGTTTCAATGCTGCACATATTCTTTTATAGGTCGGGTGTAATTAATAAAGACACCAGCAGCCTAAAAAATTTCTTGGCTTAACGACCAAATAAGTTGCCTCCCTATTTTTTAGCCGCAAAGGAAATTTGGTTTGGTTTACCAAACCATTTTTGATTGATCCGGTCTAGACTTCCGTCGTGGGCCATCTGAGTGAACACTTGATTGATTTTACGCCGTAAGGTTCGGTCCCCCTTGCGCATACCAACGGCAAAGTCCTCACTGGGAAAGCCAACTGTTAAAGTGCGGTAACTTTGGGGATCTTTTTGGTGAGCAATATAATAATTAGCATAAACACTATCAATTACCATTCCCTGGATTCGGTTAGCGTTCAAATCCAAAAAAGCGTTGGTAAAGGTGTCATACTGAATGGCTTGCCGGGGATAACGCTTTAAATACTGCGGGTAGTCGTTGTAGGCCGTATAGCCAGATGAGCCGCTTTGCAAGCCAACGACTTTACCTTGCATTTGGGCGGGGCTGGTAATGTTAGTAGCTTTTTTGCTAACGAGGATCTGCTTGTTTTTGAGATAGGTATGGCTGAAAGCGACGGTCTTAGCCCGAGCTGGGGTCTTGGTATAACCATTCCAAATAAGGTCGATTGTCCCGTTACGCAGTTCGGTTTCTTTCATAGACCAGTCGATTGTTTGGAAACTAATCCGCAAACCGAGGCGTTTTCCCACCGCTCTTGCTAAGTCGATGTCATACCCAGCAAGTGTTCCGTCTTTTTGGCGGAAGCCCATCGGGACGAAGCTATCATCTAGACCAACGACGAGTGTCTTTCGTTGGCTAATTTTGTTCCAAGTATCGGTTTGGTTGGCCCGACTAGTTACACTTTGGTGCTGGCAGCCAGCTAGTGGCGCTACCAACAGCCCAATGAGTACCATGCCCCAAGCCCATAGTTTGATCTTTTTCATAACCAGACCCCCTTACGCTTGGACCGGAGTAACAGTCAGAGTCTGATCAGCAATTGCAGCTGCAAAGTCCCAATCGTGGGTGACAACAATTTGAGTCATTCCCTGAGCTTTTAAGGACAGAATGATCTCTTTAACTGCCTGGGATAGGGTGGGATCAAGGGCTGAGGTTGGTTCGTCGTAGCACAAAAATTGTGGTTTCATCGCCAAAGCCCGAGCGATAGCGACGCGTTGCTTTTGTCCCCCGGATAGCTGGTAAGGGTAAAGGTCAGCCTTATCTGCTAGGGAAAGCTGAGTTAAGAGAGTTCGGGCTGCTTTTTGGGCAGTCGGCATATCCTGCTTGAGTACCAAGTGTGGGGCTAAGGTAATATTTTCTAAAACTGTTAGGTGAGGAAACAAATTGTAGTCTTGAAAGACGACCCCGATGACGGCTTCACTAGTCGTTGCTTGGGGATCAAAGGGGCGGCCATCAACCAAAAGTTGACCACTATCAATGGTTTCCAGACCACTGATACAGCGGAGAAGGGTGGTTTTCCCACCCCCAGATTCACCGACAATACATAGGATACTGCCATCTTCCACCTGAAGGTTGAGGTCGGTGATGATTTGGCGACTGCCAAAGCTCTTGTTGATATTGCGTAATTCTAACATGGTAATCCCTCCTTAACGCCAGTAGCTAAACCGCTGTTCAACCTTGTTCAAGATCAAAGTTAAAAGGGCGGTCAATACCAGATAAATCAACCCTACTAAAAGCAAGGGAACTAGCGTCACGTCCCGTGCTGTTGCGATGTTTCCTGCCCGCAGGAGGTCACCTAACCCGATCACGTAGACCAGGCTGGAATCTTTGACGAGGTTGATGACTTCGTTTCCCACGGCGGGAAGGACAATTTTAATGACCTGAGGTGCAACGATCCGACTAATTGTTTGCCAGTAAGTAAGGCGTAAAACGCGGGCACTTTCGTATTGGCCCTGGTCAATTGCCTGCAGTCCACCTCGGAAGATCTCAGCAAAATAAGCAGTATAGTTGAGAATAAATGCTACTAGCGCCGCTTCGTAGCGGGGTAAGGTCAGCCAGCTAGCTAGAATCGGGAGGCCATAAAAAACAAAGATCAGTTGTAAGAGAAGAGGGGTCCCCCGCATCAGCCAGACATAACAATGCAAACTAGCACGTAAGGGGTGCCAGCGGGAAAGCAAGCCTAAAGCGACGAGTAAACCGAGGGGTAAAGCCCCCACTAGAGTCCAAGCAAAAACAGCTAGAGTTAATTTGACCCCCGCCAAAAGTGACGGAAGTATTTCTAAGATATAAGTCATGGAATCCCTCCTTTTTGATCCAAAACAAAAAGCCCTCCGAGCACTATGCTCAGAGGGCGTTGATAACGCGGTCCCACCTCAGATATGTTAACTTCTCACAAAGTTAACCTCAGCGAGTTAAAAACTCTCCTGCTAACGGGCAGACCCGGCCCCGCCTACTATTAAGGGTTCAACGGGGCAACTGGCAGATGTGGTTCAGCTAGGAAGTTTGCTTTCTCTTTCCACCAGCCGAGAAATCTCTGCCCAAACTACCTAACCTAATCTTCTGGTCGTTGTCTTTAATTCGTTTTTAATGTAGTTTAGAATTTATCATTACCATAAGACCATGTCAAGGAATTTTCATTATCATTGCAGAAAAATTTCCCCGGGTACCCAAACTATCGTGACTAGAGTATCATAAGGGGGAGATTAAAATTGAGATGAGGAGCGGGATAAAATGGCATTAAGCGAGCCAGAACTGATTCAGATTAGACGTAAATTACACCAGATCCCAGAAATCGGGATGGAAGAATTTGAAACGCAAAAGGAATTATTAAAGATCATCCAGGCCATGCCTCAGGACCACCTCGAGGTCAAAACCTGGAAAACAGCAATCATGGTCCATGTTTTAGGGACAGATGGAAGCAAGACGATTGGTTATCGGACTGACATTGACGGTTTGCCAGTAACGGAAGCCACGGGCCTGCCGTATGCTTCCCAGCACCCAGGGCGGATGCATGCGTGTGGGCATGACATTCATATGACAGTAGCTTTGGGGATTTTGAGTCACTTTGCAGAAGTTAAGCCGGCTTGCAATTTGATTTTCATCTTCCAACCTGCCGAAGAAAACGCTAGTGGGGGCAAGCAACTCTATGAAAGTGGGGCACTGGATGCTTGGATGCCTGATGAAATCTATGCCTTCCATGACAATCCCCAACTACCAGCGGGAGCAATTGGCTGTCGGCAGGGGACGCTGTTTGCCGGAACCTGTGAGATTCACGCTCATTTTACGGGCAAGAGTGGGCATGCTGCTTATCCTCACCAGGCCAATGATATGGTGGTAGCGGGTGCACAGTTTGTCAACCAGATTCAGACCATTGTCAGCCGCAACGTTGATCCGATTCAGTCAGGGGTAGTGACCCTAGGGCATTTTAGTGCCGGAACGACAGGGAATGTTATCGCCGGGGAATGCCAAATTGACGGGACAATTCGGGCTTTGACCCAGGTTAATAACCAGCTGATTCAAAAGCGGGTGCGGGCGATTGCGGAAGGAGTTGCCCAGAGCTTTGCTTGCAAATTGGACTTAGATTTGCATCAGGGAGGCTACTTGCCGGTGGAAAATAATCCCCAAACCACGGCAGATTTTATCGCCTATATGCAACAAAAGCCGGAAGTCGAATTTATTGAGACGGCTCCGGCCATGACAGGGGAGGACTTTGGCTTTTTGATCTCCAAGATCCCCGGGACAATGTTCTGGTTGGGGGTGGAGAGTCCATATTCCCTTCATTCTGAACACTTAGCACCTAAGGAAGAAGCTATCATGAAGGGAGTTACTGCAATGGTGGGATTCTTGGAACACCGACAACACGCAGTTTTTACAGCCCAGTATGAATAGTTGAACGATTAATATGACTAGGGGCTAGGAGAAAATTTTGTTTTCTCTTAGCCCCTATTTTTTATGCATTGTGGAAAAAACAGTCAGTCTAGTATCTAAGTGCGAACGATGACGGCTGCACTTTGCGCCAACCATCCTTTGATTTGAGATGAACGGCTTGACACAAGAGTTCTTTTCTCTTCATTTGCTAACTATTTAATTTTTGCTGGGTAGTTACCGGCAATTCGATTCCTGCTTGCTGTAAAGCTGCCAAGTAGGCTGCTAAAAACTGTTGTTTAACCTTAGCTTGATGGCCATTTTGGGCAAAGACCGATGTTTGGAGGACTAACTGGCCACTGGGGAGTTCAACAACCCCGATCAAGGCCGGAGCTTGGGTCACTGCATCAAGCTGCGGCGTCAGATCTTTATTAACCCGCATGATGATCTCTTCCATTTTTTCAATGTCCATATTGGGCGTGATGGGAATATTGATTAGTGCTTGCATATCATTGCGGGACATGTTGCTGACAATAGTAATACTACGGTTAGGGATATAGGTCAGTGTTCCATCATAACCTTTGACCTGGGTAGTTCGAAGACCAACAGCATGGATTGTCCCGGTGATAGTACCAATTTTGACTGCATCACCGACAGCGAATTGTTGTTCCATTAGGATGAAAAGGCCAGTGACAACGTCGGTAACAAAACCTTGGGCCCCCAAGCCGATCGCAACACTGACGATCCCCGCCCCAGCGATCAGGGTGCCAACGGGGATTCCCATCACCGAGAGGACGGCATAGAAGTAAAAGAACAAGACGGTATAGTGAAAGATATTTAAGCTCAAGGTGTAGATTGAACCAGCTCGCCCTTTGGTGTAGTCATTGCCCTTGCGAGCCCGATGAAAAGCATTTTTAATCAGTTTTTTGCCGACCGAATTGATGATGAAAAAGAGTAAGCTTAAAGCAAGAATAATGATAATCGTGTTAACAATCTTAGCAAAGATTTCATCCCAGTTGAGATTAGTGATGTACTTGGTAATAAAGTGTGAATCTTTATTGAGTTGGTGGTTAATGATTGGACTTAAAAGCATAATTGACTCCTCGTTACATAGTGATTGACTATCTCAATGATACCAAACAATCAGGCTTGGAACAGTTTCCATTTACATTTGAAGTTTATAAATATTGATGATATTCTTAGATTAACAAGGAGGGTCTCTAGGATGAACTTAACTTTTGGTCAACTTGCCGGGCTGATCGCAGCTTTTGCTTTTTTACTTTTAGTTGTTTTCATCTGTGTTTCTTTGAGTAAACTAACGCAGACGATTAATGAAATGAATAAAAGTATTAAGACGCTTACCGATGATGCTGATGGGATCGCCCACGAAGTAGAAGATTTGGTACAAAAGACTAATACGTTAATGGCTGACATCAACCAGAAGTCAGCCAAGATTGACCCAGTATTTGACGCTGCCGCTGATTTGGCCAAGAGCGTTTCAGACCTTAACACTGCGGGGCAAGATCTAGCTGGGCATCTCAAAGATTCCGTTCAAAAGACGACCAAGATGTCGTTGGCGTACAATACTGGACGTAAAGCTTTTAAAGTTTATCGTGCCTTTAAAGCACGCAAGCAAACAACAGATTCAGAAAGGAAGTAGTGATTATGAAAAACAAGTGGTTACTAGGATTGGGTGCAGCAGCTGCTGGGACAGCTTTTTATGTTGCTAAGATGAGCACTGAAAAACGGGCGCAACTCAAGCGTCAACTCGACGAGTCAGTTGACCAGGGCAAACAAACAGCGCTCAAATACTACAAGTATTTTGCAGAATATATGGATGAAACCACTACTGAACAAACTTTTTCTGAATGGATGAAGGACCAAGTGGGAACAGTGAAGGGGAAGTTTGCAGACCAACAAGACAACATGCAAGCAACTTTAGCCTCACTGAAGCAGAGTACAGCTGACCTCAAGGACCGGTTAAACCAGGTCAAAGAAGATATGCAAACTCCTGCTGAAGAAGAAGCTTACCAAGATGACATCGTTGTTGACAGTGGGATCTTTACCGAAGAAGATGAACCACGGGTGCAAGTCTTCTATCCCCACACTGAAGACTAGGATGGGTTAAACAAGACTGATGCCTATTACCTACTAGGGAGAACGAGTGCTCCTTACAGGCAATAGGTATTTTTTATTGCCAAATACCGCCATAAAAAAGAGCCCCACAATTAAGTGGAGCTCTTCTTTAGTATCTTATTCGAATGTTAGCAACTAACCTAAATGCGCAAGCTTAATTACCGCAGGGGGATAACCCGCAATTCCTTGGAAGTATGAGTAAATGGTTCCACCCCAGTTTCAGTAACGTGAACACAATCTTCGATGCGGACCCCAGCAAAGCCTGGAATGTAGATTCCAGGTTCAATGGAGAAGCACATACCTGGTTGAAGTTCCATATTGTTTCCTTCCATGATAGATGGAAATTCGTGTTCACTTTGTCCCATCCCATGACCCAAGCGGTGGATGAAGTATTCGCCATAACCAGCCTTGGAGATCACATCCCGTGCGATTTGGTCCAGTTCAGCTGCGGTCATCCCTGGCTTTGCCTTAGCTTGTGCAGTAAGTTGGGCTTCCAAGCAAACATTGTAGATATCTTTTTGCTTATCGTCGATTTCGCCAAAGGCCACAGTCCGTGAAGCATCAGAGATATAACCTTGGTAAACTACCCCGAGGTCAAAGAGGGTAAGGGCGTTTGGTTGGATTAGGTCCGTCTTTGGTGCGCCATGTGGGTCAGCAGCGTTAGCACCTGATTGGACAATAGTATCGAAACTCATGTGCATGATGCCTTGCTTCCGCATTGCGTAATCAATTTCAGCTGCGACATCTTGTTCGGACATATTTTGAGCTAGTGCATTGAAACCAACAGTAAAGGCCTTGTCTGCGTATTGACCAGCCACAATCAATTTTTGAATTTCATCTGGTGTTTTCAGTAACTTTTCTTGTTGGATCACAGGAGTCAGGTCGCCAGCAAATTCAGCTTGCGGGAATTGGTGCCGCACTGCTTCATAGCGTTCCACTGTTAATGATCCCTTTTCGATTGCCCACTGGGTGGGGTTGTTTTTCCGGTCATTGATGTGTTGCTTGATCAATGCAAAAGGATCTTCATGGTCAAGATAACCATAAACAGGATATTGCCAGCCAGCTTGCTTGACTGAGCCGACTTCTAGGGCTGGCGCAAAGATAAATGGATCTTGATCGGGAAAGATAAACAAGGCTAAGACCCGTTCAACTGGGTCACTGCTAAAGCCAGTGAAGTATTCGATATTCTTCCAATCACTGACATATGCAATATCAAGATTATTGGTTGCTAGCCAATTTTGAACAGTAGTGATATGTGACATAATGATGTACTCCTTTATAAAAATTAAAACCAATATTAATTATAGCACACGGTTCCAAGCCTTTATGAAAACCAAATGAAAAAACAGATTGAAACGCTTGCAATGAAAGATGAAATCTGCTAGAGTGATTAAGCATTACGGATGAAAATCGTTATGAAAACTAAAAAATGGGAGGCTACATTATGGAAAAACAAACTGTAACAATCTACGATGTTGCGCGTGAAGCTGCAGTGTCGATGGCGACTGTGTCACGGGTGGTTAATGGTAATCCTAACGTTAAACCAGCAACCCGGAAAAAAGTGCTGGAAGTTATTGACCGCTTAGACTACCGTCCTAACGCGGTTGCTCGGGGCCTGGCTAGCAAAAAGACAACTACTGTTGGGGTAATCATTCCTGACGTAACTAATGTTTACTTTTCAACATTAGCCCGGGGTATTGATGATGTGGCAACGATGTACAAGTACAACATCATCTTGGCCAACTCTGACGATAATAAAGATAAAGAAATTCAAGTTTTAAACACCTTATTAGCTAAGCAAGTTGATGGTATCATTTTCATGGGAAACCACATGGACGACCAGTTGCGGGAAGAATTCAAACGGACGCGGACCCCAATCGTTTTGGCAGGGTCAGTGGATCCTGAAAACGAAGTTGAAAGTGTCCACATCGACTACGTAGCTGCTGTTAAGGAAGCTGTGCGTGATTTGATTTCTCATGGTAACGACCGCATTGCTTTCATTTCTGGTCCACTATCTGACCCAATTAACGGTGAATACCGGTTGAAGGGTTATAAAGAAATTCTGGCTGAAAACAACATCGAATTTGACGAGAATTTGATTTTTGAAACAGATTACAGTTACCATGCTGGGGAAACAATCTGGCCAGCATTGGCTGCAGCGGGGGTTACTGCTGCTTATGTGGGTGATGATCGGTTAGCGGCTGGAGTTTTGAATAGTGCCCTGGATGCTGGGGTCAAAGTCCCAGAAGAATTTGAATTAGTTACTAGCAACAACTCCGAGATTACTCAGATGGTACGGCCAAAGTTATCTTCAATTACCCAACCCCTATATGATATTGGGGCAGTATCCATGCGGTACTTGACGAAGATGATGAATAAAGAAGAAGACGTCGAAGAAGACAAGACAATTCTCTTACCTTACGGGTACGTTAAACGTGCATCAACTAAATAAGTTATTGAATAAGGAGAGCCATATAACCAGCTCTTCTTATTTTTATTAACTAGCTTCGACTTATAGTACTAGTAAAGAGGGGAAAGAATGAAAAAACGTCAGCTTAATCCTAATATCTACCTTGGAATCGTGGCTGTAATCATGGCAGTGCTGTTTTATAGTTCGGCCCAGACTTACCACCAGCAGACGATTGTGCCCCAGCTCCATCACTTTTTGTCAGGCCGGCCGGGATTGAAGCTCCTCCAAGGAATTGATTTTACGTATGCCGGAGAACATGTATCATTATCTGCTTTAGGCTATGCTAAAATGGTAGAGTTTTTCATCCGAAAGTGTGCCCACTATGGGACATATTTTTTAATGGGATGGTTTATGGTCCTTGGCCTCAAGGACCGCCTCCGAAATCTCGGGTTGACCGGAGTAGTTTGCTACCTGGCCTGTCTAGGTTATGCTGCCAGCGATGAGTTTCACCAGATGCTGACGGGTGGGCGGACGCCGCTTTTTCAAGACGTTATGCTAGATGGTACCGGAGCCTTGACTGCCATTTTGATCTTGGTGATTTACTTTGGTATTCGGCAAAGAAAACGGTCGCATTGATTAGGCGGTTAGGATTGTAAAATTCAAATTTCTTTGGTAATATTTAATTTGGCTATATATTGCCAGTTATCAAGATTGGAAAGAGGTAGTAAAAATGTCAGGACATTCAAAATGGCATAACATCCAAGGCAGAAAGTCTGCTCAAGATGCTAAACGTGGAAAAATTTTCCAAAAAATATCACGAGAGATCTATGTGGCTGCAAAGAGTGGCGGTCCTGACCCAGATTCTAACCCGCAATTACGGTTAATGATCGACAAAGCTCGTAGCGCTAACATGCCAAAGGACAACATCAAGCGTGCCCTTGATAAGGCTTCTGGTGCTGGTGGTGAAGACTACGAAGAAATCACTTACGAAGGTTATGGCCCAGCAGGTGTTGCTATCTTAGTTCACGCTTTGACTGACAACCGTAACCGGACAGCATCTGCTGTGCGTGGTGACTTCAACCGTAATGGTGGTAGTCTTGGTGAAACTGGTTCCGTTAGTTTCATGTTCAACCGTAAGGGCTACATTGCAATTGCTCGTGAAGGTTTGGACGTTGATGAAGATCAAATGTTTGAAGACGTTATCGAAGCTGGGGCAGAAGATTTACAATCAGCAGATGAAGTCTTTGAAATCTATACTGATCCAAAGGCATTCACTGATGTTAAGGCTGAATTGGAAAAGAAGTATGATTTAGCTACTGCTGAATTAACAATGATTCCAACAACCACTGTTCCTGTACCGGAAGACAAGGTTGAACAGCTTAACCGCCTGATTGAAAAGCTTGAAGATGAAGACGACGTTTCCGAAGTGTTCACTTCTGCTGAATACCCTGAAGACTAATTCAATACCAGTTAGTGGGACAACCCAGTAACATAGAATCGAGATTAGACCCGGACTTTCTTCCGGGTCTTTTTTGTTAGAATTCCTCCTCCTTTCGTATTTAGATTGTAAAGGAGGGATTTTTTATGCAAAGAGCAGCGCACAAGGTACTCACAGCAGCTGCGGAGATGGTAGCGGGGGATATCTATTTTCTTCCTCGCCACGGGGAATATTTGATTTGCTTTGACTGTCAGGGGCTACACTATGAATACCGACGTGTTCCCCATACAGAGGGGCAAAAGATGATCAACTACCTGAAGTTTAATAGTGATATGTCCTTGACGGAAAAGCGCCGCCCCCAGTTGGGAGCGTGGCAGTTTAAACATGCGGACCAGACTATTCACTGTCGTTTGTCGGCGGTTGGGGACTACCGTGACCGGGAGTCCCTGGTAATCCGCCTGCTGTATCCCCATACCCAGCTCAAGCAGGGGTATTTCTTTGCTGACCAGTGGCAGCGGATTAGCCAAGCGTGCCAACAACGAGGCTTAGTTTTATTTGCCGGGCCGATGGGGAGTGGTAAGACGACAGCGATGTATCATTTTGCCCGCCAATTGACGGGTAAGATGGTGCTGTGTATTGAGGACCCAATCGAGATTCAAGAAGAGCGTTTTCTCCAAATCCAGGTTAATGACCGGGCGGATATGACCTATGAACAGCTATTGCGGGTAGCATTACGTCACCATCCAGATGTTTTCATAATTGGTGAGATTCGGGATACAGGCACAGCTCAGATTGCTGTCCGGGCAGCTCTGAGTGGGCATTTAGTCTTGAGCACGGTCCATGCCCGTAACGTGTATGGGGTATACCAGCGCTTAGTAAATTTGGGGGTCGACGAGCAGGAGTTAAGCCAGATATTGAATTTAATTTCATACCAGCGGTTACTGCCAACTATTCAAGGTGACCAGCGAGTCCTTTTCGATCAAGTGGTTGGTTGGGACCAAGAAGCACTGGGAAGGCCCCAGGCAGGAATGACGACGGAATGGAGGGAGAACCTTGCGCGATGTCAACAAGCGGGGTGGATCACCCCACAAACAGTGGCCGCTTTCCAAGAAGGCTAATCCTAAAACTAACCGCCAGGCTGCCAAGTATTTACGCCCACCCAAAACACGCTTACCGTTGCGCCAGCAAGTGTTATTTTTCTCATTGTTGGCCGACTTATTACAGGCAGGTTTTCAATTGCAAACAGCACTTACTATGATGCAGGGATTAGCACCGGAACTAAAATCATTTTTGACGCAAATTAATACACAATTGCAAGCAGGACAAAGTTTAGGGCAGGCATTGGCAGGGAGGATTGCTACTAATTCTTATAGTCAGATCATGATTGCAGAAAAGCATGGTTTTTTGGACCAGAGTTTACAACAGCTGGGACAATTGCTGACTACCCGAACACGCCAAAAGGCCCGTTTGCGAGCACTATTAGCATACCCAGTGGCTTTGTTTGTTGTGATTGGTGGGATTATTGTGGCGGTCAAAATATGGTTATTTCCGCAGTTAACTCATTTTAGCAATTTTGACCAAACCAACTTTATCAGTTGGTGGTTAGTACTCAAGTATATAGGAGTAGTGTTACTAAGCGTTTTAGTGGTGTATTTATTGCGGGTCGGTTGGTGGTGGCGGAAACAAGGAGCGGTAGTACGGAGCAGCTGGTATGTGAGTTTACCAATTATCGGTAAACTGTATTCACAATATAGTTACTATTATCTTTCCTTTAATATCGGAATGCTGCTGAAAAGTGGGATGGACCTCAAGCAGATTAGGGAATATCTCTTGGTTTTTGACCCTGCATCATTGTTTTATCAGTTAGGGGAACGGTTAGAACGGCATATCAATTCTGGTCAGAGCTTATCAACATTTATTCGGCATTATCCTTTTTTACCGCCAGAGTTGACTTATTTCATCGGTAAGGGGCAGACTTTGTCTCAACTGGGGACAGAACTTTTAGTTTATTCCAAGCTAGCCTACAAGAAGTTATTGCAAAAGAGTGAACGGATGATGAACTACATTCAACCTCTCCTCTTTGTTATTATTGCTTGCCTGATTATTGGCACTTACTTGGCGATTCTATTACCCCTATATCATAGTTTGGAAGGAGTATATGTATATAAATGAAGAAATATTTGGCTAAAAAGGTACCGGCTTTTACCTTGTTAGAGATGGCAGTGGTGTTATTTATTATTTCGCTACTGGTGTTGATCATTCTCCCCAATGTGGCTGCCCAACGAAAAAATGCCAGTAAAATTAACCGTAATGCATTACAAACTGAGCTTAATACGCAGGCGCAGTTGTATATGAATGACCATAACGTGAATAGTGTGACGGTTGCTGACTTAGAACAAGCTAAGTATCTTACTGCTAGTCAGGTAGAAGCAATCAAGCGGGAACATTTAGAGATTAGCCATGAAAAATAAACGCTATAGGGCCTTTTCTTTGGTCGAAATGCTCGTCGTGTTGGCGATAACAGCAGCATTAATACTTTTGGGGTTTCCGCCGGCACGCCAGACGTGGCAAAGTACGCAGGAACGAATATTTTGGCACCGCTTCGATACGGAGTGGGATCGAACTGTCCAATACATGACTGCTAATAAAAGTGCGCGCTTATGTTTTTATCGCGATGAAGTTGTTTTTATGCGGGGGGAGCGTAATAGTTGGGGACATTTGCCCTACCCCCACCGTCTCCGCCCGCGGACTTACTATGAAATCAAGCTGACCGCGACCGGCAATGTGATGCCTCAGTCAGTATACTTGGACGCTAGGCAACCAGGACCCGGTTATCGTGTGGCTTTTCAGCTGGGAGTAGGAGGACGTTATGCAATTTATCAAACCTAAACATAAAGCTTTTGTGCTAGCTGAAGCTTTGTTAGGCCTAACTCTCATCAGTTTAGGGATCATGCTTGTTGCATGCAATCAACAGGTTTTAGTCCGCCGTGAACGGCAAGTATATGCTCAATTAAACCAGTCTTACCAGCAGCTCAATTGGAGTCGTCAGCGCTTGTATGAGGTGAAAGAAGATGAACTACCGCCAAAAGTCCCCCAAGAGTAAAGCATTCACTTTACTTGAAACGATCATTGCCCTAGGGATTACAGCTGTGACTATTCTTTTGATTAATGGATTAGCCCAGATACTCTATTCACCGCAACGGACTACGCAGCAACAAGACAGAGTGATGTGGGAACACCTGATTACAGTTCTGACAATGGACCGCCTGCAGCTACAACCTTGTTCTGAATCAGATACGTTGATGGTATTTTATTCGCCGCCAGAAAAAGCATATTACTGTTTACTTCATAAACCTGATAAAAAAGAACTAATTATGAAAAAAGCCCTCACGCCTGCCCGACCAAGTGACTTTAAGGGACGGATTCCGTTGTTATATCATGTCGATCAAATTCACTATACATACCAGGCGGACATTTTGACTATAAAAGCCACCATCAGTGGCAAGCAATACCAACGAAGGGTGGTGATGGCTCCATATGCTGAAAGTTAGATGCCGGCGGACTAAGGCTTATACGATGGTTACATGCTTATTGTTGTTGGGAATTTTGGGAATGGTGGCAGTCGGACAGAGTTTGTGTTATTACGCCCGAATCATGAGTTATCAGGAAATGATCAATACCAACCAAGCACAAACGGTAATGAACCGCTTGCGTTACGACCAGCGCCATGCAGGGACTTATCCGGAAGGAAAGGTTGTCTGGCAAGGGGGACATTATGTTGTAACTTTGTCCAATAACCAGCAGTATTGCTTTGAAAAATAAGGCGGGTAGCTTGAAATCATGCTTAAATCTATATAGAATTGAAAAAGTGATCCATAAAAGAACTAGTTTTAGTTGAGCTTACCGGAATAGCAGCCTTGAAGCAGGATGTTTATTGGACTAAGTAGTATCCGCGGTAAGAAGATATAGAAAGGAAAAGCTAAATAGTTGCTCATTTAAAGCCACATCTGGGCCAAGCAACTATTATAGTAGGAAGGAAAATGGCACTTAATCCCAAAGTTGAACCTAATTTGCAGGTCCTAGGGCAAACAATTGCTTTACTGCAAGAAGATATGGACCTCGATTATTTTGATGCCTTGATTGAAACAGGGGACAACCTCCTGACAGGGGAGATCCAGGTTGAAGATGGGCATCCCAAGCCAGCGACTGTTGCTAAATTACAGGATCTATATGACCAAGTCGATCTAACTACCTTAGCAGCGGATGATGTTCGTTTGTTAGTGCAATTATTGATTCTTAAAGGTTATAAGCAAGAAGCAATTCAACCTAACCACCAGATGACGCCAGATACAATCGGGTTGTTACTGGCTAATATCCTAACAGTGATTTTCCGTAATCATCACCAGCTCAGCTTGCTGGATATGGGGGTAGGAACAGGCAATTTATTGTTTACCTTGTTGAACCACCTGCCCGACCAAGATGTAACGGGAATGGGGGTTGACAACGATGACACGCTGTTGACGTTGGCAAGCTTGAGTAGCCAGTTACAGCAAGTCAAAGTGGAGTTGTTCCACCAGGATGGGCTGGATCCACTATTGGTTCCAGCGGTCGATGCAGTCGTCAGTGATTTACCGGTTGGGTACTATCCAATTGATGAAAAAGCAGAAAAATTTGCAACTCATAACCAAGAGGGACATTCGTTTGCGCACCACTTACTGATTGAACAAAGTTTGAATACGCTCAAGCCCGGTGGTGTGGGGGTGTTTATTGTTCCAGCTGGTTTATTCCAGACACCGGCAGGACTCCCATTAGTGAAGTACATCCAACAGGTCGGATATTTGCAAGCATTGCTAAATTTACCTCAAGGCTTATTTGGAAATACGCAAGCACGCAAAGCTATTTTGCTAGTACAAAAGCAGGGGGGCGATGCCCAGCAAGCTAGCCAAGTTTTGTTGGGAGACTTCCCTGAGATTAAGAATCAAGACGAATTTGCTAAGTTTGTGCATGAATTGGAAGTATTTCTGGTAGCCAATGTTGTAGTGAAATAGTGTGGTTTTTTAGGCGGTATAGTTACTGGGGGGTAACTTGCCGCAGGATTGATAGTGCCTGGGAAGGATTTCTTCTTCCCAAGATGCTAGCAGGAATACGGACGGAAAAGAATGACCGCATGAGTTGAACATTCTTTTCCGTCCGTATTCATATTATTCACATTTTATGCTCATAAAAACGAACTTTGTCCTGGGGAGTGCTTAGTTGCTTTTTTCATGAAAAAGAAGTGCACTTATTAAAGTTTTTTTAAAGGGCGAACGATGAATTTACTATAAATTAAAAATAATGTAACATTTGAAACACATTTATGTAATAATTAGAAACAGTGTCAAACATTATTGAAGGAGTTACGATATGTCCGAGAAAAAAGAATATGCCCGAAGTCTGAAAAGTCGTCACGTTCAGTTGATTGCGCTGGGGGGCACGATCGGAACTGGGTTATTCCTAGGGTCTGGTAAGTCGATTCACTCAGCGGGGCCGGCAATTGTCCTAGCGTATTTGATCACTGGTGCGATTTGCTTTTTACTGATGCGGGCCATGGGGGAGTTGCTACTCTCTGACCTGGATACGCATTCGTTTATTGATTTTATCGCCAAGTACCTCGGGAAAGATGTCGGTATTATTGCCGGTTGGACCTATTGGGTGTGCTGGATTACCATCGCTATGGCTGATGTTACGGCGAGTGGGATGTATATCAAATACTGGTTCCCCCATATTCCCCAGTGGTTACCCGGGCTGATATTGATCGGGTTGTTGTTGTTAATTAACCTGATCACGGTCGGGTTATTCGGGGAGATGGAGTTTTGGTTTGCTTTGATCAAGATTGTTGCGATTGTTGCGCTCATCATCGCGGGAATCGTTTTAGTTGCAGTCAACTACC
Source organism: Ligilactobacillus saerimneri DSM 16049 (assembly GCF_000423265.1). GTDB lineage: Bacteria > Bacillota > Bacilli > Lactobacillales > Lactobacillaceae > Ligilactobacillus > Ligilactobacillus saerimneri. Next base: position 6,920 of record NZ_AUHQ01000014.1, on the reverse strand, counting down.
AAACACCAGTGGGACATGCCAGCTTGAGTAACCTCTTTAGCGAAGGGGGCTTTTTACCCCAGGGATGGAAAGGCTTCGTTCTTTCATTCCAGATGGTAACGTTTGGTTTCATTGGGATTGAAATGGTTGGGGTAACTGCTTCTGAAGCTGAAGACCCAGAAACAGTTATTCCTAAGGCAATCAACGAGATTCCTACGCGGGTAATCTTGTTTTACGTTGGATCGTTGCTGGCATTAATGTGTATTTATCCATGGAATTACATTACTGCTTCTTCCAGTCCCTTTGTTCAGGTGTTTGAAAATATTGGGGTGACTATGGCTGCAGGAATCATCAACTTTGTTGTCCTGACGGCTGCTGCTTCAGCAACTAACAGTTCCTTGTTTACAACCGGACGGATGTTATTTTCTTTGAATTACCATGGCAAATCAAAATTTGCCCGGAAGATGAGCACGCTCTCACGGACCCAGGTCCCAGCTAACGGCTTGATCTTCTCTGCAATGGTAATCGCAATTTCAGTTATTGCTAACTTCATCATTCCTAATACATCCTTATTTAACTTTGTTTCGAGTGTCGCAACGACGTGCTTCTTGTTCATTTGGGGAGCAATTGTTGTTGCCCATATCAAGTACCGGAAGTCACTCTCAGCGCAAGCAGAACAAAAATTAACGTTCAAAATGCCGTTGTATCCTCTTTCCAACTACTTGGTATTGGCATTTTTGGTCTTTATTGCGGTAGTATTATGCTTGGAAAAGACCACCTTATACGCACTGATTGCTGCGATCATTTGGTTTATTGCCCTTTATGTAGCCATCCGGATGCGTCATCGTGAAAATAATTAATATCATTGACCGGGAATAGGAGAACCTGGTCGTTTAATCTGAGGTGGGAAGTGCTAACTAATCTAGTTGGTGTGGCCCACCTCTTTATTATTTGTCAAATAAACAAGGAAGTGAAAAAATGGACTTTTTTACTGCGGATACTCATTTCTTTCATCCAGGGATCGTGCATAATGCCCGGTTTGCTGACCGCCATTTCTTGACTATTGGCGAGATGAATGAGCAAATTGTTAATAGCTGGAATGCTACGGTAGCACCAACTGATCAGGTGTATCATTTGGGCGATATTGCTCTCATTAGTACTAAGGCAGCGGAATTAGCCCGGTTATTAAGTTTGTTATTGCGCCTCAATGGTAACATCTGCTTTATTAAGGGAAACCATGACAACCAAACACTGTTTAAGTATCTTGCCAAGCATAATATAACTGTCAATGGTAAGCCCAAGTTTACCTTTCATGAAGTAGGGATTCGTCTTAAATTTGCCAAGTATCAGTTCTTTTTGACCCATTACCCAATGATCGTGGGCCCGGCCAAAAATCGGATCAATTTACACGGGCATATTCATAACCGTGCTGTCAACATGGCAGAAAATATCAACGTTGGTGTGGATAGCCCTGAGAAAGATTATCTGCAGCGTTCCATCCCTTTTGGCACACCTTTTAGCCGGGATGATATTGTGATGATGGTGACAGAAAAGAAAATTGATTATCAAAAGCGCCGATAAAGAAAAATAGCATTGAAATAAGATTTCTGTTTATAATTGAAGTATATTGTTTGATGGAGGGGAGCTAGTGAATAGCGAGAAAAAAGAGCGACGTCAGGAACAATTGGCTAAAAAGGCCGAAACGATCAAGGCTTTTGCTAGTCATATTAAGATGAAAAATGCGACGGAACTAACGATTGATGGTCATCCGTATCGGTTAATCAGTAACTACCGTGAAGGGTTTAATATTGAAAAACTGGAAGAACGATTCAGCAGTATTTTAACCAAATATGACTACATTTTAGGTGATTGGGGTTACGACCAATTACGGTTGCGGGGATTTTATGCCAGCAATAGCAAACAGGGAAGTTCAGGACAAAACATTGACCATATTCAAGATTACCTGGACGAATACTGTAATTTTGGCTGTGCGTACTTTATCCTCCAAAACCTTGGAGAATCCAAACCAGGGCGCAACCCCCGGCGTAATAACAAAAGAGGGTATCATTCTACAGATAAGCGGAATAATACTGGCGAAAAAACGTACCGGTCACGGCAGCGGAACCCTAAGCATAAAAATTATAAGAAAAAGCGTTCACGCGATAATAAGACAAATCGTGGTTTTACAATTAGGCAGAAGTGAGGTAAGAGATAGTGAAGAGTTATCAAGGATATATGATTGACTTAGATGGGACGATGTATCGGGGAAAAGAAAAGATCCCGGCGGCCCAACGGTTTATTAAACGACTTCAAGAGAAAGGTAAGCAGATCCTATTTGTGACTAATAATAGTACCAAGACACCAGAAAAGGTGGTTGCTAACTTAGGGGACAACTTCGATATCCATGTTACCCCTGACCAGGTATATACTAGTGCATTAGCAACAGCGGATTATCTGGCTGACTTGGATCCTAAAAAACGATCTGTATACGCAATTGGTGAATTAGGCCTAAAACAGGCTTTGTTGGACCAGGGTTTTCAGTTTGAAGAAACTACCCCAGATTATGCAGTGGTAGGTTTGGATTATGATGTGACTTACCACAAGTTTGAACTAGCTACTTTAGCAATCAAGCGTGGGGCTAAGTTTATCGGAACCAATGCAGATACTAACTTGCCCAATGAACGGGGCTTAGTTCCAGGAGCAGGTTCAATCATCGCCTTGGTAGAACGAGCTACCCAACAAAAAGCAACTTATATTGGCAAACCTGAGACCATTATTATGGAAAAAGCATTGAAGCGGTTAGGGTTAACCAAAGACGAAGTAGTAATGGTTGGTGATAACTACATGACGGATATTTCGGCAGGGATCAATTTTGGGATTGACACGATGTTGGTTTATACCGGGGTTTCTACTAAAGAGCAGGTAGCCCAAAAGCCACAGCAACCAACGATTGAGTTGGATACGCTGGATGATTGGGTGATTGAATAAGGATGACCAAATCATGCCAAGTAAAAAGCGGGGAATAATCTGTGGTCTAGTTATTAGTGGCTGGATATTACTAGGGGCAATTATTATTACGGTAAACTGCCTGCCCATATATTGGGGTTTGGTTCATCACTATCACTGGGGCCAAAGCTTGGGGCTTAATGACCAAGCAGCTTTCCGAGAGTACTTGCGGGTGTGGCAATTTCTTAACTTTCCTACCCGGACAACAATCGGCGGTCACCTGGCTTTATCTGCACCAGCGCAGGCTCATTTTAAGGAGGTTAAATATCTGGTTTGGGGAGTGTATATTGGTTTTATCGGGATAACAGCGCTCATTAAACCAGTATGGCGGTGGAGTCATGATGCATACTCGCTGTGGCTTGCCCGGCTGGTATTGCGTGGTGTTGCTGGTATTAGCATTTGTTTAGCAAGTTTAGCAATAGTTGATTTTAATGATTTCTTTGTCATTTTTCATCAACTATTGTTCCGTAATCAGGATTGGCTGTTTGATCCACGACGAGATCAGATCATTAATTTATTGCCGAGCTATTATTTTGCTATATGCTTTGGATTATTCTTTGCGCTCTTTATTGGGGGAATCTTGCTGGGAATCTGGGTGTTATTTACTCAACGACAACGTGAATAAGAAAAAAGGATCGTGGCTTCAAACCGCGATCCTTTTGTTTTATATCAATTATTTACTCAAGCGCGCCTTGAGCGCACCAACCACTGCTGGAATTAAGGAAACAACAATGATGCCCAAAATAATTAGGGAGAAGTGTTCCTTAACGATCGTGAAGTTACCAAAGAAGTAACCCCCGCTACAACAGATGATTACCCACAGGACGTTCCCTAAAAGATTGTAATGAAGGAAGGTTTTGTAGGGGAAACCGCTGCTAGCAGCTACAAACGGAACTAACGTCCGAATGATTGGCATGAAGCGGGCAATGATGATGGCCTTTCCTCCGTGCTTTTCAAAGAAAAGTTCAGTTTTAACTAAATCATCTTTGCGGATAAAGCGACTCAAAAATGAATTCTTAGTTAGGGAGTGACCGACTTTATGGCCAATCGCATAGTTAGAAGAATCTCCCAACATGGATGCGATGAAGAAGCAAGCCACAAAGATCCAAATATCAAGGTGATACTTAGGGTTGGCCGCCATCGCAGCTGCCGCAAAGAGCAAGGAATCCCCCGGCAAGAACGGCATGATGACTACCCCAGTTTCAACAAAGATGATGGCGAATAAGATTAAATATGTCCAATCGCCAAACATATTAACAATCGTGATTAAGTGTTCGTCAATGTGGAGGATAAAATCAATTAAGTAACTCATGATCCACTAGTCCTTTACAAAATTTTTGATGAGTTGTGTACTATGGAGAGCTTGGTTTCGGTCTGGATAGATCGCATTGAGGGCGGCGTTGATTGCAATAGGTGCTTCGCCCCAGCCAGTAGCAATCAAAGGTGTCTTGCCAGGATAAGAGGCTGCGTCGCCAATGGCAAAGATATTAGGGCGTGAAGTCATCATCGTCCGATCAACGGTGATACCGCGTTTGTCAGTATCAAGCCCCCAGCTGCGGACCATATTGTTGTTGGAAACAAATCCATAGTTCACTAGTAGTTTATCAACAACCAGTTCCTCACTTGTAGTGCTCCGAGCCTTTTTTAAAGTTAATTTTAATTTTTCATTGTGGTCAGCCAAAGCACGGATGGTATAAGGAGTGGCCAGCTTAACGCCTGCAGGTTCCAATTTTGCGACTGAACTTTCAAGTGCCCGAAACTGATCTCGCCGGTGAATCAGGGTTACTGAGTGCGCAACTTCGGCCAAGTGCAAGGCCCAATCAACCGCGGAATCACCGCCGCCAGCGATGGCAATGTCTTGATCAATAAAAGGTGTCTGGTCCTTAACAAAATAAAAGACTTTGGTTCCTTCTAGGGGACCTGCTTCTGGTAAACGGAGTTTACGGGGTTGGAAAGCTCCTGCTCCGGTAGCAACGATGATTGTCTTGGTAAAGCTGGAACCTTGGTTCGTAACCACTTCATACCCCTGGTCGGTCGCGATGATTTCTTGGACAGTTTGATTGAGCTTGATTTCAGGTCCATAGTGTTGGGCCTGGCGGGTTAAATTGTCAATCAATTCTTGCCCCGTCAAACGGGTAAAGCCGGGGATATCGTAGATTTCTTTAGCAGGGAAAAGGGCACTGACTTGCCCACCACTCTGATCGAGACTTTCAATCACTTGGGTTTGGGCAAGGTGCATCCGAGCGTATGTCGCAGCGAACAAGCCCACCGGTCCGCCACCGATAATAGTTATATCATAGTAGTTTTTCAATTCTCGTTTTCTCCACAATGAAGTAATAGCATTACTAACGATACACTGAACATGAATTAAAAGCAAAGTATCGCTCTAAAGTGAAAACAATAGTAGCATAGTAGGTTTCGTGTTAAAATATTTTTGATTGCCAAAACTAAATATTAGGAAGTGATGTTGATGTATCCACAATTAGCAGTAAATACAGATACGACGCCACAGGTAACAATTACGACCAACCTGGGGGATATTACATGTGTCCTTTTTCCAGAACTAGCGCCCAAAGCAGTTGAAAACTTCATGACTTTAGCGCGTAATGGTTACTATGATGGGACAATTTTCCACCGGGTGATCTATGATTTCATGATTCAAGGGGGAGACCCAACCGGAACCGGTATGGGGGGTAGCAGTATCTGGGAAAAAGAATTTGAAGATGAATTTTCTGACCAGTTGTTTAACCTCCGCGGAGCATTGTCAATGGCCAATGCTGGTCCAAACACTAATGGAAGTCAGTTCTTTATCGTCCAAAACAAGAACCTCCCTGATTCAATGGCAGCTGAAATGAAGCGGGCGCATTATCCTGAAGAAATCGTAGCTGCTTATCAAAAGGGGGGCACACCGTGGCTTGATCACCGTCATACCGTTTTCGGTCAAGTGGTAGCTGGAATGGAAGTTGTAGACAAGATCGCTAAAGAACCAACGATGCCAGGAGACAAACCTGGTCGGGATATTGTGATCGAAAAGATTGCGGTGAAGGATCGGGATTAATATGCGATATAGAATTGGGATGGTTATTGAGGGCAAAGTGACGGGGATTCAACCCTATGGAGCATTTGTTTCCCTTGATAATGATACCCAGGGGTTGATTCACATCTCCGAGTGTCGCAATGGTTATATTAGTGATATCTACGACTTACTCCAAGTAGGACAACGGGTTCGGGTGATGATCATTGATATTGATGAGTATACGCAAAAGATCAGTTTATCGTTGCGGTGCTTAGAGAAAAAGTTTGACTTTTACCACACAAACGTTGCGCCCAACCAGTATAAACATTACTGGACTAACCGCCATGTTGAGGAAGGGTTTGCCCCGATTGCAGACCGCCTTGATGAGTGGGTTGAGCAAGCTTTGGCGGATATCGATAAAAAAAGTGAAAAAAGTTCTTGACCCTATGGGTAGGAATTGATATTATAAATCTCGTTGCTGATAAGGAGTTATCAAATCACTTCTTACGGCAGTGAGATTTTTTAAATTTTATGCTTGACGCATGAAACTTGAAATGCTATTATGAATGAGTTGTTTCAAGCAAACAACTTTTTATAAAGTAGATCTTTGAAAACTGAACAAAGTTTCGACAAATCAAATGTGTGGGGCTTCTTGCTAGATGCAAGAGCGAAACATTTGCGAATGTCAATTCGCTAGTAATTTTTACGAGTCTAATCGACTTAAGATTTTAAATCGAGAGTTTGATCCTGGCTCAGGATGAACGCTGGCGGCGTGCCTAATACATGCAAGTCGAGCGCATCGGCCCAACTGATTGAAGATGCTTGCATCCGATTGACGATGGTTTACCGATGAGCGGCGGACGGGTGAGTAACACGTAGGTAACCTGCCCAGAAGCGGGGGATAACACCTGGAAACAGA
>NZ_AUHQ01000013.1 GCF_000423265.1 Ligilactobacillus saerimneri DSM 16049 | reverse complement strand
GATTAGTCGCTTGAGGTTAGCCGTTAATGAGCATTTACGACCACGATAACTAAGTTTAGTTTCGTGGTCGGCTTGCGCACTAGTCGCATGGTATTCACCCTTTAACCGGTGAATTTCATTAAAGATAGTAGTCTTACTAAAGCCCAGGTAATCAGCGATATATCGAAGAGATCGCTTTTCATGACGAAGCGTTTCGATGACAATGCGGTCTGAAAATGATAAGATAGTGGTGCCCATAAAGGTCCTTCTTTCTAATGGAATGTTGTAACGACACCATTAAAGACCTTTATGGGTTTTTCTGTCCACTAAAATGTTCAACTTAAATTTTACAATCTGCCATTTTAAATTGTTAATAAAAGAATATAATAAAGCCAAAAGAGGAAAGTTAGGGAGGAAATTGCTTGGAAAAAGAAATTTATCCAGGAGTAACACTAACGGTTATTCCTACAAAGCAGTTCACAACAACACAAATCATTGTTTCATTTACGGGAGTTATTCCTGATGCAAATTATTTAACGACCCGGTCGTTACTGGCATACATGCTTGAAACAAGTAGTCAAAAGTGGCCTACTCAAAAAGCCGTTGCTCAGAAGCTATCCCAGATGTATGGGGCAAGCTTTGGAACGACAATCAATCGCCGCGGACGGACCCACAGTTTAAGTTTTGTTGCGGGAGTAGTGCATGATAAATATTTGCAGACTGATACAGATTTAGTACAGGAAGCAGTGATGTTTTTAAAAGAAATGATTTTTCATCCCTTAGTTAAGGAAGGGGCTTTTGATGAGGATACCTTTAAGTTGCAAAAAAGCAACTTGGCAACGTATATGGAATCAGTAGATGAAGACCCCCGGTTAATGGCCTTATACGGCTTGCGATCGCACTACTTTGATGATCCTAGCCAAAAAGTACCACAGTTTGGGACACCAGCAACACTGAAAGATGTAACCAACCAAGACTTGTACCAGGCCTATCGTACGATGGTTACCAAGGACCAGGTCAATATTATTGTGACGGGGGATGTTGATCCAGCGATAATTATGGGGTTGGTAGCGACATTGCCCCTGGGTCCTCGAACCAAGCTAGATAGTACGATCCAGTATGATCAACCAGCACAAGGATCAGTCCGAAAAGTGACAGTCAAGCAGCAGTTACAGCAGACCAAGTTGAATTTTATGTATCATTTGCCATTGGATCTTAACAGTAATGATTTTTTTGCCGCTATTGTATTCAATGCTTTATTTGGGGGCGATCCTCAATCAAAATTATTTATGAACGTTCGGGAAAAAAGCAGTATGGCATATTATGCTAGCAGTAATTTTGATGTTTTACGGAATGTTTTGTGGGTCCAAACGGGAATAGAAACTGCCAATAAAGAAAAGGTAAAATATTTGGTGGCTGCGCAATTAGCGGCCCTCCAACAGGGGGACTTCACAATGGCAACTGTGGAGAATATAAAGAAAAGCCTTATTAATGAACGGATTAGTCGGGAAGATACCCAAGCGACTTTAGGCACCCGGGCCCTGATCGGGAACTTACTAGGGCGGCAGTATTCAACTGCAGAATGGTGCCAGCGGATCAAAAATATCACTAAGGATGATATCGTAACCATAGCGCAGCGGGCGTCGCTGCAATTAGTATATTGTTTAGAAGGAGGACACTAGCATGCAGGAAACATTATACCCATTGTTTGCGGAAAAAATGCAAACAGAGCGTTTAGCCAACGGTTTATTGGTGAACATGATTGCGCGTCCTAATTTTCATAAAACATATGCTATTTTGACAGTCGACTTTGGTTCGATTGATGACACGTTTACCACTGAACAAGGGGAAAAGATAACGGTTCCGGCAGGAATTGCACACTTTTTAGAGCATAAACTTTTCGAAAAAAAGGATCATGATGCATTTGATCTTTTTGGGAAATACGGCGCTGATGCCAATGCCTTCACTAGTTATACACGGACAAGTTATTTATTTGCTACTACAAGTCACCTGGACGAATGTATGAACGTATTATTAGACTTTGTGCAGACACCGTACTTTACGGAACAAACAGTGGCAAAAGAAAAGGGCATTATTGAACAAGAAATAAAAATGTATGATGATGATCCTTCATGGCAGCTGTATCAAAAGACAATGGCAAACCTTTATCCAGGTTCCCAGCTAAGTTTGGATATTGCAGGCAGTGCAAGTAGTATCGCACAGATTACAGCCCAGGATCTTTATACATGTTATCGATATTTTTACCAGCCAAGTAATATGAACTTGTTTGTAATTGGTAACTTTGTGCCGGATGAACTTTTGGCAGTGATCAAGCAAAACCAAGCACAAAAAACTTTCCCTGAAAAAGTTGTGCCCCAACGGTTCTTTACGCCCCTTGCACAACCAGTTGTACCTCAAACAGTGGTTCCTTTGGCAGTTAAGGTGCCAAAAGTTATGCTCGGAATCCGGGGTACAGAGGCGTTACCGATGAATCGGGAGGGGTTAAAGAAGAAGGTTGCATTGGAATTGTTATTACACCTCTTATTTGCGGAAACCTCCCCAACATACCAAGAGTTGTACGACCAAGGGATAGTGGATGACAGCTTTGATTATGAGTTGCAAGTGGAACGGGGCTTTTATTTCATATTGGTTGATGGCAATACTCGGCAACCAGAAGCATTTGTAGCAGCGATTAAGGAAATTTTGCAGACTGCCCCAACGACTGTGGCCAAACTTACTGAGGAATTAGCCTTAGCTAAGAAAGAATTTCTGGGGCAGACAATCAAGAGCATTAATTCTTTGGAAGCAATTGCTAACCGGTATGAAGGACCGTTGTTTGGCTATGCTACGATTTTTGACTTAGTACCGTTGGTTCAGGAAGTAACTTTAGCGGATGTTCTTGCTGCCACTAAGATAATCGACTTTGATAATCTAACAATCAACCAGGTTGTGCCACAGTAAGGAGATAGAGAAATGACAAAATGGGCATTGATAATTGGTGCATCAGGAGGGATTGGTCAGCAAATTGCAACGACTTTAGCAGCTGACGGCTGGTCATTATATTTGCACTATCACCACCATGAAGAAACAATTCAGCAAATGGTCGACTATTTTAATCACCAGTATGCCGGGCAAGAATTTATCCCCGTGCAATATGATCTGACTGATGAAGAGAATTTATCGGCTTTGACAAGCAACATTTTTGCTCTAGATGCACTGGTTTTTGCACAAGGAACAACGCATTATAGCTTATTTAAGGACTTGCCTTTGGTAAAATTGCAGACGATGTTACAGATGCAAGTGGTAACCCCACTGCGCTTGGTCCAGGAATTTGAGGATAAGTTAGCACGATCATCTCACGGCCGGATCGTTTTCTTGGGTTCGGTATATGGTGGTGCTGGCAGCCCAATGGAAGTAGGGTATAGCACGGTCAAAGGAGCATTGTCTGCCTTTGCTAGGGCGTATGCCCAGGAGGTCGCATCGACAGGAATTACAGTAAACGTGGTTGCCCCTGGAGCAGTGGCTACGCCGATGAATGATATTTTTACCGGTGCGGAAAAAGCAGCCGTGACAGAAGAGATTCCGGCCGGGCGGTTTGCAGATCCTAACGAAATCAGCTACTGGGTTAAGGTCCTTTTGGACCCGGCAGCCCAATACTTAACTGGGGAAACAATCTACGTTACCGGAGGATGGTTAAGATAAGCTTAATCCATATTAATCTTTGCTGGTCTGTGTGATATACTTTAAAACAGATTATTTTATTAGAGATTGAAATTTAAACGGAGTGTAAATTCAATGAGTGAAATTGGTGAAAAACTAAAGAATGCGCGGGTAGAGAAGGGCTATACCCTCGATGATTTACAACAAATTACTAAGATTCAAAAACGGTATTTAATTGCAATTGAAGAGGGGAGATTTGAAGCTTTACCGGGAGCATTTTACATCAAAGCATTTGTGCGGCAATACGCAGAAACGGTTGATTTAAATCCCCAGGAGTTATTGGCTGAACTCAATGCTGAATTAGGTCAAGGAGCACCAACTGAACCAGTAAAGCAAAATGAAGCAGTGACTAGAACAGCAATTTTGCGGGAAAAACAAAAGACATCCCAGCCATCGAAATTGGAACGCTTTTTATCATACTTACCAACTATCATTATCGTGGCGGTTGTCATCGCTATTTTGGGTTCGATTTATATCGTTGCTTGGGGGAATCACCAAAAAAATGCGGATCAGCCAATTGATGTTTCATCCGCCAAGGTTGAAAAAACAAGCGATGGTTCAACAACTCCTAAGAAGAAAAAGAGTTCATCCAAGGCGGCTAAATCTGCTGTTACAAGTCGTAAGCAAAAGATCACTTATATTAGTGGTACCACCTACACTTACCAATTAAAGAACGGGGCTAAAAAGAATAAGATCACATTGAAAGCAACTAACGGAGCTGCATGGAATGCGGTTACTGTTGATGGGACACAGGTTTGGCAAGGAACATTGACCAGCGGGAGCACCCATACCGTGACAGTTCCAGCCGACGCTACTAAAATCAAGCTTTCGATTGGGAATTCTAAAGCAACGAGTTTGACAATTAACGGACAAGAATTCAACTACAAGAAGCAGGGAAATGGCGAAACTGTTCGGACGCTGATCATCAATGTTGGTAAAGCGGCCTAAGCTCACTCTGTAAGGCGTGTGGTTGTTAATGTGAGGAATGGATAAGGGAGTATATTTAAGATGAATTTACCTAATAAGTTGACAGTTATCAGAATTTTCTTAATTCCGCTGTTTATGCTGGTTTTACTTTTGCCACTAGAATGGGGCGAAGTAACTTGCTTAGGAACGGTAATACCAGTTACGCAGTTAGTAGGCGCAATCATTTTTGCGGTGGCTTCGATCACTGATTTTGCTGACGGACAGATCGCACGACGACGGCACTTGGTATCCAATTTTGGTAAGTTTGCAGATCCCTTGGCCGATAAGATGTTAGTCATGACAGCATTTATTATTTTGGTCCAAATGGGAAAGGTGCCTGCATGGATTGCAGCGATTATTGTTTGTCGGGAATTAGCGGTGACCGGGTTGCGCTTGATCGTCGTAGAAAATGATGGTGAAGTTATGGCAGCTGCTATGCCGGGGAAGATCAAGACTTTTACGCAAATGTTTGCGATTATCTTCTTGTTCCTTAACAATGTTTTATTTGCACCGGTACACTTTCCAATTGGTGAAGTTCTCTTATATATTTGCTTATTCTTCACTGTATATTCGGGAGTAGAATACTTCTATAATAGTCGAGACGTTTTTGCTGATTCGTTTGGAAAAAAATAAATTAACCATCAAATAAGGGCTAAGCGGAATTTTTCCGTCTAGCCCTTATTTTTGTAAATCGATGAAAAATTAATGCTCTTTATGTGTATCTATATTTTAGAAGGATAAAGAGTAAAATAAGAGGTAAACAAGGCAAAGGTAGGGACAGATAATGAGGGCAGAAATCATTAGTGTAGGAACGGAGCTTTTATTGGGCGAAGTGACGGATACCAATGCACCGTACTTAAGTCAGCAAATGGCGCGGCTAGGAATAGATGTCTACCACCGGACGACAGTTGGGGACAATGAGCACCGCTTAGTGGCAGCCCTTGAACAGGCACAAGCAAATAGTGATTTAGTGATCATAACAGGTGGTCTCGGTCCCACTGCTGATGATATTACTAAGCAGGTTGTAGCTCGGTTTGTTAACCAACCGTTAGTGGGCGACCAGGCAGCTGCCAACAAAATCGCACACTATTTTGCTGGGCGAAACGAAGTGCCGGCACCGAATAACCGCACACAAGCGGAGTATATCAATGGGGGCCGAAGTTTAGCTAATTCAGTAGGGTTAGCGGTGGGAACGTATTATTATGCTCAAGCAACCCAAACCCACTATGTTTTGTTACCGGGGCCACCTCAAGAATTGCAGGTTATGGTAGAACAAGAACTTATGCCAGTGTTACGTCAGTCATTGCCAAACTTGCAGCCATTATTTACTCATGTGATGCGCTTTTTCGGGATTAGTGAATCGCGACTAGCAGCTTTACTCGCAGATGTGATTGCCCAGCAATCTGACCCGACTATTGCATTGTATGCGCAACATGGTGAGGTAACTATTCGTCTGGCCAGTCGGGCTAATACGAGTGCAGAGGCTGAAAAGAAGTTAATACAGTGTGCCAACGTGATTTTAGAACGGGCTGGTCAATATTATTATGGACATGGGGCTGACAACTCATTAGCCAATGTGCTTGTCCAGAAACTGCAGCAAGAGCACTTGACGATTGCGGCAGCGGAAAGTTTAACGGCTGGCTTGTTCCAGAGCACATTAGCGACTATTCCAGGAGTTTCAGCAGTGTTTTATGGGGGCTTTGTGACATATGCGACAGAAGCCAAGGAACGTTTTTTAGGTGTTCCCCACGAATTGATTGCTCAAAACGGGGTTGTAAGTCAAGCGACTGCTCAAGCAATGGCACAGCACACACAAAAACGTGCCCAAACAGATATTGCAGTTTCGTTTACTGGTGTTGCTGGACCAGGGCAAGTGGACGGACTTCCAGCCGGAACAGTTTGGATAGGGCTACAATTCAAGGATCAAAAACCACAAGCCCGGGAATTTCACTGGCCAAAAATGACGCGCCAAGAAGTACGGCAGCGGGCTGTTTTAGCTGGCTTGATGATGGTTTTACAGGCACTCAAAAAGCAATAAGGGAACTTTTGTTCTTGTGTTTTGAAGTGAAAATCAGTATTATAAAAAGTATGAAGAAGGAAGAAGGAGGCACATTAAGTGGCGGACGAAAGAAAAGCGGCCTTAGAAAAAGCCTTGAAAAAAATCGAAAAAAATTTCGGTAAGGGTTCCATCATGAAGATGGGGGCTGATACCAATACAGAAATCGCAACGATCCCAACTGGTTCTATTGCTCTTGACGAAGCTTTAGGCGTGGGTGGTTATCCTAAAGGGAGAATTGTTGAAATTTATGGTCCTGAAAGTTCTGGGAAAACAACAGTTGCTTTGCATGCAGTAGCTGAAGTTCAGAAACGTGGGGGGACAGCAGCTTATATTGACGCTGAAAACGCACTTGATCCTAAATATGCTCGGGCACTAGGGGTCAACATTGATGAATTGTGGCTGTCACAACCAGATTCTGGGGAAGAAGGCTTATCAATTGCGGAAGCATTGATTACCTCTGGTGCGATTGACATTATAGTTATTGATTCTGTGGCGGCTTTAGTTCCTAAGGCAGAAATTGACGGAGAAATGGGTGACGCCCATGTTGGTTTACAAGCACGGATGATGTCCCAGGCCCTGCGGAAGTTATCTGGGATGATTAACAAGACCAAGACAATTGCAATCTTCATTAACCAAATTCGGGAAAAGATTGGGGTAATGTTTGGTAACCCAGAAACGACTACTGGGGGACGGGCATTGAAGTTCTACTCCACTATTCGGTTAGAAGTTCGGCGGGCTGAACAGATTAAAAAAGGCTCAGATATCATTGGTAACCGCGTACGGATCAAAGTGGTTAAGAACAAAGTTGCTCCCCCATTTAAGGTTGCTGAAGTCGATATTATGTACGGCGAAGGTGTTTCTAAGACCGGCGAATTACTTGATATGGCTGTGGAAAAAGATATCATCCACAAGAGCGGTTCATGGTTCTCATATGGCGACAAACGCATTGGTCAAGGTCGGGAAAACGTTAAGAAGTACCTAGCAGACAATCCTGACTTCATGGCGGAAGTAACTACCAAGGTGCGAAGTGCTTATGGCATTAGTGAGGCGGGAACGGCTGAAGACGCTGCTGAAAAGCCAGCAGCGACTACGAATGCTAGTGATAAGCAGCTAGATCTCAAGGTTGCACCTACAAATGCTACTAATACTAAAGAATAATTAATTGCATATTTAAAACAGGGACAGCCAGCACTACGAGATAGGGCTGTCCTTTTGTTGTCCGGTAAATAAATATTTAAATTAGTGGATCCTAATGCGACCAACTAGGAGTAATTATTGACAGTAACCGGGCAAAAACATTAAAATATCAATGTGTATGTAATTCAAAATAAAAACATCAATGATTGGTGATTAGATTAGTGATCATTAATGATGGTGTGGAGGTGTAAAGATTTGAGTATGATAATCGTAATCCTCGCCATCGCTATTATTGCGGCTTTAATGATCGGTCTTGTTATCGGATATAGTTTACGTAAGGCTTTTCACGAAAAGGCTTTGGATCAAGCTACGCAGACAGCAGAAGGGATTATTGCTACCGCCAAAAAAGACGCGGCAGCTCGCAAGAAGGAAGCTCTGTTAGAGGCTAAAGATGAAAGTCATCGTTATCGTAAAGAAATCGAAAGTGAACTAAAAGAGCGGCGAGCCGAAGTTCAAAAGCAAGAAAATCGGCTTTTACAACGGGAAGAAAACCTTGATCGCAAAGACTCCCAACTTGACAAAAGAGAAGGAGCACTTGAACAGCGGGAAAGTAAGTATACCCGGGATAACCAGATCTTAAAGCAAAAGCAAGAAGATGTTTCCAACTTAATTCAGCAACAACAAGATAAACTAGCTCAGATTGCTGCTATGACGCAGGATGATGCTAAGCAATTAATCTTGAAGCAAACACGGGCTAGTCTTGATCATGAATTAGCAGTAATGATCAAAGATAATGAAGCTGAAATCAAAGCAACTGCTGATAAGACAGCCAAGAACCTTATTGCGCAAGCAATTCAACGGAGTGCTGCCGATATGGTTTCTGAAAGCACGGTTTCCGTCGTTACCTTACCTAACGATGAAATGAAGGGACGGATTATCGGGCGTGAAGGACGCAATATTCGTACCTTAGAAACGTTAACAGGGATCGATTTGATTATTGACGACACACCAGAGGCAGTCGTTTTGAGTGGTTTTGACCCAGTAAGAAGAGAAATTGCCAAGGTGGCATTAGAGAAGTTGATTCAAGACGGACGGATTCATCCCGCTCGGATTGAAGAAATGGTTGAAAAAGCTACTAAGGAAATTGATTCTAAAATTAGAGAAAAAGGGGAGCAAGCCTTGTTTGATCTGGGCTTGCATGCAATGCACCCTGATTTAATTAAAACCGTTGGGCGGATGCACTACCGGACCAGTTATGGGCAAAATGTTTTGGTTCACTCCATCGAAGTAGCTAAAATTGCGGGAGTGCTAGCAGCTGAATTAGGCGAAAATGTCGTAATGGCAAAACGCGCAGGATTATTACACGATATCGGAAAAGCAATTGATCATGAAGTAGATGGTTCACACGTAGAAATAGGTGTCGAATTGGCTAAGAAGTACAAAGAAAGTGACGTAGTTGTGAATACTATCGCATCACATCACGGGGATGTAGAACCAAAATCAGTAATTGCAGTGTTAGTGGCTGCAGCTGATG
Source organism: Ligilactobacillus saerimneri DSM 16049 (assembly GCF_000423265.1). Classification (GTDB taxonomy): domain Bacteria; phylum Bacillota; class Bacilli; order Lactobacillales; family Lactobacillaceae; genus Ligilactobacillus; species Ligilactobacillus saerimneri. Next base: position 39,856 of record NZ_AUHQ01000013.1, on the reverse strand, counting down.
CGATTTCTGCAGCTCGGCCAGGGGCACGGAGTGAATCACTTGAAAAGTATATTCACCGTTTAGAAAAACTGGAAACAATTGCTAATGATTTCTCAGGAGTTAAGAAGAGTTATGCAATCCAAGCAGGACGCGAAGTTCGGGTGATTGTAAAACCAAGCGAAATCAATGATTTACAAGCAACGGTCTTAGCACGAGATATCAAGAATAAGATTGAAAATGAGTTAGAATATCCAGGACATATTAAGGTCACGGTTATTCGCGAAACGAGAGCAATCGAATATGCCAAGTAGGTTGCTTAAAAAGTCACGCTTGACGTGACTTTTTTTATTTTTTAGTGATAAATGTTAAAATTAAACAGAATGAAATCGAGAAGAAATGGGGCAAGTTGATGGCTAAAAAAAGTGTAACACCTATGATGAAGCAATATCTGGAGATCAAGCAGGATTACCCAGATGCTTTTTTGTTCTATCGTATCGGTGATTTTTATGAGATGTTTTATGATGATGCGATTAAAGGGGCACAAATTTTAGAATTAACTTTGACCCAACGGAATAAAAATGGGCAAGAACATATTCCAATGTGTGGTGTTCCCCACCATGCAGCCAGTAACTATATCGATATTTTAGTGGAAAAAGGGTACAAGGTGGCTATTTGTGAGCAACTAGAAGACCCAAGTACAGCTAAAGGGATGGTTAAGCGGGGGGTTATTCAACTAATTACTCCCGGAACATTAATGGAGCAAAAAGCTGGTGAAAATAAGAGCAATAATTATTTGACCGCAATCCACCAGACAGATGACCAGTATGGTTTTGCCTATGTTGACTTATCAACCGGCGAAATGCGGTCAACGGTGCTGAAAGATTTGACTGCTGTTGAAAATGAATTAGTCGCAACCCGGACTAAAGAAATTGTTATTGATGAGAGTGTGACTGCACCAACCCGCGCTGTAATCGATAAGCTTAAAATTCTCCAGTCCCAACAGAATACGGTGGAGCAAAGAAGCGAGTTCAGTTATGTTAGCCAGAACCTAACAGCAGATGCTGAAATTCAAGCCGTTAAGCACCTATTGATGTATTTAACGGTAACGCAAAAACGAAGCCTAGCCCATTTACAGCAATCAGTTCATTATCAACCAGCAGACTTTTTGCGCCTAGACCGCTATGCCAAGCGCAACCTTGAATTGATCAGCAACTCCCGTACGGGCAAGAAGAGTGGGACACTTTTATGGTTACTAGACGCAACTAAAACGGCTATGGGGGGCCGGCTGTTGAAGCAATGGATTGAACGGCCATTACTTGAACGCCAACAAATTGAACAACGCCAAGCCTTGGTCCAATTGTTATTAGATAATTTCCTGGAACGCAATACCATCCAAGAAGAATTAACCCACGTGTACGACCTGGAACGGTTAGCAGGGCGGGTGGCATTCGGAAATGTTAATGGCCGGGATTTGATTCAATTGAAAACGTCATTACAACATATTCCGCAAATAAAATATGTTTTAAGCGAGTTAGATGGTCAGGCTTTCAAGCCCCTGCTTGACCAACTCGATCCGGTTGAAGAAGTAGTGGACTTGATCGATCAGGCGATCGTCGACGACCCCCCAATTGCAGTAACTGATGGTAACTTAATTCGACCAGGATACAACGCAGAGCTCGACCAGTATGTCGATGCGATGCAGAATGGCAAAAAGTGGCTAGCACAGTTAGAGGCACAGGAACGTCAGGCCACAGGAATTAACAACTTGAAAATTGGTTATAACCGGGTTTTTGGCTATTATATTGAAGTTTCTAAAGGGAGCTTGGCTAAGTTACCTGAAGATCGTTACCAACGGAAACAAACCTTAACCCATGCCGAACGGTTTGTGACACCAGAATTGAAAGAGAAAGAAAATCTCATCTTGGGAGCTAAAACCAAAGCGACTGAATTACAGTATCAGCTGTTTGTAGCTTTGCGGGAACAGATTAAAGATCAAATTAAACGGCTGCAGCGGTTGGCCCATGGCTTGGCGCAACTTGATGTTTTGCAGAGTTTTGCTGTTATTAGCGAAGAAGCACACCTTACCCGGCCCCAGTTCACCGATGGGCATGATTTGCAGGTGACAGGTGGGTGGCATCCCGTAGTGGAAAAGGTAATTGGCAAGCAAAGTTATGTCCCAAATGACATCAATATGCCGGCATCTTTGGACATTCTTTTGATCACGGGACCAAACATGTCGGGGAAGAGCACTTATATGCGGCAGTTAGCGTTGACAGTAGTGATGGCGCAAATTGGCTGCTTTGTGCCGGCTACCAAAGCTACCTTGCCATTGTTTGACCAGATTTTTACCCGGATAGGGGCTGCGGATGACTTAATTTCCGGAGAATCAACCTTCATGGTAGAAATGATGGAAGCCAATGATGCTTTACGACAAGCAACACCTAATAGCTTGATCTTATTTGATGAAATTGGCCGGGGAACAGCTACTTACGATGGGATGGCCCTGGCCCAGGCAATCATTGAGTACGTCCATGACCACATCCACGCCAAAACTTTATTTTCAACGCACTACCATGAGTTGACCGCGTTAGAAGAATCATTGCCAGCATTGAAAAACATTCATGTTGGAGCGATGGAACAAAATGGCGATTTGGTTTTCTTGCATAAGATGCAAGATGGACCAGCAGATAAATCATATGGGATCCATGTGGCTAAGCTAGCTGGGATGCCAACTTCATTGTTAGAGCGGGCTAACAAGATTTTACAGCAGTTGGAAGCGGGGGCTGACAATCAAGACGCCAAAACAGAGCGGGATGTTCGTCAGGCAAGTAGTGTCCACATTGCTGAACAGGTGCCAGCTGAAAAAGGTCAGCTATCGCTCTTTCAACCTGAGGCAACGGCAAAGCCGCGGTCTAGTCAAGAGGACCAAGTCCTAGCAGCTATTAAGAATTTAGACCTTATGGATATGAAGATGTTTGACATTGTTAAGGCAGCTGTCAAATGGCAAGAGATGTTAAAGAAATAAGCGAAAGGAAGGATTGCTGTGGGCAAAATCCATGAGTTAGCACCTAATTTAGCGGATCAAATTGCGGCCGGAGAAGTCGTAGAACGTCCAGCTTCGGTAGTCAAAGAATTAGTTGAAAATGCAATTGATGCCCATGCGACAACGATTGACATTGTAGTCGAAGAGGTGGGCTTGAAGTCAATTCAGGTGATGGATAATGGTGACGGGATTCCGGCTGATGAGGTGAAACTTGCCTTTAAGCGCCATGCCACCAGCAAGATCAGTGCGCGCGAAGATTTGTTTAAAGTGCAGACCCTTGGCTTTCGGGGGGAGGCGTTGCCAAGTATTGCCTCAATCGCCGATGTGCAGCTAACTACTGCAACGACTGATCAGCCCGGAACTGCTATCCACCTTAAAGGGGGAACTGTTTTGGAATTTGGGGTGAGTGCCAGTCGTCCCGGAACTACCATCACAGTTACTGAGCTATTCTATAACACCCCTGCGCGTTTGAAATACTTGGGCTCCTTAGCGACAGAGTTAGCGGCTGTTAGTGATATTGTTAACCGGTTGGCGTTAGGTCATCCTGAAATTGCCTTTTCACTGACCAATAACGGACATCAATTATTGCAAACAGCGGGCAATGGCAATTTGCAACAAGTGATTGGGGCAATTTATGGGGTGCAAAGTGCCCGGCAGATGCTAGCTATTACCGGTGAAGATCACGATTTCAAGGTAACCGGTTTTGTTTCCCTCCCCAAGTTAACGCGGGCAGCCCGCAAATACATCAGCTTATTAATTAATGGCCGGTACATTAAAAATTTTCAATTGACTAAGGCTTTGATCAAGGGATATGGTTCAAAGTTGATGATTGGCCGTTATCCAATTGCTGTGCTTAATATTGAACTCAACCCGCTATTGGTGGATGTTAATGTGCACCCGACTAAGCAAGAAGTCCGCATTTCTAAGGAAGAACAGCTAACGCACTTGATCGAAACAACAATTGCTAACCGGCTGACGACGGAAAATTTGATTCCAGATGCTTTAGAAAATTTGCATGCCAATAAGAAAGTCGATTTAGTGCAGCTCCAAGCCGGTATGGCGGCAGCCTTTGAGGATTCACAGACCGATAAAAGAGAAAAGCAGCTTTCAGAAGCAGGATCTACTGCATACCACCAGCCCCAAGAAGGCCCGCTGGGCACGTCGGCTGAAGTTCGGGAAGATGCCGGACCTGAACCACCAACCGTAATTATCAAAAATAAAGCAGACCTAACTAAACCACTAGTACAAAAGTGGGATCAAAAATACAGTGCTAAAGAGCACACTTCAGCAACGGAACCGAACTCAGAATTGGTCCCAGCGGAACAGACAGAAGCAGGAGAAACAGCCCGTTTCCCTGAGCTCAAATATATTGGCCAGATGCATGGAACCTATTTGTTGGCGGAAAGTCCAGCAGGCTTATATATTGTGGACCAACATGCAGCCCAGGAACGAATTAAATATGAATATTTTAGGCAAAAAATTGGGGAAGTATCTCCCGATCAACAGAAGTTATTATTGCCAATTGTATTGAACTATCCCGTGACAGATATGGTCCGGATTAAACCCAATCTAGAGAAGTTGGCACAACTTGGGATCATTCTGGAAGACTTTGGTCCTAATAGTTATGTTGTGCGGCAACATCCAACCTGGTTTATTGCTGGACAAGAGGAAGATACGATCAAAGAAATGATTGATTATTTTCTGCAAGACCAACAGCTTTCGATTGCTAAATTTCGGGAGAAGACAGCGATTATGATGAGCTGTAAACGGGCCATCAAGGCTAACCAACATTTGGATGACCGCCAGGCCAAAGCTTTGTTGACCCAGTTAAACCAGTGTGAAAATCCCTTTAACTGTCCGCATGGGCGACCAACGTTAGTTCACTTTACTAGCCGGGACATTGAGCGCATGTTCAAGCGTATTCAAGATCCACACCATACAGACTTTATTGACAAGGAATTGAAATAAGGAAAGGATTGGAGTAAATGTACGAATACTTTATTGGAAAAATTACTGATGTTACCCCTTATTACATTGTGATCAACGTTGGTGGGGTGGGGTACCGCGTTTTAGTGGCTAATCCTTTTCGCTATACGGCAACTAATGACGACCAGAAAGTCTATATTTATCAAGCTGTGCGTGACAACGATATTAGCTTGTATGGATTTCAAACTTTTGATGAAAAACAACTTTTTATTAAGCTATTGAGTGTTTCTGGAATAGGGCCTAAAAGTGCTTTGGCGATATTAGCCAATGAAGACCACAGTGGGTTGATCAATGCGATTAATACTAACAATGACAAATTCCTGACTAAGTTTCCAGGGATTGGTAAGAAGACAGCCCAGCAGATTATCTTGGATCTCAAGGGAAAAATGAAGGAAATTACCCCTGCCAACTTGGTGGGACAGCAGGCTTTAGATGTAACACCAACGGATGCTAGTCCGGCCTTACGGGAAAGCTTGGAGGCCCTAGCTTCTCTCGGTTATACTAAGACTGATATTAAAAAAGTTGGGAAACAATTACAAAATTTTGCAGGCAAGGATACAAACGAGTATCTGAGCCAGGCACTACACTTACTCAACAATAAATAAGTGAGGTGAGAAGATGACAGAGGATGAACGCTTAGTTTCTGGTACGAGCAGTGACCAGGCTGAACGGACGGACGAACTTTCCCTCCGTCCCCATTTACTGAGCGAATATATTGGACAGACTAAACTCAAAGATGAAATTGGGGTCTATGTTCAGGCTGCCAAACAACGGGAAGAAGCGCTCGACCACGTGCTCTTGTATGGACCACCGGGCTTGGGGAAGACCACTATGGCGAGTGTGATTGCAAACGAAATGGGGGTCAATATCAAAACCACTTCGGGGCCGGCGATTGAAAAGAACGGTGATTTGGTTGCCCTATTAAACGAGCTTAACCCGGGCGATGTCCTATTTATTGATGAAATTCACCGTTTACCCAAGGCAGTAGAAGAAGTATTATATTCTGCAATGGAAGATTTCTTTATTGATATTATCATTGGTCAAGGACCGACTGCCCATGCAGTCCACTTCCCCTTACCACCATTTACGCTGATTGGGGCGACTACCAAAGCTGGGATGCTGTCTGCACCGTTGCGGGAACGGTTTGGAATAGTGGGACACATGAAGTATTATTCGGTTACGGAGCTGACGGCCATTGTTGAGCGGTCAGCAGCCGTTTTTAATAGTCGGATTGCTAGCAGCGGGGCGGTCGAGATTGCCCGGCGATCACGGGGGACCCCCCGGATTGCCAACCGGCTATTGAAGCGGGTGCGTGACTTTGCTGACGTGGCCCAAATGGATGAGATCAATGCGGAGATAGTTGACTATGCCCTGGCAATGTTGCGGGTCGACAAGAAAGGGTTGGATGAAACCGACCGCAAATTACTGACCACAATGATTGAGCTCTATGATGGTGGTCCGGTCGGGGTTGCAACTTTAGCGGCCAATATTGGTGAAGAAACTGAGACAATCGCGGATATGGTTGAACCTTATCTCATGCAAATTGGTTTTATTAAGCGTACTCCACGGGGACGGGTAGCCACAGCAGCTGCTTATGCCCACCTGGGAATGAAGCAAACAAATAAATAAAAGAAGGTAAGAGAAATTGAGTACACCACATTACACAACTAGTGATTTTGATTATGATTTGCCAGAAGAATTGATTGCCCAAACACCACTAGAAAAAAGGGATCAATCACGGATGTTAGTGCTTGATGCACAAACTGGTGAATATCAAGACGATTATTTTTACAATGTTATTGACCAGTTAAACCCGGGTGATGCGTTGGTTATGAATGACTCGCGGGTGATGCCTGCCCGGATTTATGGGACCAAACCAGAAACGGGTGGCCACTTGGAAGTGCTGTTGTTGAACAACACCCATGGTGACGAGTGGGAAACTTTGGTCAAGCCAGCTAAAAGAGCAAAAGTGGGGACAACCATTAGTTTTGGTGATGGCGAATTGACCGCTACGGTTACCAAGGAATTGGAGCACGGTGGGCGGATGATTGAGTTCCATTATGATGGGATCTTCATGGAAATATTGGACCGCTTGGGGGAAATGCCGTTACCACCTTATATCAAAGAAAAGCTGGACAACCCAGAAATGTACCAAACAGTTTATTCACGGGAAGTCGGCTCAGCAGCAGCTCCTACGGCGGGGTTACACTTTACTAAAGAATTGCTACAAAAGATCGCTGATAAGGGTGTGAAGTTAGTTTATCTAACCCTCCATGTGGGGTTGGGAACGTTTAGACCAGTCTCAACTGATAATATTGAAGAACACAAGATGCACAGTGAGTTTTACCGGTTAACTCCTGAAGCAGCGGCTACGCTTAACGAAGTGCGGGCCAATGGGGGCAAGATCGTTGCGACCGGGACCACCTCAATTCGAACTTTGGAAACGATTGGTACTAAGTTCAATGGTGAAATCAAGGCTGACAGTGGTTGGACTGATATTTTCATCAAACCAGGCTATGAATGGAAGGTAGTCCAAGCTTTCATTACTAACTTCCACTTGCCAAAGTCAACGCTAGTGATGTTGGTAGCATCCTTTACGGGACGCGAAAACATCTTGAATGCATACAAGCATGCAGTTCAAGAAAAGTATCGCTTCTTTAGCTTTGGGGATGCAATGTTTATCAAATAACAGGGAGGAATATGAATGACGGAACCAGCTGTGAAGTATCACCTAAAAAAGAAGGAAAAGCATACTGGTGCCCGCCTGGGAACATTGGAAACCCCTCACGGGACATTCCCAACCCCAATGTTTATGCCAGTAGGAACTCAGGCCACGGTGAAAGCAATATCGCCGCGTGAGTTAAAGGAAATGGGCGCAGGAATTATTTTGAGTAATACCTACCACCTGTGGCTCCGACCAGGAGAAGAGCTGGTGGCTGAAGCAGGGGGACTGCACCACTTTATGAACTGGGATCAGGGAATTTTGACTGATTCTGGGGGCTTCCAAGTTTTTTCACTGGCGCAAATGCGGGACATTACCGAAAAAGGAGTCCACTTCAAGAGTCATTTAGATGGACGGAACTTATTCCTATCACCAGAAAAAGCGATCGCGGTAGAAAATGCTTTAGGAGCCGATATCATCATGAGTTTCGATGAATGCCCGCCGTTCTTTGAATCATATGACTATATTAAAAAGTCAGTTGAACGGACATCACGTTGGGCAGAGCGGGGCCTTAAAGCACATAAACATCCTGATCGGCAAGCATTGTTTGGGATCGTCCAAGGGGGCGGTCACAAGGACCTCCGGGAACTAAGTGCTAAAGCGTTAGTATCACTGGACTTCCCGGGCTATTCTATCGGGGGCTTGTCTGTTGGGGAGTCAAAAGCTGAGATGAACCATGTGCTCGACTTTACAACCCCATTATTACCAGAAAATAAACCACGATACTTGATGGGAGTAGGGTCACCTGACGCTTTAATTGACGGTGTGATTCGGGGCGTTGACATGTTTGACTGTGTTCTCCCCACTAGAATTGCCCGCAACGGAACTTGCATGACATCACACGGACGCGTGGTAATCAAGAATGCGGTCTATGCCCATGATTTCAATCCTTTAGATGATAATTGTGATTGCTATGTTTGCCAGAACTATACGCGGGCATATCTCCGCCACCTGTTCAAAGCGCAAGAAACATTGGGATTGCGTTTGGCATCGTATCATAATTTGTATTTCTTGTTACACCTGATGAAGCAAATCAGACAGGCAATTGCTGATGATAACTTGCTGGATTTCCGGGAACAGTTCTTTGAGGAATATGGCTACAATAGACAAAATAGCCGTAACTTCTAAAAATTTAACTATTAACTTGTGAAAAGTTTTGTTAAAGTATTCAATGAAATAGTTGAAGGAGTGAAAATAATGAACAGCGGTACAATGAGTTATGTATTACTATTTGCAGTTGTGATCATCATGTTATGGTTCACAATGCGGAGCCAATCCAAGCGACAAAAGCAACACCAACAATTGGTGGACAGCTTGAAGCGGGGCGACGAAGTTGTGACAATCGGACGGTTGCACGGTGTGATTGATAGCATCAACACTGAAGATAAGACTGTTACTTTAGACTGTGACGGGGTATATTTGGTATTTGATAGCGTGGCAATTGCACGGGTAGTTAACCGGGCTAAGGACGCAGCTCCTGCTGCATCCGCAGAAGCATCAACTGAAGAAAAAGCAGATAAGGACGCAGAATAATTATTCTGGAGTGGTTGAATAAAAGTCATCTGGTACTATTTGAGTGCACTGACTAATACCACAAATATTTAGGAGGAGAGGATGTTAAGTGATTAGCATTTTTTCCTCCTCTTTATTTCGCTCCATATTTTATAAATTCTAAATATTTGTGATTTATTGGGGATAAGTTTAAAATTGATTTAGTTAATCTTGAAAGTAGGAACGAACCATGAGAGAAGAAAAAGCGCTATTTATTATCTTTGGGGGGACAGGAGACCTGGCCCAAAGAAAGTTGTATCCGGCGTTATTTAATTTATACCGGCGGGGACATATTCAAAAGAGTTTCGCTGTTATTGGGACAGCCCGGCGGCCATGGACAGATGAGCACTATCGAGAAGTAGTCGCTGATTCTATTCGGGGAAGTGTCGACGCAGACTTTTATACCGAAGCGATGGTTGAAAATTTTGCCGACCATTTTTATTATCAATCACATAATGTAAATGATACGGAACACTACATGATCCTTAAAAAGTTGGCTCAACAGCTGGATGATGAGTATGAAATCGGGGGAAACCGGGTCTTTTATTTGGCAATGTCACCACGTTTCTTTGGGACAATTGCCGAACACTTAAAGACGCAAAAGTTAGTGACTGATCACGGCTACAACCGGGTCGTAGTGGAAAAGCCTTTTGGGCGGGATTTAGCCACTGCAACTGAACTCAACCAATCAATTGAGAAGTATTTCCCGGCTGACTCGATTTTTCGGATTGACCATTATTTAGGTAAGGCGATGATTCAAAACATTACCGCCATTCGGTTTGGAAACAGTATTTTCCGGAATTTATGGAACAACCGCTACATCGATAATATTCAAATCACTTTGAGTGAGTCCTTGGGGGTTGAAGAACGGGCAGGCTATTATGAAACAGCGGGCGCTTTACGGGATATGGTTCAAAATCACATCCTGCAAATTGTGTCCCTGCTGACTATGAATGCCCCAGTTTCCTTCAATGATCAAGACCTGCGCCAAGAAAAGATCAGTGCGCTCAAGTCGCTGAAGGTATATACTCCGGATGAAGTGGCCCACAATTTTGTGCGGGGGCAGTATGGACCAGGCGAAGGAGTACATGCTTACCGGGATGAAGATAATATTGCTGATGATTCAGCGATTGAGACGTTTGTTGCGGGTAAGCTCGAAGTGGAAAATATGAATTTCGCGGGGGTGCCGGTGTATATTCGCACAGGGAAGCGGTTGGCAACAAAGGCAACAAGAATTGATGTCATCTTCAAGAAAATGCCAACTAACATTTTCCCAGGTGTTGCTTTAACCAACAATGTTTTATCGATTGATGTTGACCCTAATGAAGAAATTACGCTGTACATCAATGATAAAGATTATGATACAGGTTTCAAGATGAAGCAGTTGCCTTTGGCATACCGGAATCAAAATCGGGATTGCCCAGAAGCATATGAGAAGTTGTTGCATGACTTGCTGCGGGGGGATGCAACAAACTTCACTCACTGGGAAGAAGTTAAGTATTCGTGGCAATTTGTGGACGCAATCCGCTCTGCTTGGGATATGGAAACACCAGCCTTCCCGAACTATGAATCAGGATCAATGGGGCCCCAAGCTGCAGATGAATTGCTGGCCCGTGACGGCAAGCAATGGTTCTTTGATCCAACTAAAACAAATTAGGTGATGTTGCCCCCTAGGACTTATTTGGCTTAGGGGGTTACTAGAATCAATAATCTTTTATCTAATCAACAATAGATAATAATTGTAGTAAGAAAAGATTATGTTTATTGTCAGTATATGGGTTTTCTAGTAGAATGAGTAAAGAAGATTGTGGAGGTGGATATTATGGGTTCGTTGGATAAAACTATGTATTTTAACTTTAATGACAAGCGACAAAAAGACGTTCATGACACCCTTTTGACGGTATATGCAGCTCTGGAGGAAAAGGGCTACAATCCAATTAATCAAATTGTGGGTTATCTATTGTCCGGGGATCCTGCTTACATCCCACGTTTGAACGATGCCCGCAATCTAATTAGAAAGTATGAACGCGATGAAATTATTGAAGAATTAGTACGGTCATACTTGGACAAAGATAGTGAGGCAAATTAAGTGGCACGATTAATGGGCTTAGATGTTGGTTCGCGGACAGTTGGGGTGGCGATCAGTGATGAGTTGGGCTGGACAGCCCAGGGGGTCGAGATCGTCCCTATCAACGAAGATGAACAAGATTTTAACATTACACGAATTAAGGAATTAGTTGACCAGTATGGGGTTGTCGGCGTGGTTTTGGGCTTGCCCAAGAACATGAACAATACTTCAGGCCCCCGGGTTGATGCCAGCCGTGCTTATGGGGACTTGCTGGTGCAGCAATTAGGCTTGCCCATCGACTTCCAAGATGAACGGTTGACCACGGTTGAAGCCGAGCGGATGTTGGTTGAAGAAGCCGATACATCGCGCCGTAAGCGCAAGCAGGTGATTGACAAATTGGCAGCGGCATTAATTCTGCAAAATTATCTTGATCGGCATGGCGAATTAACTAAAGTATTTTAGAAAATGAGGGATATTAATGGCGGAAAAGCAAAATATGAATGATGATAGCTTGATTACCCTAGTAGATGATAAGGGGAATGAAACACTGTATCAGATCCTGTTTACTTTCCAACCAGATGAATCTGATAAAGGCTATGTCTTATTGGTTCCGGATGACGCACAACCAGGCGAACAAGTTGATGTAACGGCATTTGCTTACTATCCTGATGAAGATGGTTCAGCGACAGAAGCGGAATTTTTTGAAATTGAAGATGATGCTGAATGGGAAATGGTTGAAGGTGTGTTAGATACATTCCTTAACGATCCCAACATGCAATAACAAAAGCTAATAGGGCTGTCACACATGTGGGCAGTCCTATTCTTTTTCTATGGTTGCATCACGACCAGTGTGCAAGAAGAATTATGGTAAAATGACGATAGAAAATTTTTGTGAGGGATTTTAGGTTTGGCAAATAAAAGACGATTTAAGATTGAAATTGATGGAAAAGATTATACAATCATTGGCGAGAGCTCGGCGGAACATATGCGGGCGGTAGTACATGTGATCCAGGAACAGCTAGCGGAGGTCAAGGAATTGATGCCAGGGATTTCAGATGAACGGGCCGCAATTTTACTGGCAATTAATGCAGTTTCAGACCAACTTAAACAACAAGAAAAGATTGACCAGTTGCAACAACAATTGGGCAAGACCGACCAGGAGCAGCAATGATAGTTTCGGTAATAATCTTGGGGTTACTCGCGATCTCGTTTCGGATCGGAGTAAAAAAGGGGCTATTAGCGATGTTGATCAACCTTATCGGGTACGGCGTAGTTTTGGGCTTGGCCTTTTTCTTAGCGCGGTATCTGGGGGATGGTCTCGCCAACATCTTTGATTTAGCCCATTTAACGGCGGGCAGTCGCTTGTTTTGTCGCTTACTAGCTTTTTGGACGGTGATTTTAGTCGGGGGAATCATCTGGCGGATGATCGCTCATACCTTACGCACCGTGACGAAAATGCGCGGTTTGCGGCAACTGAATGCGCTAGCCGGTGGGTTATTGGGCATGATGGTTGCGTATATCATGATCTTCTTTGCGTTAGTCTTCTTGGTCAGTTGGCCAACAACAACTTGGCAAAATCGGATTGAACAGTCCCAGGTTGCGCAATTTATCCTTAATAACACACCAGATTTGACACAATATTTACAATAGGGGTGATAAATGTGAATGAAAAAGCCCTCCAAGTGCTTGAATATGATAAAATTCGGAAAAAACTTGTAGAGTATACGACAACGGAAATGGGGCACCGCCTAGCATTGCGGATGCACCCGCTAGTAAAACAAGAGCAGATCCAACATCATTTAGATCAGACAAAAGATGGGGCGGATATTTTACGCCTTAAGGGCGGAATTCCTCTACCTCGTTTAGGCAATATTCGCCCATTTTTAAAACGTTTGGATATTGGGGCAAGTTTGAACGGGCAAGAACTAGCTGCGATTGGGCTGGTTTTGCGGACGACCAATCAGCTTAAGGTCTTTTTCCGCGACTTGCTCGATGAAGAAGTCCAACTCCTGTCATTAGACCAACTGGTTGATGAGTTGGTGTCATTGCCCCAGGTTGGACGGCGTTTGTTGACAGCTATTGATAATGATGGGTTTGTGACTGACGAGGCTTCGTCATTGTTACGCAGTTTACGGCGCCAAATTGCAACTACGGAAACACAAATTCGTGAGCAGTTGGGCCAGTTTACCCGGGGTAATAATGCTAAGTATTTGAGTAATGCGATTGTAACTATTCGGAATGATCGGTATGTGATCCCGGTTCGCCAGGAGTACCGGAATAAATTCGGGGGCGTTGTCCACGATCAAAGTGCTTCCGGGCAAACCGTATTTGTCGAGCCGAAGGCTATTGTTGAGTTGAACAACCGCCTAAAGCGGCAACAAAGTGCTGAACGGGAAGAAGTCAAACGGATTCTGGCAGAATTGTCAGCCCTGATTGCACCGTATACAGAAGAACTGCAAGCCAATGCGCATATCATCGGGCAGCTAGACTTTGTGAATGCTAAAGCCCGGTATGCCCATGCTATCAAAGCAACCGAGCCAATAGTTGACACGGATAATAACGTCTACTTGCGGCAAGTGTGGCACCCATTGCTGGTCCCCCAAAAAGCCGTACGCAATGATATCATGCTGGGGAAAGATTACCAGGCGATTATCATTACCGGGCCGAATACAGGTGGGAAAACAATCACCCTCAAGACTTTAGGCTTAGTACAAATGATGGGACAGTCGGGCTTATTCATTCCGGCCTATGAGGAAAGCCGCATTGGGATCTTTACTGATATTTTCGCTGATATCGGGGATGAACAGTCAATTGAGCAAAACCTCAGTACCTTTTCTTCCCATATGGTGAATATCGTTAATATCTTGCAGCATATCGATGCCCATTCCCTCGTCTTGTTTGACGAATTGGGAGCAGGGACTGACCCGCAAGAAGGGGCTTCTTTGGCGATTGCAATTTTAGATGCGGTCGGGGCGACGGGGGCCTACGTAGTGGCAACTACGCACTATCCAGAGTTGAAGGCCTATGGGTTTGAACGGCCAGGAACAATCAATGCCAGCATGGAGTTTGACGTTGAAACCCTGCAACCAACGTACCGGTTGTTAATCGGGATTCCCGGGCGGAGTAATGCCTTTAACATCTCCCGACGCTTGGGCTTGGATAAGACAATTATTGCAGCTGCCCAGGAATTAACGACCCAAGACAGTCAAGACCTCAACGCTATGATTACCGATTTGGTAGCTAAGCGCCACCAAGCGGAAGAAGAGGCCATTGCCTTGCAAAAGCACTTGGAAGAAGCAGAGAAGTTGCACCATGATTTGGCACAAACCTACGAAAAATTAGTTGCGGAACGAAGTCATCTCACTGAACAAGCTAAGATGAAGGCCAATGATATTGTCCAAGAGGCCCAGAAAAAAGCTGATGCGATTATTAATGACTTGCGGGCCATGCGGCTTAACGGGGCAGCGACAGTCAAGGAAAATCAGCTGATCGATGCCCAAACCCAACTTAACGCCCTGCACCAAGATATCCGCTTGCAACATAATAAGGTGCTCCGGAAAGCGAAAGAAAAGCAAGCTCTGCACCCAAACGATGATGTGTTGGTCCGCTCATACGGTCAACAAGGTGTCTTGATTCAAAAATTGGGAGACAAACAATGGGAAGTCCAGTTGGGAATTCTCAAGATGAAGATTGATGAGGATGACCTGGAGAAGATCCATGTTCAAGAAAAGAAGCAACCGCGATCAGGGGTTGTCTTACGATCAGCCCAAGCGAGCCATGTCAGTTCTAGTTTAGACTTGCGGGGCCAGCGTTATGAAGAAGCGCTGACCAATATTGATCGTTATATTGATGCAGCGCTTTTAGCGGGTTATAAACAGGTGACAATTGTCCACGGGAAAGGAACCGGAGCGCTGCGTTCCGGAATTACCAAGTATTTGGAAAACAACCGGTCAGTCAAGAAGTTCCAGTTTGCCCCGCCGAACGCTGGGGGCAATGGGGCAACAATTGTTTATTTCAAGTAAAATGGTAAGTGAGCAATTAAATTGCTTTCGGGATGGTTAATTGATATGATTACTTACGAAAAGAAAGTAGGAGGTTCACTATGGTTAAAGAACTAACTGATAAGACATTTAAGGAAGAAACAGCACACGGAGTTACATTTACAGACTTTTGGGCAACATGGTGTGGCCCTTGCCGGATGCAAGGTCCTGTGGTAGAAAAGTTGGCTGAAGAAATGGGCGATAAGGTTTCCTTTGGAAAAGTGGACGTTGATGCCAACCAACAAACGGCTGCTGAATTGGGAATCATGAGTATTCCAACGATGATCATCAAGAAGGATGGCGCAATCGTTGATACTATTATTGGTTACCACAGCAAGGAACAATTGGAAGCTAAGTTGAACCAATACGTCTAATAAATTGCTCTTGAATGCAGCATGAAAAAGCGGTGATAGCATGAGGCCTGGTGGCGTCATGTTATCACCGCTTTGTTGTATTATTTATCTTCAGGATGAAGTAAGGCCGTGAAAGCAAGTGGGGTTGTATCAGGGGATAATTCATCACTGGTAGGAGTTTTAGGATCAGTTTGGATGAGAATGCTAATTTTGTTGTTCTTTTTAGTATCATTCTCGAGCACACCTTCAGTTACCAAGCCGGTTTGTTGCTCAATGGTTTGGGCTAAAAATCCGGTTTCCAATAAAAATTGGGGAGTGTGGCTGTTGTTTTGGTGGCGGAGGGCAATGATTGGCCCAGTCAGAGTGAATTTTTGCTGGTGGGCATTGCTCTTTACCCGGGTTAGCTCACCCCAGTTAGCGGCAGCAAAAAAGCTGAAAATATCTTCGTCTGTTGCCAGGGCGATTTCGCGGGCTAGTTTCTTGCCGGCCCAATACATGAAATTACTGTCTTCGCCTACGATACTAGGGAGAAGCATGTCCCGAATGAGTTCGTAGCCCAGAGTAGAACCCAGCTCTGGGTGTGCGAGTGCTTGTTCAATTAGTTCCTTGTGCATTAGAGGTACTCCTTCGTTTAATATCAGTGCTTATTATACAGGTTTTTTAACCGAATTGTTAAATTCTATCCCATAGTGTAGTATAAACTTAAAAATATGCTGGAGGTAGCTGCGATGGATAAGATTTTGATTGCAACAAAGAATGCCGGCAAAGCACGCGAGTTTGCCCGGCTCTTTGCGCCCAAACAGATAGAGGTAATGACGCTTTTGGATTTGGAAGATGTTCCGCCAATTGAAGAAAACGGACAAACATTTACTGAAAATGCCTTGATTAAGGCACAAACTATCAGTAACTACTTGCACATTCCGGTGTTAGCGGATGATTCGGGATTAGTCGTGGATGCGTTGGATGGGGAACCAGGTATTTACTCAGCCAGGTATGCTGGTGATCATGATGATGCGGCCAACAACCGTAAGTTGCTTAATAAACTGGCGGACGTAGCTCCAGCGGACCGGACGGCCCACTTCCATTGTTCAATCGTGGTGGTCCAAGAGGGCAAAGAACCGTTAATCGCAACGGGGGACGCATATGGTCAAATTTTGACGGCACCACGGGGGAAGGATGGCTTCGGTTACGATCCGCTGTTCTACTATCCAGCAAAAGATAAGACCTTTGCTGAGATGACTGCTAGTGAAAAGAATACGGTTAGTCACCGGGGCTTGGCATTGCAAAAACTGCTCCAAGACTTTGACCAATGGTGGCAATAAAAAGCTTGACAACTAGGCTTTTTGGACTATACTTAGGAGAGTAATTGCCCGTTGGTCAAATTGGTTAAGACGTCGCCCTCTCAAGGCGGAGTTGCGGGTTCGATCCCCGTACGGGTGATTTGACTAAGTAAATTAGGAATGTCCTATTCGTTAGGGCATTCTTCTTTTTTTATTATTAAAATATATGATAGTATTTTATTCAATTAACTTTTTCTGTTAGAATATGGGTAGTTATGATTAATTGTAGCTGCTGAGGAAACTATCAAAGGGAGGTAAAACATGCTTAGAAAGACAAAGAACTTTTTAAAGTCACAAAATATAGCATATAGTAAAGAGCACGTTAATCCGTTGATGGTGCCTGAAAAAGTATATGTTCTAAAATTTGGGGAGGATCCCAATGATCTTAACAACCGGTTCATTGTAGAACATACCTACACATGGACGGGCCGGATCAAGATTACCAAGATTACTGTGCGTTTGCACGGGCAAAAGAAACCCCACGAGTTTGCTAATGAAACAGAGTTGTTACGGTACCTGAAGAAGAAGGCTTACCGTTACTCAGAAAAAGCAATGCGCGAACGGGAAGAACGCAAAAAGCTCAAGAAGATGCGACGGATGGAAAAGAAGCGTCTGAAAGAAGCTAAAGCAGCACAAAAATAATTAATATCCAGAGAAAGAGCACGCGGAGATGATCTGCGTGCTTTTTTGTATGCGACGGACGCGGTCAGGCATAGGCGCTACACATTCCCTGTTGGTTAGCATAAAATAATATTATTAAAGAGAGAAAGAAATCTTAGCTATACGGGGAAATATTAAAAAAGGTAATGATGGACGAAAAGATTGAGAAAATACTGGTAGACCAAGATATTTTGCAGTTTTTAAGGGGAGTATACTTTGGCAATTTCGCTGATCCCCTCCTGGCAGCTAGTAGTCGGGCTTACCGCGATATGAATCGAACGATCCGTTTTCACGGGGTAGCTGATGAAGTGCGGTGGAACTTGCGCAATCAGGTAAACCAAGTCCTAAGAGAACAGGTGGCGTGGCTCACACCACAAAATATTAAGAGTGCAAGGGACTTTGATGGTTGGCACCAAGAGGTTTGCAGTCAAATTAAAAGAATTTATGTAGCACAAGGGATCACCTTGACATATGGGCAGGCACAAAAGTGGGTCAATATGACCATCAAGTACCTCTATATGCTGGAGGCCAATGATTTTACCGGTGTTTTCCAATATTTTCATGTTCCATTGGATAACTATATTTTTGATATTGCACAGGATGCCTTGGGCATTGCTCGTCCCAAGCAGGCGTGGAGCAGGTGGGATAACTACCAGGACCAATATCTGCAATATCAGTACCTATTGCGAACCAAACTGGGAAGCCAGGCACCGTTACGGTGGGAGTTTAGAAATTGGCGAACACCAGAGAAGTGACAATTAAGAGGTGTTTTTGGGACAAGAATCCCAGTATAATAGGAATGAATATGGAAATAATGTAGCTTTAAACGTTAAAATATATCTGATTGAAGCTACAAATAGCAGAGGAGTTGTAGTAATGGCAACTAAATCAAAAGAACTTAGTATTGAAGATAAACTTTGGAAAACAGCTGATGCGTTGCGAGGGAGTATGGATGCCTCAGAGTACCGCAATGTTGTTTTGGGACTAATCTTTTTAAAATATGTTTCAGATTCGTTTGAAACCCGTTACGCAGAGTTAATGCAGACTGATTATCCAGAAGATGCCGAAGATCCAGACATGTATTTATCAGAAAATATTTTCTGGGTACCAAGAGAAGCACGGTGGTCTTTGATTCAGCAATCAGCCAAAACCCCACAAATCGGTGAAATTATTGATAATGCAATGGATTCAGTCGAAAAAAATAATGATTCACTCCGTGGAGTTTTGAGTAAAAATTATTCTTCTCCGGATTTAGATAAGACCCGTTTAGGAGAAGTCGTCGATTTGATTTCCGACATTAAACTTGTCAATCAACAAGCAAATCAAGCTGACGTTTTGGGTAGGGTATACGAATACTTCCTAAACCAATTTGCTTCTAGTGAAGGTAAAAAGGGGGGAGAATTCTACACGCCACGTTCGATTGTACGGACACTGGTTGAAATGATTGAACCCTATAAGGGACGGATCTATGATCCTTGTTGCGGTTCTGGTGGGATGTTTGTTCAATCTGATAAGTTCGTTCAGGAACATCAGGGAAGGATTGGTGACTTATCTGTTTATGGTGAAGAATCCAACCCGACGACTTGGAAACTAGCCAAAATGAACCTTGCAATTCGTGGAATTGACAATAATCTGGGACCTCACCAGGGTGATACTTTTGCAAATGATTTGCACAAAGGTGAACGGTTTGACTATATCCTGGCGAACCCACCTTTTAACGTTAAACGCTGGGGTGGCGACAAATTGAAGGAAGATGCCCGTTGGAAGTACGGAGTACCACCAGAAGGGAACGCCAATTATGCCTGGATTGAACATATTATTAGTAAACTTGCGCCGGATGGGAAAGCAGGCTTTGTCCTTGCCAATGGAGCGTTGTCGACTTCGAGTAAGGATGAATATGCAATTCGTAAAGCTATACTTGAAGACGATAAGATTGATGCGATTGTATCCTTGCCTCCCCAAATGTTTTATTCAACCCAAATTCCGGTTTCACTATGGTTCATTGATATGAATAAGGAATCGGCAGGTGAACGGTCACGTAAGGGAGAAACACTCTTTATTGATGCCCGCAACTTGGGTGAAATGGTTGACCGGACCCACCGTGCCTTTAAGACAGAAGATATTAAAAAGATTGCGGACACTTACCATGCTTACCGGAGCACCAACGATCAAGAGTACCAAGACGTTGCTGGTTTCTGTAAAGTTGCGACGTTGGAAGAAATTGCTAAAAATGACTATGTTTTAACACCAGGGCGTTATGTGGGACTTGCAGAGCAGGAAGATGATGGGGAACCATATGAAGTGAAAATGAAACGTTTGACAAGTGAATTAAAGGAACAGTTTGAAGAAAGCAATAAATTACAGGTTCAAATAAAAGATGTGTTGAAGGAGCTTGGGTATGAAATATAAAACAATCCAGTTAAAAGATGTGGCTGATGTAGTAATGGGACAATCACCTAAATCGAACTTCTACAATACAGAGGGAAAGGGGGTGCCTTTTCTACAAGGAGTAAGGACTTTTGGCGAAAACTACCCATCTATAGATACTTATACCACTTCCTTTAATAGAGAAGCACAGAGTGGAGAAATACTATTTAGCGTAAGAGCACCGGTTGGAAGGGTGAATTGGGCAAATCAAAGGATAGCTATAGGTCGAGGGTTAGCTGCGATTAAAGTTAAAGAAGAATATTCAAAAAATTATCTGTACTATTTGTTTAAGAAAATAGGAGAGCATCTGGATTCATTGGCTTCGGGAACTGTATTTACTTCTATAAATAAAAAAGAATTAGGTGAATTAAGGCTCAAGATTCCAGTTGATTTAGCTAACCAGGAAAAAGTGGCTAACTATCTAAAGAAATTAGATAATAAGATTGAAGTAAATACTCAGATAAATGATAATTTAGCAAGCATTAAGACTACATTGTTTAATAATATTTTCGGTTCTCATCTTGAAGAAAAACCTAATGGAACGATTCAAGATATTGCAAAGATAAAGACAGGCAAAAGGCCCAATAAAAAGTATGATAAAAAAAACGCAGATGCTATCTATCCTATAATTGGAGCAAGTAAAATTATGGGATACACAAATAAATTCTTATACAATGGTTCAATAATTACTACGGGACGAGTCGGCACTCACGGAATTGTCCAGCGGTATAGAGAGCCAGTGTGGATTTCTGATAATAGCTTTGTACTTATATCAAAACATGAAGATTATCTTTTTGAACTATTGAGTCATCGCATTAATTATAATGCCCTTAATACTGGATCTACTCAACCTTTGATTACTCAATCTAATCTTAAAAATGTTAGTATATATGTGCCTTCAAATGAAGAGTTTGAATTATTTGAACATTGCACTGCTCCGATAACAAGTCAACAATTTCAACTCAAAATACAAAATAACGTTCTACAAGAGATCAAATCGAAGTTACTATCTAAATATTTCTAAACCGCTAAATTATCATTTATCACACCAAATAAAGAAAGAAGAGTGATTTTTATGTCCAAAGGTTTTTTGTCGGAATCTGATGTTGAAAACTTAGCATTGGATACTCTTGGGCAAATTGGATATCAAGTTTATAAGAGTAATAGTAAAGTTTCACCTAATGTGGAGCTTGATGCTATGCGAAATAATAATCACACAGTAGCAATTTTGCCTGCGGTGGTGAAAAAATCTCTTCGAGAACTTAATCCTGGTTATTCTGATGAGGTTTATCAGGAAGCATTTCGGCAGTTGGTACAGTTAGCCGACAACCCGGACATGATGATCAATAATCACTATTTTCATAAATTGTTGATTGAGGGGATTCGTATAAAAAACACAGTTGGCGGAGAAAACAGAACGGATGTACTCTATCCAATTGATTTCAACCAAGTTGAACGCAACAATTTTATTGCTACTAATCAGTTTACTTTTAAAGATAGACATGTCCGCCGACCGGATACAACCATTTTTGTTAATGGATTACCCGTTGTAACTTTTGAATTCAAAGATGCGGCCAATCCTAACGTAAGCATTAATAATGCTTATCAACAGCTGCAGACGTATAAAGAAGAGATTCCAGAATACTTGAAGTACAATGAGATATTAATAATTTCAGATGGTATTAATTCGCGAGCGGGCTCATTAACCGCTGGATTTGATCGTTTCATGCGGTGGCGGGCTCCAAAAAGTACGCCAATTGATGATGAACTGGAATTGGAAACAATGATTAAATATATGTTGTCACCAAAAGATTTACTTAATTTGATTGAGAACTTCATTATTTTTGAAACTGATGGTGACGACACAATTAAAATCCTAGGTGCTTATCATCAATATTATATGGTTAATAAAGCAGTTCATGCAGCTAAGCAAGCACTCACAAACCCTGATGATAAACGAATTGGGGTTGTTTGGCATACAACTGGTTCAGGGAAGAGTTTATCAATGGTCTTCTTCTCGGGTATTGTAGCAAGGAAGCTTAATAACCCAACGTTAGTAGTACTTAATGACCGTAATGATCTTGATGATCAGTTATTTGGAACATTTGCAGCTGCTCATGAATTTCTGCGGCAAAATCCAGAGCATGCTAAAGATGGTGAGGAGTTACGGCGCTATTTAGATAAGCAGTCTGGCGGTATTGTTTTCTCTACCATTCATAAATTCTCACCAAATTTTGACAAAGGTGAGAAAGAAATGCCTGTATTGAGTAGTCGAAGTGACGTAATTGTCATTGCCGATGAAGCTCATCGTACTCAGTACGGAATGGAAGCGAAATTTACCGACAAAGGTCTTCGGTATGGTTATGCTAAATATTTGCGAGATGCTTTACCTAATGCATCTTATATTGGTTTTACTGGGACACCAATTTCAACGGCTGATAAGTCTACCGTAGCAATGTTTGGTAAATACATTGATATTTATAACATTACGCAAGCGGTAACAGATCAGGCAACAGTTAAGATCTACTATGAAAGTCATGTTTTTCCTTTGAAATTAAAAGAGGATGCTCAGGAGAAGTATCAACGATTGCTCAAAGAAGCTAATTTGGACGATGATCCTGAAATTTCGGAAAATGTGCGTCGTAGTCGGGAATTTTCGCGTCTTGAGGCCTTAGCCGGAGCAAAGTCACGTTTAGAGAGCATTGCAAAGCATTTCATTGAACACTTTGAAGCTCGCCAAAAAGAAACCTTTGGTAAGGCAATGATTGTTGAAATGTCACGGAGAAATGCGGTTCGATTGTACAATGAAATTATTAAACTTCGTCCTGAATGGCACAGTGATGATCTTAATGAGGGGAAGATTAAGATTGTTATGACTTCTTCGGCAGCCGATGGACCAGAGATGGCAAAACACCACACTAGCAAAGCAGATCGACGCATTTTACAAAGGCGAATGAAGGACAATAGCGATGAACTGCAGATAGTTATTGTTGTTAGCATGTGGTTAACTGGATTTGATGTTCCATCAATGAATACGATGTACATTGATAAGCCAATGAAGGGCCATAATTTAATTCAGGCAATAGCTCGTGTCAACCGGGTCTTTAAGGATAAAGATAGTGGTTTAATTGTTGATTATATTGGTATCGCAGAAAACTTAAAGGAAGCTCTTAACATCTATTCTAAAGATGACAGAGGTAAAGTAGGCATCAACATAAAGAAAGCAGTAGCATTATTAAAAGAGAAATACGATATCATCACTCGTGATTTTTTGTATGGGGTAGACTATTCTGGTTTCGATTCAGAAGACAGTATTACAAGAATGAAAATAACACGCCGAGTAGCAAATAAAATTCTTCATGAAGATGAAGAAATGCAAAAAAAGTTTTTGGATGTCGTAACAGAATTGCAGAAGGCTTATGCTTTAACTTCTACTCAACCGGAAGCTCAGGCTTATGGAAAAGAAATTGCTTTCTTTAAAACTGTTAAAGTATTTATCCAAAAATTGAAGAATCCAGATAGTTCTTCCATGCCAGCTGATAATGCTGATGTTAAGTATCGAATGCAACAGCTGTTAGATCAATCAATTATCTCTGAGCCGAATGTTGATATATATAATGAGTTGGGGCTTGAGCGTCAAAGTATCGATTTAATTTCCGATGAATTTTTGCAACAAGTTAGTGATATGCCAGAAAAAGATGTGGCTATTGCTTTATTAGAAAAGTTATTAAAAGGAAAAATAAAGGCGATGACTAAAACTAATAAAGTAACATCACAAAAATTCGAAGAAATGCTTAAACAGTCAATCGATGAGTATAATAAGCGGGGAATCACTAGTGAGTTGATTATTCGTAAACTAATTGAGATGGCTAAAAAAATTAATGCTGAAAAGAAAAAAGGTAAGAAATTAGGGTTGAATCAAGATGAAATTGCCTTTTATGACACTTTAGCCGATCATAAAAAAGCTGTTGAAATCCTAGGCGAGAAAAAACTGCAGCTTATTGCAAAAGAATTAGTAAAATTAGTGAAAAAAGAAGCAGGTGTAGACTGGGAGAAAAGAAGCAATATTCAAGCTAAGATGAGAGTTGCTGTAAAGAAATTATTAAGAAAATATGGATACCCACCAGATATTCAAAAACAAGCTGTAAGCAAAGTGGTGGAGCAAGCGGAAATTATGGCAGCAAATCAGTAAATAAATAATTCCCTCAACCACTCAATTCCTCATCCCATCCGGATGGGGATTTTTTTACAGCTTTCAAACTCATCCGTTCAGAGATTTTATTTTAAAAGCAATCGCAAAGAATTTGGGTATTTTTTTCTAGGGGACACGATAAATAGTAAAATATGTGCAGCCAATTTTTTAAAAAGCTTGATTGGACAAGCTTTCTTACTAGCACATATATTTTTATATATCGTGTGAGGTTAAAAAAAGGCATGGTGGCAAAATTTTGCTTTTGAAAAATTTTTTTATTTTGGGTGTGCCATTACTGCCAAAGGTCACCACAAAAATTCTATAAAAATTGGTTGACAATAAAATACAAAAAGACTATCATGAAATAGTTGAATTTTTGGGTGTTAGCCAAACTGGTAAGGCAGTGGACTCTGAATCCATAATGTACTGGTTCGAATCCAGTACACCCAATAGTTATTAGACACTGGTGCTGATGAGGCGCCAGTGTTTTTTTATTTATGAGAAACTACCCATTTTCTAGTCACTCTGTTATCATAAAAGTATGTTGACTCACAAGGGGGCTTTAGTATGATAAAAGTGGTCTTAGTAATGCACGACCGCCAACATGAAGATTATTACCGGATTAACAAAGCAGAATTTGCTGTTATGCCACAAAAAGGGCAATACATATATAATTCTGACGGTAAAACTTATGAAGTGGAGCAAATCGTCTCTTTTGCGGGATACGAAGCCCACAATGGCGCAGTAGCGATCATTATTGTTCATCCACTTAGTCAAGATGATCCTGCTAGTGGGATCTACGGCCTCAGTGAAGATGACCTATTAGATACGAAAAAATAAATTAACAAGAGCGGGTAACAACTCAACTTCTTAAAAAGGGAAGGACGTGACAACGGGTCCTTCATAGGGGAGAGATGAGCCCGCTTTTTACTTACCAAGGGGTGATGGGTTTGTTCAATCCACAAACAACGCAATACCTACATGATTTTGTCACAGCCGGAGTAGTGCCCGGGATGTCATATGCGATGATTCAGGATGGAAAAATTCAAACAGCAGTCTGGGGGCAGGCCCAGCTCGTACCGCACACGGAACCATTACGGCCGGGCATGCTGTATGATGTTGCCTCATTAACTAAAGTGATTGGCACGACTACGGTCATTTTAGAGCTGATGGTTGCCGGCCAGGTCGACATTGATGTACCAGTGCAAAAGTATTTACCCCGGTTCCGTGACCGCCGGGTTACCCTCCGCCACCTATTAACCCACACGTCCAACTTACAGGGCTATATTCCCCACCGCGACGAACTGACAGCCGACCAACTAATTACCGCTTTGTATGATGAACTAAAAGTTGGGGATGGGTTTGGTCACCGGATGGTCTATGCTGATGTGGGCTTGATTCTGGCTGGCCAGGTGATCGAGCGGATATACCACATGCCAGTCCAGGAAGTGATCACCCAACGGGTACTAACCCCTTTGCAGATGACGCATAGTACGTTCACTCCCAACCCTGACCAATGTGTCCCGACCGAACTGAGCAAGAAGCGGGGCCGCCTGCTCTGGGGAGAAGTGCATGATCCCAAGGCTTACACTCTCAAGGAACATTGTGGGTCAGCGGGGTTGTTTGCTAACCTGGACGACATGATTACCTTTGCCCAATGGGTAATGGACGATAGGGTCCCGCATCCTGTCTTAGCCCCGGCTTTAATCGACAGCCTGTACCAGGACTGGACCCCCAACCACCGGCTGCACCGATCGTTGGGCTGGGATTTGCGCTATACCCCAACGGGGCGGCCCGTTCTCTACCACACCGGGTATACGGGCACCGTGTTACTGGTGGACAAACCTAACCGCTCAGCCCTAATCGTGCTTACCAACCGGGTCCACCCGACGGCAGATAATTATGAATTTATCCGGCGGCGTGAGATCCTTGTCGGTAAGTATTTAAAAGAAGAAACCAGCAACTAAAAAGGCAGTTGCCCAACAATGTAGCTTCACCAACTACGTGTTAGGCAACTGCCTTTCATTTATATATTAATAGGTAGGTTTGATCACCAATGCTTCCTGAGCACTGAGGTCTGCCTGCAGATACTTACGTTTTAACGCAGTCAGCAAGATCCGTTTAGCTAACTCACCATTCCGGGCCAAGATCGGACCATGGAAGTACGAGCAGTAAACGTTCTTGTAGATCGCTCCTTCAGTCCGATCGCTCCCATTGTTCCCATTTCCAGAGATAACCTTACCCAAAGGCCGTTCGCCATGACCGAGGTAAGTTATCCCGTTGTGGTTTTCAAAACCGTGGTATTCTTGCCCAGTTTCTTCATTTTTAATGACAATATCGCCGATAAAACGGTGGTTGTCTTGGGATTCTGTCCGGTGGTCAAGGGCATGGATCCCCTTGATCTTTTCACCGTGGGCCCCAATATAATAGGAACCTAACAACTGGTATCCGCCACAGATCGCCAACATCGGGCCACCGTCTTCAATATAAGTAATCAGGTCATCCTTTTTACTTTGAATATCTTTTGAAACAATCACTTGTTCAAAATCTTGCCCCCCGCCAAAAAAGGCGATGTCATATTTTTTAGGGTCAAAGGGTTGATCAAGGCTGACCACTTCGTCAGTTAGTTTAACCCCCATTTGCTGGGCATAGTACTTCAAAACGAGGATATTCCCGATATCGCCATAGGTGTTCAATAAATCACCATACAGGTGGGCCAAATGTAATTGGTATTGCATTGTTAGTCCATGCCTCCTTTTATATAACCTTCATTGGCTAGTTTTTCCCGCAATTGTAAGACCGCAGTATACGTAGCCAGGACATACACGTGGTCTGTTGGCATGTGCTTGATATATTCTAAGACATCATCGAGGTCAGGCCGTTCGGCAAAGCGGTCTTCACTGACTCCTGCTACCCGGAGGCGGAAGGCGATGTCCTTGTAACGTTCACCACCAGCTAAGACCGCTGGGATCCGGGCAAAGGGGAGGTCTTCGAACCGGCCGTCCCAGATCCAGCTAGTATCAATCCCATCGGCATAGTTAGCATTCAGTAAAACGGCCAATGAGAACGGCTCCTGATCGGTTTTAATCATCTGCAAGACTTGGTCGAGGCCGACAGGATTCTTAACTAGGATTAAGGTTACTTCTTTTTCACCGAGGCGAATGACTTCTTGGCGTCCAAAGACTTTTTCATCCTTATCGCTGAGCATCTGGGCACTAGCTTGTGGTTCAACCCCGAAGAAGGAAGCAACAGAGAACGCGGCTAAAGCATTGTAGATGTTATAGGTTCCGCCAATATGCAAGGTAACTTCTTGGCCGTTGATCACAAATGTTGATGAAGCTGGTGTTTGATCCACGATCTGGGTCATCTGATAAGTCAATTCTGGCCGGGCAAAAGAGCAGTTTGGGCAGTAATATTTCCCTAAGTTGCTGTAACTCCGCTGTTTGTAATGCAAGATGTGTTGGCACTTAGGACACAGTAGTCCGTCGGTATTGGCCGGTGCCATTTGTTCCTGGTCAGGTTGATTATTAAACCCATAATAAATAGTGGGATTAGGTAGTTTCTTACTATTAAAGATCGGGGCATCCCCGTTAGCAATAATAGTCGCTTCAGGTGCCATCTTGATCCCGGCAATGATTTTATCGTACGTCGTATAAATCTCTCCGTAACGATCCATTTGGTCCCGGAAAATATTGGTTAAAACAAATGCTTTAGGGGTGACATACTGGCAAATGATCGGCACGTTGGCTTCATCAGTTTCCAAAACAGCTAATTTCTTGCCGTTAGCTCCCTTTTGGGCCGTTAGGAAAGCCCCAGTAATCCCTTGGATCATGTTGGAACCACTAGGATTAGTCAAAATCTGGGTGTACTTGGCTTTAAGTGCCTTAACCGTCAGGGCGGTGGTCAATGTTTTACCGTTAGTCCCCGTGATAACGACAATGTCGTAATCCTTGGCCAGGGTCCGTAAAACTTTAGGATCAAGCGCTAAAGCAAGCTTGCCTGGAAAGGACGTCCCACCATGACGAAATTTGTGCAGGAACCAATAAGATGATTTTCCTGCTGTGATTGCAATTGAACTTCTTAATGACATAAAACTTATTCTCCTCTGCTTTTCAGCTGCTAAATAAGATCATCATGTATCATATCACAAAATGTGATTACCTACTATCTAGAAGTATGCGCGGGAATTTATCAGAGAATAATGCAATTTATTTAGAAATCAGCTATACTAAAAACCGAGTGTAATTTGAAGAGTGGAGTGGTGAAGAGTGGCACAGCTCTTTTTTCGATATGGTGCAATGAATAGTGGGAAAACAATCGAGATTCTCAAGGTTGCCCATAATTACGAAGAACAGAATAAGCATGTTATCATTATGACGAGTGGTCTGGATAATCGGGAACAAGTAGGGATGGTTGCTAGCCGGATCGGGATGAAGCGGACAGCCCACCCGATTTTTGCGGAAACCAATATTGCCGATTTGGTGGCGCAAATCAACCCCCAAGCGGCATGTGTGCTGATTGACGAAGCCCAGTTCTTATTAAAGCACCATGTCTTGGAATTAGCCCAGATTGTCGATGATATGAACATCCCGGTGATGGCTTTTGGACTGAAGAATGATTTTCAAAATAACTTATTTGAAGGGTCCAAATACCTCTTGCTGTATGCTGACAAAATTGAAGAAATGAAAACGATTTGCTGGTTCTGTGCCAAAAAGGCCATCATGAACTTGCGGGTGCATAACGATCAGCCGGTATATGCGGGCGAGCAGATACTGATCGGGGGAAATGAGTCATACTACCCAGTTTGTCGGCGGC
This sequence comes from Ligilactobacillus saerimneri DSM 16049, assembly GCF_000423265.1. Lineage (GTDB taxonomy): Bacteria > Bacillota > Bacilli > Lactobacillales > Lactobacillaceae > Ligilactobacillus > Ligilactobacillus saerimneri. Next base: position 10,680 of record NZ_AUHQ01000013.1, on the reverse strand, counting down.
ATTACTTCACACCACCAATGACAGATGGAAAAATTAACCTGAGAAAGGAAGAATAAGATGGACGAGTTGTTCGATAGACTACAAGCGCTTGAAGATCGGTATGAAGAACTAGGCGGATTGCTTTCTGATCCGGATGTGATCTCTGATACCAAGCGTTTTACTAAACTCTCGAAGGAAATGGCTGACTTGCGGGAGACAGTAGAAAAATACAATGAATATAAAAAGGTTACTTCATTAGTAGATGAAGATTTAGAGATGTTAGATTCGGGCCTTGACGATGATATGTACGAGATGGTCAAAGAAGAACTGGCTGAGAGCAAGGAAAGAAAAGCCGAACTCGAAAAAGAAATCGAAATCCTCTTGCTACCTAAGGACCCTAACGATGACAAAAACATCATTATGGAAATCCGGGGTGCAGCTGGTGGGGATGAAGCTAGCTTGTTTGCTGCTGATCTTTTCGGGATGTACAGCAAGTATGCTGAACGTCAAGGTTGGAAGGTCGAAGTGCTGGACAAGAACCTGACTGAAGTTGGGGGCTTTAAAGAAATTGCACTATTGATCAACGGTGACAAAGTATGGTCCAAACTGAAGTACGAGAGTGGAGCTCACCGGGTACAACGGGTCCCAGTTACTGAATCTGCTGGCCGAATCCATACTTCAACCGCGACCGTTGTTGTGATGCCGGAAGAAGAAGACGTTGAAATCGAAATTGACCCTAAGGACATCCGGGTTGATGTCTATCGTTCTTCTGGGGCCGGCGGACAGCACATTAACAAAACTTCTTCAGCGGTTCGGATGACGCACTTGCCAACCGGGATTGTCGTAGCAATGCAAGATGAGCGTTCGCAACAACAAAACCGGGCCAAGGCGATGCAAATCTTAAAGGCGCGGGTATATGATTACTACGCATCCAAGGAACAAAAAGAGTACGCTGCCAATCGTAAGTCAGCTGTCGGAACCGGGGATCGTTCGGAACGAATTCGGACATACAATTATCCACAAAACCGCGTGACTGACCACCGCATTGGGTTGAGTTTAAACAAATTAGATCGCATTATGAATGGTGAGCTCGAAGATGTCATTGATGCTTTAGTTCTCTACGAACAAACTAAGGCAATGGAGAAATTAAAGAATAATGGATAAAATGACGTTCTTTAAAGCCCGACAATGGGCTTTTTCTTTTGCAAACACGCATAATAAGGAAACTAGTGGGGTAGAGCTCCTGTTATTGGGGCAGATGCACTGGTCTGCTACGCAACTATTAGTTCATTTCCATGATGTAATGCCCGACCAGGAGTGGCAAACCTTTCAAACCAACGTCCAACGGTATTGTTTGGAGGACTATCCGCCACAATATTTGTTAGGGAAAGCTGATTTCTTTGGTTTGAAGTTGGCGGTGAGCCCAGCCACTTTAATTCCCCGTCTGGAGACAGAGGAATTGGTAGAGTGGATTTTAGCCGAGCATTCTAATAAACCCCATAAAGTGCTCGACTTGGGGACGGGAACCGGGGCGATTGGTTTAGCCCTGAAGCAGAATCGCCCCCAATGGGAGGTCACCCTGGCAGATATTTCATCTGCAGCTTTGACGGTGGCCCGAAAAAATGCTGCGGCATTAGCATTACCAGTCACTTTGATCAACAGTGACTTGTTTGCTGATATTAGAGATGATGACTATGACATCATCGTTTCTAACCCGCCCTATATAAGTCCCGCTGAACGGCCGTTGATGGACCAGAGTGTATTGCAATACGAACCGGCATTGGCTTTATTTGCAGCCGATGATGGTTTGGCAGTCTACAAAAAGATTGCGCACCAAGTTCAGGCCCATCTGCAGCCTGCGGGTATGCTCTATTTGGAGATTGGGTTTAAACAAGGCCCAGCAGTGAAAGCACTGTTTGAGCAAGAAATCCCCACTAGTCAAGTAGTTGTGCGACAAGATATCAGTCAAAATGACCGGATGGTCCGAGTAAAAATGAGGTGAGAGAATGTTGATGACAAAAATTTATCAGCCTGATGAAGTAGACCAGGCTGCTCAGGAACTCCGGCTGGGAGAGTTGATCGCCTTTCCCACGGAAACAGTTTATGGGTTAGGGGCAGATGCCACTAATGAGCAAGCAGTTAAGCGGGTATATTTGGCTAAGGGACGGCCATCGGATAATCCGCTGATTGTGACTATCAGTTCTGTGGCCATGGCTGAACAGTATATAGCAGAAATACCACCTGCTGCCCGTAAGTTAATGGCCAAGTTTTGGCCGGGTTCATTGACAATGGTCTTTAAGATCAAACCAGGATCACTGTCCAAGACTGTGACGGGAGGTTTGAAGACAGCTGCCTTCAGAATGCCCCAAGAGCCGACAACGTTGCGCTTGATTGAAGCAGCTGGTGTACCATTAGTAGGTCCTTCTGCTAATACATCGGGCAAGCCTAGTCCAACAACTGCCCAACACGTATTCAACGACTTAGAAGGGCGGATCGCAGGGATCGTTGATGATGGTCCAACTAAAGTTGGGGTTGAATCAACGATTTTGGACATGAGCGTTCCCGTGCCAACTATTTTGCGGCCGGGGGTAGTGACTGTCGAAGAAATTGAAGCAGCATTGGGAATGGAAGTGGTAGCAGACCGCCACCACGTCGGACAAAAAGAAGTTCCCAAGGCACCGGGGATGAAATATAAGCATTACGCTCCAGCAGGTCAAGTAGTGATCGTGGCTCCTGACCAATGGGAGGCAGCCCTAAAGTGGGCCCAAGCTAAGGCTGAAAAGGTTGGGGTGATGGTTGACCAGAGCCTGCTCGACCAGCAGACTATTCCAGCTAACGTGGAAGTCTTTGACTACGGTTCAGGGATAACCAACGCTACGCACAAATTATTTGCAGGGTTGCGGTATTTTGATGGACAAGCAAAAAAAGTTAACTGGATCTTAGTTGCAGGCTATCCTGAGGAAGGCCTTGGTGCAGCTTATATGAACCGCTTACGCAAGTCAGCAGGAAACGTTTTCTTTTCTGATTTAGAGGACTAGAAAAAAAATATTAAGTCTGCTAGAGTATTATGAGAAGAATTGAGAAAAATTCATTTTTATAAAGAAGGAGCGCATTTCACAATGGGAAAATTTGCAGTTTTAGATCATCCACTGATCCAACATAAATTAACACTTATTCGGGATAAAAAGGTTGGTACCAAGGCTTTTAGAGAAACCGTTAACGAAATCTCTGCTTTGATGGCATATGAAGTTTCACGCGATATGCCTTTGGAAGATGTTGAAGTAGAAACACCAATCACAACAACCACCCAAAAGCAGTTGAGTGGTAAGAAAGTTGCAATTGTGCCAATTTTACGGGCTGGCCTGGGCATGGTTGATGGGATGACTAGTTTAATTCCAGCTGCTAAAGTTGGTTTCATTGGGATGTACCGTGATGAAGAAACTTTGAAGCCACATGAATACTTTGTTAAGTTACCTGGTGATATTGCTGAACGGCAATTATTCGTTGTTGACCCAATGTTAGCCACTGGTGGTTCTGCAATCATGGCAATTGATGCTTTGAAGAAGCGCGGTTGCAGTGGTGAAAACATCAAGTTTGCATGCTTGGTAGCTGCTCCAGAAGGGGTTAAAGCATTACAAGAAGCACACCCAGATGTCGACATCTTCACGGCTGCTTTAGATGATCATTTGAACGAAAATGGTTACATTGTGCCAGGTCTCGGGGATGCTGGTGACCGTTTATTCGGGACAAAGTAACAATTAAAAAAACAAAGAGTGATCGATGAGGAATAATTCATAATGTTCTCATATTGACTAGCGCAATAGATCACAATGTTAAGCGTTTTCCATACTGTCAATTGTATAGTGTGAGAAACGCTTTTTTATTTATGTGAATTTAATAATATGGCTTTATCTTTCTTTTGGTTTGGTGGTATCATTTAATTTGTATCCAAGGAATCCTGGCCCTTGGGTCGCAGCTTATGGTTCAACCATGTTTGTTAGACCGTATCGACAAATTTTGAAAAGAGGTGAGACTTGGTGAATGAAGAAGCTCTAGTTGTGAAGCTTTTTGGCATTCCTTTTAACGTTGGAAATGTTCTTTCCGGATTAATTGCAGCTATTATTGTTTTTGCAGTGGTTTACTGGTTCTCGCGTGATGTGCAACTGAAACCAACGGGCAAACAGAATGCTCTAGAGTACCTGATCGACTTTACGAATGGCATTGTTAAGAACGCTCTTCCTGACAGCGAAGGGCGGCAGTTTCGGCTGTTAGCCTTTACGCTGTTTGTGTTCATTTTCGTGTCCAACCAATTAGGGTTGATGATCGAATTTATCGTTGGTGACATAACTTACATTAAGAGTCCAACTTCATCTGTTGTGACAACTTTGTCATTAGCATTTATGGTGCTGGTACTATCACACGCAATGGGGGTTAAAAGATTTGGTTTCTTCGGTTATCTGAAGAATTCATACATAAATCCTAACCCAATCATGTTACCAATCAATATTCTTGAACAGTTTACTAACTTCTTAACAGTAGCTCTTCGTTTGTACGGTAACATTTTCTCTGGGGAAGTTCTATTGACAACAATTGGAGCATTCGCCAAATCAAAAGGAATAATGACCGTTATTCCAGCCATACCATTAGAAATGATCTGGCAAGGGTTCTCTGTCTTTATTGGGGCAATCCAAGCCTACGTGTTCGTTACATTAATTATGGTTTATGTTTCTCAAAAGGTCGAAAAAGAATAATTTATTACATTTAGGATAATTCTAAGGAGGAATTATATTATGACTACAAGTGTCGTCGCTTTATTAGGTGCAGCAATTATCGCAGCCGTTGCTGCCATCGCAACTGCTATGGGTAACTCCCGTGTTATTTCAAAGACTATGGAAAGTATGGCTCGTCAACCAGAAATCCAAAACAGTTTACGGACTACAATGTTCATCGGTGTTGGTCTTATCGAAGCTGTTCCTATCATTGCTATCGTTATTGCATTCATGCTTTTGAACAAATAATTCCTTTAACGGTCAATATGCATATCAATATTGAAAATTAGAGGAGGTGTCAATTGGTGAATTCAACATTTTTATTAAGTGTAGCTGGCGGTCAAGTTGAATGGGGGGACTTTCTGTTCTACCTATTAACATTCGTTATCCTGGTAGCACTGGTTAAGCACTTTGCGTGGGACTCCATTGCTGGTATGATGGACAAACGTGCCGAAAAGATCGCTGATGACATTGATTCTGCGGCTAAGGACAGGAAAAAAGCTGCTGAGTTAGCTAAAAAACGCGAAGCTGCGCTTAAGGATTCCCGTGCTGAAGCTTCCGAAATCATCAATAATGCTAAGAAATCTGGGGAAGAGCAGAAATCTAACATTATTAATGGTGCTAATGAAGAAGCAACAGCAATGCGTGAACGCGCTGAAAAAGACATCGCTCAACAAAAAGAGGATGCACTTAAAGGCGTTAAAGCTCAGGTAGCCGAGTTATCTGTTGAAATTGCTTCAAAGGTCATTCAAAAAGAACTTGATCCAAGCGGACACAAAGCTTTGGTAGATTCTTATATCGAAGGGTTGGGGAAGCAAAATGAAACTAGATAACAAAATGGTAGCACATCGCTACGGAAAAGCCTTATTTGAAGTTGCTCAGGAACGTAACGAAACCCCAACAGTTCAAGCAGAACTGAGTGAGATCAAAAAGGTAGTCTTGGAAGAACCAGAATTGATGGTTTTCCTGAAGAGTGCACAGATTAGTAGACAGGCTAAGAGAGATGCACTTGCAACTTTAACCAATAACACAACTGAATTAACCCATAATCTGGTAACAATGTTATTTGACTATGGACGAATTACTAACTTAGTTGGTGTTGTTGATGAATTTAACAGATTAATAGATGAGTTCAACAAGACTGTTCGGGCTGAAGTTCGGACAGCTGTCGAATTAGATGAAGATCAGAAGCAAAAGCTCGCATCTTCATTTGCTAATGTTGTTGGTGCTGAAAGGGTTGTTTTTGAAACAGCTGTTGATCCCGAAATTATCGGTGGTGTTGTTATTACAGCCAACAACACTGTCTATGACGGCTCACTGAGAACAAAGCTAAACAGCATCAAACGTCTGTTACTTAAATAAATTTAAAGAGGTGAGACTTTTATGAGCATTAAAGCTGAGGAAATCAGTGCTCTGATTAAACAACAATTAGCAAATTATAAAGATGAGCTCTCAGTTGATGAAGTTGGTACTATCACCTACGTTGGTGACGGTGTTGCTCGTGCAAACGGGTTAGATAATGCTGTTGCAGGCGAATTACTAGAATTCGAAAATGGTACCTTTGGTCTTGCACAAAACTTGGAAACCGATGACGTTGGTATTGTTATTCTTGGTGACTACAAAGGCATTCGTGAAGGTGACAAAGTTAAGCGTACAGGACGGATCATGGAAGTCCCTGTTGGTGAAGGACTCATTGGACGGGTTGTTAACCCATTAGGTCAACCAATCGATGGCATGGGCGAAGTTAAGACTACTTCTACTCGGCCAATCGAACGGAAGGCTCCTGGGGTTATGGCACGGCAATCAGTTTCCCAACCATTACAAACAGGGATCAAGGCGATCGATGCCCTTGTTCCAATCGGACGGGGTCAGCGTGAGTTGATCATTGGGGACCGTAAGACTGGTAAGTCATCCTTGGCGATTGACACGATCATCAACCAAAAAGATCAAAACATGATTTGTATCTACGTTGCGATCGGGCAGAAAGACTCAACTGTGAGATCTCAGGTAGAAACTTTGCGTAAGTTTGGCGCAATGGACTACACAATTGTTGTTTCTGCTGGACCATCTTCACCAGCACCATTATTGTGGATTGCACCATATGCCGGGGCAGCAATGGGTGAAGAATTTATGTTCAATGGTAAAGACGTCTTGATCATTTATGATGATCTTTCCAAGCAAGCTGACGCTTACCGTGAACTTTCATTGATTTTGAGACGGCCTCCAGGACGTGAAGCTTATCCTGGTGACGTCTTCTACCTGCACTCTCGTTTATTGGAACGGGCTGCACGGTTAAACGAAGAATTAGGTGGCGGTTCAATGACTGCCATGCCAGTTATTGAAACTAAGGCCGGGGACGTTTCAGCATACATCCCAACTAACGTAATTTCAATCACTGACGGCCAGATCTTCTTGGATAGTAATCGTTTCTACTCTGGTGTCCGCCCAGCGATCGACGCCGGGACATCTGTTTCCCGTGTTGGTGGGGCTGCCCAAGTTAAAGCGATGAAGAAAGTTTCTGGTTCCTTACGTACTGACTTAGCTTCTTATGCAGAATTGGCAGCGTTTGCCCAATTCGGTTCTGACCTGGATAAGGCCACTAAGGCTAAGTTAGACCGTGGTGAACGGACAGTTGAAGTCTTGAAGCAAGGCTTACACGAAACATTGTCTGTTCCAAAGCAAGTATTGATTCTCTTTGCTTTGCAACAAAAGTTCTTAGATTCTGTTGCAGTTGAAGAAATCGGTCGCTGGGAACATGAACTGTTTGATTACTTCGATGCAAACCACAAGGATATTCTTGATGGAATTGCAGAAACAGGACAGTTACCAGATAAGGATAAGTTTATTGCAGCAATTAAGGAATTTGCTGAAACATTCCAACCTGCAGATAAATAGAAAGGGGGGTGAATACAGATGGCTACTTCTTTGAAAGAAGTTAAAGAAAAAATCAATTCTACTAAAAAGACAGGCCAAATCACCGGTGCAATGCAGATGATTTCCACCGCAAAGTTAGGGCAAATTCAGAGCCATACGGTTAGCTATCAAAAGTATTCCACTAAAATTAAAAGTGTTATCACCCACCTTGCACAAGCACATTTTCTTTCTGCAGTAGCTCAAAAGAATGTAGTGGCAGAAGAGACTGAAGAGCAACCATTCATCGATCCTCAGGGAAAACGCAATTATTTTGGTTTATTAGAACAAAGACCTGTTGAAAATGTCGGTATTATCGTGGTTACATCAGACCGTGGTTTAGTTGGCGGTTACAACAGTAACGTTCTTAAGCAAACAATGGAGCTGATTAACCAGCTTGATTTTTCCAAGGAAAACATTAAGATCATCGCGGTTGGGCGAACAGGTTTGAAATTCTTCAAGAAACAGGGCTACAACGTTATTCATGAATATACTGGGGTTAAGGATATTCCTGATTATAAGGAAACTAAGTCCTTGACACGTAAGGTCATGGTAATGTATGAAAATCAAGAATTTGATCATTTATATGTTTGCTATAACCACTTCGTTAACATGTTAACGTCTGAATACCGCTCCGAATTACTCTTACCGGTAACGGAAGAGAGTTTGGGTGTTAAGCAACCAAATGAATTTGAAGATAATGAAGTTCAAGTCGAAATGGAATACGATATTGAACCTTCTGAAACAGAAATTTTAAATGTTGTTCTTCCTCAGTATGCTGAAGGTTTGGTCTATGGTGCGATTTTAGATGCCAAGACAGCCGAACATGCTTCGAGTGCCACTGCTATGAAATCTGCTACGGATAACGCTCAAGATATTATCTCAACTTTGCAGTTGCAGTATAACCGTGCTCGGCAAGCTGCTATCACAACAGAAATTACTGAAATTACTGGTGCCCAAGCAGCTATTGAATAGAAATAAACTTAGGAGGAATTAATTACATGAGTTCTGGTAAAGTTGTACAAATTATCGGACCTGTTGTCGACGTAGAATTTCCTCTGGATCAACCTCTTCCAAAGATTAACAACGCTTTGAAAGTAAAGCGTTCTGACGGCAGTGAACTTGTTGTTGAAGTTACTGTTGAACTTGGTGATGGTGTTATGCGGACTATCGCCATGGACTCAACTGATGGCTTACAACGTGGTGCAGTTGTAGAAGATACTGGTGCATCAATCAGTGTTCCTGTTGGTAAGGAAACTCTAGGACGGGTGTTCAATGTCTTAGGTGATCCAATCGACAATGGTCCTGAATTTGGCGAAGACGCACGCCGTGATCCAATTCACCGTGCAGCTCCTGCCTATGATGAATTAAGTAATGGTACTGAAATCCTTGAAACAGGGATTAAGGTTATCGACTTGTTGGAACCTTACGTTAAAGGTGGTAAGGTCGGGCTTTTCGGTGGTGCCGGAGTTGGTAAGACTGTTTTGATTCAGGAATTGATTCATAACATCGCCGAAGAACATAACGGGATTTCTGTGTTCACTGGTGTAGGTGAACGGACTCGTGAAGGGAACGACCTTTATTCTGAAATGAAAGAATCAGGTGTTTTATCCAAGACTGCCATGGTATATGGTCAGATGAACGAACCACCTGGAGCCCGGATGCGGGTTGCTTTGACTGGTTTGACAATTGCGGAACACTTCCGTGATGTTGAAGGCCAAGATGTGCTTCTTTTCATCGATAACATCTTCCGGTTTACTCAAGCTGGTTCAGAAGTTTCTGCCCTGTTAGGACGGATTCCTTCTGCCGTAGGTTACCAACCAACGTTAGCTACAGAAATGGGTCAGTTACAAGAACGGATCACTTCAACTAAGAAGGGTTCAGTTACATCAATTCAGGCCGTTTATGTGCCTGCCGATGACTATACCGACCCTGCTCCAGCTACTACTTTCGCCCACTTGGACGCAAGTACAAACTTGGAACGTGCCTTGACACAGATTGGGATTTATCCTGCCGTGGACCCATTGGAATCAACTTCCAGTGCGTTAACACCAGAAATTGTTGGTAAGGAACACTACGAAGTAGCAACCGAAGTCCAACACATCTTGCAACGTTATCGTGAATTGCAAGATATCATCTCAATCTTAGGGATGGATGAATTATCTGACGAAGAAAAATTAGTTGTTGCACGTGCACGGCGGGTACAATTCTTCCTGTCACAAAACTTACACGTTGCGGAACAATTTACTGGTCAACCAGGTTCTTACGTTCCAGTTAAGGAAACGGTCAAGGGCTTCAAGGCTATTCTTGAAGGTAAGTATGATGACATGCCGGAAGAAGCATTCCGGAGTGTTGGTACAATCGAAGAAGCAGTTGAAAAGGCCAAGACATTAACTGATTAGGGAGGGAGCGTCACATGAGTAAAAATGACGAACTGACGGTTAGCGTCGTTACTCCCGCAGGTAGTGTTTATGAAGGCACAACATCGCTTGCTATCTGTTCAACACCAGAAGGTAAGATCGGTATTATGCCTAACCGTTTACCATTATTGACTACCTTAGTAATTGATGAAGTTAAAATTCAACAACCTGATGGTAGTTTTGAAAATATTGCTATTAGTGGGGGATTTTTAGAATTCTCCAACAATGAGCTTTCAATCGTTGCTCCAGCTGCTGAACGGGCAGAAGACATTGATGTCGAACGGGCAATGAGTGCACGGGACCGTGCCCAAAAGCGGATTGCAGAAGCTAAGAGCAATAAGAAGAGTGTAAACGATTTGGAACGTGCCGAAATTGCTTTAAAGCGTGCCATCAATAGATTAAATATCTCCAAAGGCTAAAATTTGGAGAACTTCGCGGAGGAAGCTGACGTAGAGTCAGGCTAATTCCAGGAGCAACAAAACGAGGTTGGAAAAATTTCCAGCCTCGTTTTTTATATGGCAGATTGTAAAATTTAAGTTGAACATTTTAGTGGACAGAAAAACCCATAAAGGTCTTTAATGGTGTCGTTACAACATTCCATT
>NZ_AUHQ01000012.1 GCF_000423265.1 Ligilactobacillus saerimneri DSM 16049 | reverse complement strand
CTCAAATGTTTGAACTGGCGAACTCCAATTGAGATCTTTTTGCTTAATCTGCGTCATTAAATTTGTTCAAGTTATTTATTGCAATCTACCAAATAATAAAAAATCCACACAAAACACAGCAGTCTTATGTGGAGCCTTTAAATATTCGAATATTTGCAAACGATCGTAATTACGATTGCTCTACTTCTTACTTGCTAGCCTTGTCAAGTGCTTCGCGTTCCTTTAAGAAAGCAAGAACTGCTTGGTGTTGAGCACGACGCTTCTTGATGTTTTTAGCGTTAACCGGACGACGGTCGTTACCTACGCCAACATGGACGTTTGTTGAATCATGACGCATAACAGGAAAACCTCCCTTCATTTATTCATGCATTTTATCATTTTATACTTAAAACCGCAGTTTTTCAAGGTCTAGACTAAAAAAGAGACCACCTGAGCTGTTACCTGCAATGGTGGTCTTACTTTTTTAACGGTTAAATATCTTTAAATTATTGCTGGTGGCTGGAGAAGTTTGTGTTAGTTCGCCCCGCACAACGATCCGGTTAGTCTCCCCAGGTTCTCCTGAAGCACAGGTGAATAATGTTACTAACTTTTGCTGCCCCACATTATCCACCCAGTAGACTTCTGTTTCATTGATTTTTTGGCGCACAGTAACCGTATAAGTGTAGACCTTTTGCCCATCAGTCAGATAGATCTTATCTCCTTTTTGTACCCGGGCCAAGGGTCCAAACAAGATCTTATCGTTCTTCATGTGGTGTCCAGCCAAAGCATAGTTATTAGCTGCCCCCAGCTGCTGGTCAGCCTTCATTGTCCCAGCTCCACGAATTAAGTTACTATTTTCTAAACCATAAAAGATCGGCAATTTCAGCCCGACTGCAGGAATAGCCACCTTCCCAATCGCTTTTTGTTTAGCCATTGATGCTTTGACCACTTCGCGATTGTCTACGGCCTTAACCGTCGCAAAGTCAAAATTTCCCTTTTGTGTCTTGGGACTATAAATTTTGGTTGTTAAGGCAGACTTTTCCATGTGCCCAATCGCCATGGTTTTGATCTGTTCGTTAAAAACTAAGGCCAACCCAATAACCACCAAAAGCAACGCCAAAACCCGATAGAGCCAACTTTTGTGACTTTTCTTAGCTGCCACTTCGCTACCTCCTTAAAAATATTAATTTCATTCTAGCATGTTTTGCCCCCTCGCTACACCTCTACTGTTTCGCCTGTCTGCGTCAAATAGAGGTACTTGTGGGTTACCGGTGCAGCTACCATTTGTTGTAAAGCCAGTTGATAAAGGTTAAGTTGCCCCTGGTATTCCCGCTTCATTCGCTCGCTAAAGGCCTGGGCATCTTCGCCAGCAACTGCTCCTGCGTGGCTAGTGGCTGCCATATGTCCAAATGGATGGTTCGTCTTGTAGTCAAAAATCACCACTTCGTCCCCAGTGTCGACATACCCGTCAATGATCCCGTGAACCAGGATCGGCTTGCTAGCCGTTGCCGTGATGGCAAAGAGTTTTTCGGGTTGGATTACTAGCGAGAACGGAACCTCACGGAAAACTTGGTCTGGATGGGCTAGAACCAACTGGCCCACCGGGGTTTGATAGAAGTTAACGATCCCATCAAGGTTAATCCGAGCAGCAACTTCTTGACTAAGCAGATTATCCTGGACTAACTGCTCACACATTGCTTGGACCCGGTCCTTGGTTACCTCCTGGTGCAGATCCATTTTTTGGAACAACAAGTGAGTTGCAGTCCCGATTTGGGCTGCCGATACCGGTTTGGTCATTGTTGGCATAAATGATGGCAATGAAAATTCATTGTCCAAATACCGATTAACTTGCCCATTTTTAGCTCCATCAAGGTTTTGCAGTCGTCCCATCCGCTCAGTATCTGGATCTTCAAATAGGCGCCGAATATCTGATACCGACTGAAAGGCGGTGGTCCGTGTCAAATCAAGTTGATCGTAGTGGTGGTTCAAGACTGCCGCCATCTCTTTTAACATCTCAGGGCTGACATGCTCTTGCCCCGCCTCAGTTTGAGTTGTCAACCATTGATCAACATCCGTCGGCTGCTCATGTTCAATCTGAGGTAACTGATCTGGTCCAATAAACCGAACACTGAAATCCGCCCCACTAGCTTGAATAAATGTCGGCTCAGGCAAGTTCGTATCAAGTGGGTAACCAAACTTATGGCTCCGAATTAGGCACATTCCTAGCCAATCCATCAAAGATGTTTGGGCTGCCCGTGCGCCGGCTGGCAAGACCAGTGCGTCGGTCATCGCTGCCCCCTGCCATTTTGTGAGCACTTTATCTTGTTTGTCATACGCTCCGATGATAAGCAACTTCTGCTCAGCCCGCGTCAACGCTACATAAAGGAGCCGCATCGCCTCAGCCCGGTTTTTCCGTGCAATCCTATTCTGCGCTAATAGTTTAACCAGGGAGTCACTCTTGATGGTGGCCGTGTTGGCAACGCCTGGAATCTCAGGATCAGTTAATGGTTGTACATAAGTTAAACCAGCACCTTCGGTTGGGGTAAAGATCACACTTTGGCGCTCATCCGTGAGGTTAAATTGATGGGTAGCATCGAAAAGGACTACAATCGGAAACTCTAGCCCTTTACTCCCGTGAATAGTCATCACTGTTACCGTATTGCCAACGCTCTGTGTGGTTGCCGCGTTAAGATCATCATTATTTTCTTCCATCCGTTCAACAAAGCGAATAAATTGAAAAAGTCCTTTAAATGATGTCTTTTCATAAGCTGCCGCACGGTCATACAGCGCATGCAGGTTGGCTTGGCGTTGGGGTCCCCCAGGCATCCCGGCTACATAATCAATAAAGCCTGTCTGATCATAGATATCCCAGATTAGATCAGCAATCGCCTGCTGGCGGGCGAGATCACGCCAGGCGATCAGTTGTCGCATAAACTGGTCGACACGCTCCCACAACTCGCGGTGTAGCTCATCGTGAGTTTGCCAATACTTAGTTAATGCCGTGTAATAATCACTATCTCTTTGGGTCAGTCTGATCCGAGCTAAGTCATTTTCCTTGAGGCCCACAATTGGCGAACGTAAAACTGCTACTAATGGGATATCCTGTCGGGGGTTATCAATGATTTTTAGCAATGAAACCATGATTCTGATCTCGGTTGTCTGGAAATAGTTAGCCGCATCATTGACATATAAAGGAATACCAGCACGACTGAAGTAATCCATGAGTGTATTGTTGTTGCTACGCGTCCGCGTCAAAATAGCGATATCACTATAAGTAATCGGTCGCATCTCACCTGTCTTTCGGTCAAAAATCCGGTGGCTACCATCACACAATTCTTGAATCTTGGCAATCAATAATTGCACTTGCCCCGTCACCTTATCCGGAACAGGTTCTTCTGTCGCTCCATCCTGTTCACAATAGAGCAGGATTTCGGCTTGGAGGTCCGCCACATCGGCAGGGAGCGCCTCAGGTTGGGTTTGAGGATAATATTTCGCCCCAAACTTTAACTGTGCATTAGTGTCATAGTCCATTTCCCCCACTTGTTGGTCCATCAGCTGACTAAAAATCAAATTGGTAAAGTCTGCTACATTTTGTACTGACCGGAAGTTCTCAGCTAGGATCACCCGTTCATCGTCATTGTCAGTCTGGGCATAGCGGTGGTATTTATCCAAAAAGAGCTGGGGTTCAGCAGAACGAAAACCATAAATTGACTGCTTAACATCCCCAACCATGAAAAGGTTGCCGGGTTTAGTTCGGGCAAAGCTCGTCAGGATTGCTTCCTGGAGGTGGTTAGTATCCTGATACTCATCGATCATGATTTCCGCAAACTGGTTACGCATACTGGTTTGCACGTCTTCATTCTGTAAGATTTGTAAGCTTAAATGTTCCAAATCATTAAACTCTAACAGGTGGCGCCGCCTTTTCTCTTGGGCATATGCATCCATAAATCGCAGGGTCACTTCTGCCAGTTTATTAGCTAAGCGGTAGCAAGCATGTAAGGTTTGCCGAACGGCTTGTTCGTCTTCCCCAAACCACCGGGTACTGAGATTTTTGAGGGTTTTTTTAACATCGTCAATCAGTGCCTTGATCCGTTCCTTCTCTTGGGTTGCCACAGGATCAAGGTTCCGACCATAATATTTCTTAGTGAATGTAAAGGCCAAGAGTGCTTGAATGGTGGCATACTCTGGGTCCGAAGCGGCCAAAGCAGCCAGAACTTGGCGTAAGTGAGCTTGATCATCGGCAATCTTAGCAGCTGCTTTGTCAAAACCATTGTTTTCAGCAATTGTCTGTGCCAAGGTCAAATTGCTAGCTTGTTGCTCTAATTCCTGTTGTACCAAAGGAATGATCCCCTGCCGAAATAGTTCCATCTGGCCTAAACCTGCTTCAGGGACCCGGTAGGCCTGGCCCAACTTTTGGAGCCATTCCTGGGGGTGTGGTAAGGATAACGATTGCCGATAAGCCCGCAATACAATCGTTGTCAGACCTTCGTCATCACGGTCATTGGTAAAATTATCGGCTAATTCTTTGAAGGACGCACAGTCGGATTCAGGTGTGTCCTGCCCTTGATAATAGGCTTGATAATACTGCTCACGCACGTCTTCCCACACATTTTCCATTAACATGGTCTGTTCAGCCGTGTCCGTCAACATCCTGAAGCCCGGATCAAGGTTGATAACATAGTAGTAGCGACGGATGATTTGCAAACAGAAAGCATCGATGGTGCTGATATTAGCAACATTTAGCTTCACTAATTGTTGCCGGTAACGGCGCACTTCGGCTGGCGTAGCTGTTTGCAGTTCTTTTTCGAGCGCCTTTTTAATTCGGTCGCGCATTTCAGCGGCCGCTGCTTCGGTAAAAGTTACGATTAAGAGCTGGTCGATATCAGTTCCTTGCTTAATCTTTTCGATCACCCGTTGGACTAAAACCCGGGTCTTCCCAGACCCAGCTGAGGCAGCCACCAGGATGTTTTGCCCCTGGTCAAAGATTGCCTGTTTTTGTCCCGGTGTAAAATTAATTTCTGCCATTGTTGTCCCCCTCTTGCTGTGCATTATTTAATAGCTCTAAGACTTCTTGGAGTCGCAATTCTGGAATTGAGCGATAGTTATTCTCAGGTAACATCTCGTCAAATTGCATAATCGCCTTGTAATCAGAGTATGCAAGCACACTTGTATTGTCAGTAAAGCGCGCCGGAGCCAAACTAACATCTCCGGCAAAAATTCTTTGGGCAGCCGCTACAATCAGGTGCTCATCGTGGGCCACCAACTGATTGAGTTGGTCAAGTGTCAACAAAGTATTGGTAGTCGGACTGCTAGAGGCAAACTGATAATCGCCTTCCTGTCGTGCTTTTTTTCGTTTAACTGGATAAATGCTGGAATTGGCAGCTTTAGTCGCATCCCCCGCTAGATCCTGATCCAAAGTCAACAAGAAATCTTGGTCGTTGACCAACAAGCCGTTTAATTTGTGTTGCTTAAAGATTTCCTGACTACTATTCTTCTTGAGAACTTGAGCTTGATTCAAATTAGGACTAAAGATCCGCATATACAAAGCACCGGCTGGTTCAAACCGTTGGGTTGCTGGTAATGCTTGGGCTTCGCGCTCTAAAAAGGCTAAGTATGTTAATAATTGCAACATAATACCAGCATATGCTTTACCATAGCTAAACCGTTTATCGCTAGATTTATAATCAATAATTGTCCGGTAGCGTTTATTATTAGCCACCAATTCATCGATGCGGTCAACTTTTCCCCGTACGTTGACGCGGTAATCAGCCTGGTTTTCCACAGCAAAATCATATTGTAGCCCTGGCCGACTATTGGTATCTCCTAATTGACCATACACGACTTCGGTTCCAATTGTTTTGACTGGCGACTTAGTTCGGGACTGGCGCACCGTCCACCCCATATGTGCAATTGTCCCGTGGATTTTATCCCCTAAGTACCGCATCCGGTGTGAACTCTGCAAAATGCGGAATTCATCCCGGTGTTGAATGTCATCCATAATCGCAGTCATCATCCGGTCAAATTCGGTTGCACTCAGCTCAGCCAAAGTCTGGCCGGCCTGCGCTAGGCGGTCAAAAAGCTCTTGCAATGCCAAATGGAAAATCGTCCCCCGAATCGTAGTTGACATTTCCAATACTTCCCGTGGTTGCAGTTGCAGTCCATATTTCAAGAAGTATGAATAAGGATTGGAGTAGAATTCTTCTAGCTGTGAAATAGAAGTGTTCAGTACCAACTTATTGTCTTGTTTGCTAGCATAGAGCTCTTGAGCTACTATTGGCTGCAAATGTTCTGGTGAATTGTGGTATGTCAACCCACCTAAGAGCTTGTGGGCTAGTTTGGCCCAATGTGGATCTTTGGTTAAAACATTATAAACAGCCTGCCAGCGGTCAGGTAACGGCTGATTTTCTTGGAGGGCGTGCCGAGTCACCCCAGCTAAATTGGTCAAAGTCAAGCGGGGGGCGCCAACATAGTCAGCAATTGCCCCCGTAGTTACGGGTGGGATCGTTGCTACTTGCCGGACTGGTAAAGTAAAGTGTGTGACGATCTGCCGTAAATATGGCGATGGGTTAACTGTTTTTTCACCATCAATATTGGCGGGGTAAGATAGATACAATTGCTGGTTGCCCGACATAAAGGCCAAATAAGCAATAAACGCTTGATCAAGCATCGCATACTCACTGCTTGGTTTAAGTACCTGGTTATCTGCTAGCAATGGGGTTAAGAGGGCACGATCTTGGTCAGTTAGTAAGTCGTCTTGTTTGATAATTTCTGGCATGACCCCTTCACACAGCCCAAGTATGAAAGTCACTTTTTGTTCATTTAGTTGGGCTAACAATGCGTCTGACACAAGTACCTGGTCTAACGTAGCTGGAATTTGCCCGTAGCTAGCTCCTTCAAACCCACTTTGCAGGATTTCAAGAAAGTTGTTGGCAACAAAGGGCTGCTTTCCTAAAACTTCGTTATATTCTTCGACCATTCTAATCAACATTTGCCATACTTCTTTGGGACGGGAACTTCCCACTACATCCCCTGCTTGGTGGGCTTGTTCTTGGAGTTTTTGTAGCTGAACCACTACTCCGTTTTCCACTAAGAACGTGATTAGTAATTTAGCCGCTTGGGTCCCCGTTTGGGCGTGGTCTAACTGTTTAAAGAAAGGCGGTAGTGTCTGCTGAATATAATGTCTGATAAAGTTGATCTGATGTTCAACTTTCTTTTCACTAGCAAACTGTTCCCGTCCCGCCGTTGTCTTGCGATAAAAGAACTTCCAGTCCTCTTTTTGTAACCAGTCACGAGCACCATTGAAATTATATTTAAGGATGGCATTCTCCGTAATATCCAGAAGCTCCCTAAATTTATGCCGACTCATATATTCATTTTCGGCATCTGGGTCGCGGGGGAGTAGCAACTCTGTCTTCAATAGCCGCATCATATCCTGGTATTGATAGTTGTGTTCCTTAATTTGAAACAAAGCTGTCAACAACTCCACTAGCGGGTGATTACTCATTGTTTGGCGACCATCAATAAAGGCCGGAATCTGTGCCTGCTGTAATAGTGGCTGGATGACTTCTTGGTAGGCTGTCAGGTCCGGCGTCAAAAGCACAAAATCGTTATAATGGTAACCTTCACGCGCTACCATCTGGTGAATCTTGTTAGCAACAAATCTCACCTCGGCGTCCTTGGTCGCCGCTTGAACTACATGCACAGCTGTCCCAATATCATGCACTGCGTTATTGGTTTGGCCCGTATTACTCTTTATCCAATAATCCTCCAGTCCGAGGAGGCCTGGTGCGGTGATTCGAGGCTGTTGAACTGCTAAATTCCGTACGGCTACTCCTTTTGCCCGTGCCAACTGGTTAAGCCGGAAGTATGTCCGCCCTGTCCGTAGATAGAAGGAACTAGGGTCAGGTAGCTTTGAGGACGGTTGATCTAACACAAGCGCCACAAACACTTGCGCTGCTCGTTGAAACAGCACTTGAAGCACTTGTTCTTCTAAAGCATTGTAACGGTAAGCTTTATCAAGGAAAAAATAAGTATGACTCAGGTCTGCCTGAGTAAAATATGCTGCCAAAGCTGTTAAAACGGCTGCATTATCAGTATATTTACCTTGCAAATAATGTTCATATTCTCGATATACTAATGCCAAATCGGTTAGTTTTGCTTGGAGGTCGGCTTGCTGGCCCACATCTGGGGCTACTTGCGGGATCAGCTCTTGAAGATCTGTACTACTGATGTTAGCAGCCCGCAAATCGTTCATCTGTGTTACCAGTTTAGCCACAAACCCCGGTTGATTTTTTTCACCCCGAAATAGGCGCAGGTCATCCCCTTTATCTTGCAAAATTTTGGTCACCAGCATGTTGGTCCCAGCCTGGCTCAAGCGGGGCACCTGATAAACTGGTTGGTCCTTGAGAAAATACCAAGCTAAACGGGTGAATGAGTAAACTTGCACCTGGTTTGTTGCAAATGTCGCCTGCCGCTCAACGCCTGCTTGTTGCCGTAGCATATCCAGTATTTTAACCTCTGTCCCAAACTTAACGTGATCAGGGACGATAAAATAAAACTTCCCTTGTGGGTCCGCTTCTTTAAGCGCCAGCATTTGCTCCAGCAACTCCTGCTGGTGGTCTTGTGACGCATTGCCAAGAATAAAAGTAAGCCCCATATTATTGCCTCCAAATCATAATTGTCCATGACTCATTTTAGCAGAAAACAAAAAGGAGCTGCGGCGCGATCACTAAAAGATCACTCCGTCAGCCCCTAAAGGGTTATTTTTGTGACACTAAGTAGTCTAATAACTGGAACATCACTTGTCGATTTTGCGCTGGAACGCCATGAGCAATAATTTCTGCTGCCGTTTGGTGCAGATCATTATTGTCATCTGGATAAGTAGCATCGTTAATGGCAATTTCGCGCACATTATCCAGCGCTGGTTCAAAATGAAATTGTAGACCAATTACATTATCTTTCAACAAGAAACCCTGGTTGGCAACCAGATCACTACTGAATAGCAACTTTGCTCCCGTAGGAATTTCAAACATTTCTTGGTGCCAATGCAATACTTCCACCGTTGCTGGCAAGCCCGGAATCACGTCAGTTTGCAAATAGACCGATGCCCACCCAACTTCTTTATGTGGAGCCGCATGTACCCGGGCTCCCTGAGTATAAGCAATCTGTTGGGCCCCAAAACAAGCGCCAAAGAGCGGTTTATTTTGGACCAATAGTTCCCGAATCAAATCTCGCTCCGCCTTGACCCAAGGTAAATCATCGTTGGGACTTTGGGGACTACCCAAAATCACTAGCATATCTGTTTCGTCTGCTTGAGGCAACCGGCCAAAGGTCGCCGGATGATAAATGTACACTGCGTGTCCATGTGCATGGGCCCAATCTTGAATAGTCCCGGGTCCTTCATTCGGCGTATGCTGCAAAATATTAACTCTCATGTAAGTTTTCCTTTCCAACGACGGCAAAGTTTATCCGGTTTCGCCTGCAAATACCTGAAATTATTTTTAATATAAAGCATACAAGAGATAGTTGACAAGCAAAAAATAACTATAGCTGGATCTTGGCAGCAGAATATGTTTCCTTTCGCAAACAAGCTAGGTTTCATGTCCAAATAATTTAAGCAGTCATTATCTTTTCTCCGCCTACTTTTTCTAGCTGACACGATATATTAAAAAATATGTGCTTTTCAAAAAGGCTTCAAACCAGGGTTCTTCTCTTGTGAAACGCGCATATTTTACTATATGCCGTGTCATAATTGCTACCAGAGCAAATCTTCATTTCAACTGTTGGTAAATAAAATTCCTTTTTGGCAAAATCTGGATATAAAAAGAACGAGGCTGAGAGAAAATAAAGTTTTCTCCCAGCCCCGTCGATCTTTACCAATATTAGTTGCAAAGATCCATCATATTTTCCTGTCAGTGCTTAACCCAACAGCCTATTTCAATGAGTCCCAAGGTGCCAATGGAATAGGTTCTTGGTGCAACAATTCCTTTTGTGCCGGGGTCAGGTACTTCTTGTTGATGATCACTTCATACATATAATTATCAAACCATTTATCAGTCATAATGAAATATCCCGCTTGCCCAGGCTTGTCACCCCACGAGTTTTCAACTTTCCATTTCGTTGGTTGACCTTCAACCAGATCAACGCCTGTCATCGTCATTGCATGGGAAACTTCCCCCTGCCCGCTGGCGAGCCGATCCTGTTTGGAGAAACTCAAATCCACCCCAAAGAGTTCATCTTGCTTGAAGAAATCTGGGTCTAAAATCCCGGCCTTACGGTCAGAATCCGCGCCCACATCACATCCAAACCAAGCTGTCTCACCCGCTTGTAGCTGCACAATTGTCGCCTGCTTTAACGCTGCTGTATCCACAATTACGAATTGGTTCGTCCGACCACCAGCAATATAATCTTGGCTTGGAAGAGAATATACCTTACCTAACTCGTGGTCCGGTGCGTCTGTCAAACAAACATAATCATTAAAGTCAACTTTGATGTACTTGGCATAGAATTCCTGTGGAGTTAGGTTCCGCACAATGTGGTAGTTGTTATCCTTGTCCCGGTATTCGAAATCAAATTTTTCAACTGGTTTACCAAAGGCAAAAACTAACATCCGGTAAACCTCACTCAAAAAGGCCTGTTTTTGTTCAGCAACTGCAGCCGGAGTTTGACCGGCAGCTATCATTCGCCGTAAAAACATGGCATCGCGCCGCAGCTTCCATTGCAGGGTTGTATTTAACCCGGCAGTGTTAGAGCTGGTAAAAGTTTCTTCCATCGCACTCTTGGGCACCAGTCCGTACTTTTCAATCAATGCTACCGCATTGGACCACTGCCCGCCGTCACTGTCATTCCAGCTCAGGTTCCACTGGACTAACCGATCGTTAAGGGGACGGTCGGCTGTAGCAATGATCCGTTCATAAAATGCATTAGCCTTTTCAAGGCGATCATAGAAAGCATTGTAGTTTTGAGAAAACTCGAAATCTTTCAATTTTAACTCTTGTACTAACTGATGACGCAACGTATTCAGGGTTGCAAACAACCAGCAACGTCCTGATTGCTTCTGGTTGGTAACCTTGCCAGTCTTAACTTCAACTGAAAAGACATGGTCCAGATGTTGCTTAGCCGCAAAATTCTTGCTAGCTTCGACCACTCCAGTGTTTTGAACTGCTCTGGCCAACGGCTCTGCTCCCGGATACGCGGCTAATTCCTGTTCGTACCGTGCTAGGTCTGCAGCTGTGATCTGAGCTGACACTGGCATTGATTCATTTTCCATTCTTTCACCACTTCCGCTAATTTTGTTCGATTATACCACAAATCAAGGAGGAAACTTTTTATTCTACTGGCCAGTCAATACTTTGACTCAAAGCAACGTTACGGTTAATTTCTTCTACCAACGTTCCGATTTTTTGCTGGAGGGCGCCTAAAGACCAGTTGCCCAGATACAGTCGCCGCGGCATTTCTTCCATTTGAGCCAGGGTAATGATTGCCTGGCCGACCAATTCGGGGTCCCCACTTTGGTTGTGATTGAGTTGGGCCAAGCCGGCCATTGTTTGCCGTACCACCTGGTATTCTGGCAGTTGCTTTTGGGGCCGTTTCATCGAACGGTCATCCAAAAAGTCAGTGCGCACTCCGCTAGGACCAACAGCAGTTACCTGGATCCCAAACGGTGCTACCTCATCAGCCAACGCCTCACTCATCATGATGACAGCCGCTTTAGTTACCGAATAGATAGCTTGTCCTGGCCCGGTCACTGTGCCTGAGATTGAAGCAATATAAGCAGCCGGTAAATTAGCTTCGGTCCAGCCTACCAGTGGTTGAGGTACTTCTCCTTCTGTCCCCGCAATTGTAGCCCCGATCAGGTGGGTAACTCCTACCTGCTTCATCGCGCTAATGATTGTTTGAGTTGCCTAAGCATCAGACATCGCATTTAGATAAACTAAGTCAACGCCTTGCAAGGCCTGCATTAGTGCCTTTTGGTCTTGGAAAGTCCCATCAACCAGGCTAACCTGGTCTCCTTTTAACGCAGCCAGACGGGTACTGATATTCCGCCCATATAAGACAAGTTCCATGTCCGTTCCGGCCAATAGCCGTTGACTAAATTGACGCGCAATTTGTCCAGCGGCCCCTAAAACTAGAATTTTCTTCATAATAGTTTCCTCCTGATTATTAATTTGTATGCACATGCATATATCATAAGAACACTTACTTTTTGTCAACCCTCCCACATTTTAGTTGACACCGTGTCACTTTGTGTTATTCTTGATTTTAAAAGTGACATCGTGTCACATAGATGCTAAAGAATACAGGAGAGAATTATGCCTAGTTCGACTTTTTTAAACCTACCCACACCGAAAAAGGACCGGATCATCCATGCTCTGGTCACAGAGTTCTCGCACCATCCCCTGGCCGATGCTCAAGTAGCCCCCATCGTTAAAGAGGCTGCGATCGCGCGCGGGGCTTTTTATAAATATTTCACTGATTTAAATGATGCTTATCACTTTGTTTACCAACTAGCAATCCAAACAATTCATCGCGCCATTCCTGCTCCGCCAGTTGCACACTCGGCTGCCACCTATACTAACTTTACCCGCTCCTTCCTTGAACAAGCGGTAGCTAGTGAATACTTTTTATTTATCAAGAACCATCTTTTATTTAATGAACAAAATGTCTCCACATCAGTACCACTAGATTCTGATGCAAAAACATGGGCTGCTGCTACCCTGAGCCATGCAGCCCTGCGCGAGGCTATTGCCACATCGGATTCTGCCACTCAAGCGTTGATTTTGACCCGACTTAATACAGCCTTAAAGCACTTATTTTCAGAGGAGGATTGACTATGTTTTTAGCATTAAAAGAATTACGCCACGAAAAACTCCGGTATGGGCTCGTTATTGCAATGATTGCCCTAATTTCTTATATGATTTTCATTTTAACCGGTCTGGCTTCTGGTTTAGCCAACCAAAATACCGCTGCCATTGATTCATGGCAAATCAAAAAGATTGTCCTCAACAAAGATGCTGATACCAACCTACGTCAATCCCTTCTAACTAACCAAGAAGTCGCTAAAGGAACACAAAATCACCAGGTATCTGTTATCGGTCAGGCAACCATTGTTGCTAAACGTCCGCACCATGCCAATATCTCTGGAACTTTTATCGGGATCAATCCTAATCAAGCTCTTGCCTCCCAGATAAAGATCACTACTGGTCACCAGCTGCGTGGAAAATACCAGCTAGTGGTCGATGATAGCCTGGCAGATAAAGGTCTGAAAATTGGCGACCAGTTTACCTTTAACTCTGATCCACAAAAATATACTATTGTTGGCTTTACTCATAACGCTAAGATGAGTGTTACACCCGTCATTTACGGAAACATTGCTGCGTGGGCTAATATTCGCCAATTACCAGCAACTTTTGGTGGCAGTGCACTAGTTAGTTCCCACAAAAACCTCCCGGCTCCATCTGCCAACTCGAAAACATACCCTGTTGCTGACTTCATTGCAAAATTACCGGGATATGCGGCTCAAAATAGCACCTTCATTTTTATGATTGGTTTTTTACTAGTGATCTCACTCATTATCATCGCTGTTTTTCTATACATTATTACAATGCAAAAGTTACCCAACTATGCGGTTCTCCGAGCTCAAGGGATTCCTGCCCGCTTGCTGGTTACTGCCACTTTATTGCAGGCTGGTTTGCTCACTGTAATCGGACTTGTTATCGGAACCCTTTTAACATACGGAACAGATTTGGCTTTACCAGCTGGTGTCCCCGTGTCATTTGACCTCCCCCTACTAGGTTTAGGGGCACTGGGGCTGCTCTTAATGGCCTTCCTTGGGGCACTGATCCCTGGTCGTGTAATAGCTAAAGTCGATCCAATCACAGTAATTGGAGGTTAATTTTATGACAGCAATTCATTTACACAATATCAATAAGTTTTTTGGGTCTGGGTCCGCACGTGTTCATGTGCTAAAAGATCTTGATTTTCAAGCTGAATATGGTGAACTAGTGCTTATCTTAGGTCCCTCTGGTTCCGGCAAGAGTACCTTTTTAACGATTGCCGGTGGTCTGCAAACACCGTCCACAGGTACAGTAAGCATCGCAGACCAGCAAATCGATCAGTTAACTCCCCAACAGCGGGAACAAGTTCGCCTGAATAAAATTGGCTTTGTTCTCCAGTCATCCAGCTTAGTGCCTTACCTTGATGTCGCTGATCAGTTTGCTCTAGTTGACCGAGTCAAAAAAGGGAATCTTTCGCCACAAGAACTGGATCGCTTGTTGAAACAACTAGGCATTGCCGAGCTCAAGCATAAATTTCCGGAGCAGCTATCTGGTGGGCAGAAACAGCGGGTAGCAATCGCACGGGCATTATATGCCGATCCAGCAATCATTTTAGCTGATGAGCCAACTGCTGCTCTTGACAGTCCACGGGTACGTGAAACGGGTCAACTTTTACAGGCCGTTGTACATCAGCAACACAAGGCAGTAGTAGTGGTAACTCACGACCTGCGCCTCAAAGATTTTGCCGATAAAATTTATACATTGAATGATGGAAAATTAACAATTACCCGATAAACAAAAAAGCGGGGAGCACATTTTTTTCGTGTGCTTCCCGCTTTGCTATATTTATCGCAAGAATTAAATTTCGTGTTGTTCAAATAGACTATCGACCGACTGATTATGGTAAATCAGCGAAATTGCTTGAGCAAATACTGGTGCTACGGATAACACCTTGAGTTGAGCGAATTGCTTTTCTTCCGGAATAGCAATCGTGTCTGTCACAATCACTTGCTTGATATCAGAATCACGCAAGCTTTCTACAGCTTTGCCAGAGAAAACAGCGTGTGTTGCGCAGGCATAGATATCCTTGGCATTAGCCATCTTCAATGCTTTGGCCGCATCTGTCATCCGAACACCGGTATCAATCATATCATCCAGGATGATGCAGTTCTTACCGGCAACGTTGCCAATAACCGTCTGATCATGAATTGTTTCCAGAGAATTCTCATCCCGCTTATCAATGATTGCAATTGGTGCTTTGAGTAGTTGGGCCATGTTCCGTGCTTTCTTGGCACTGCTATGATCTGGCGCAATCACCACAACATCCTTGTCGAGACCAATCTTCTTGAAATAATCCACTTGGGTAAAAATTGCCAGCAAGTGGTCGACTGGAATATTGAAGAAGCCTTGGAGCTGACCAGCATGCAAATCCATAGAAACTACCCGATCAGCACCTGCTGTTTGAATGAAATTAGCCACCATCTTAGCGGTGATCGGTTCCCGTGCACGCGCTTTCCGGTCTGCCCGTGCATATCCATAATAAGGAATCACAACATTAATTGTTTCAGCACTTGCGCGCCGCAAAGCATCGATCATAATCATCAATTCCATGAAGTTTTCATTAACTGGGTCAGAAATTGATTGCACAACGAAGACATCCGCTCCCCGGACACTTTCATCAATGTTGATTTGAATTTCACCATCGCTAAAATGCTTAACTGAAGCACTGCATAGATCTGCTCCCAATTCGGTAGCAATCTTTTGTGATAATTCTGGATTTGAGTTCAATGCAAACAGTTTTAAACTAGCAGTATTATTTTCCATAATGCCCTCCAATATATAATCCTACTGTCCCTATTATAGGGTAAAACGATTGATTAGTAACTATCTTTCCATGAAGTTATCCGATAAAAATCATCTGGTAAAAATAATTTAAAATTCATTGGGGGGCAAATTAGCACCTTTCTCATTGAAATATAGTAATTATTTAACTATTAATAACAGATTATGATTATATAATATGAACATACCTAAGTTGTCCCCTTCCCGTTCAAGCCACTTTAGACGGGTAAATTACAAACATTTCGCTTTACAACTTTCTTATTTAAATCGAAAAAGATTAATATTTCATATATAAACAGTAATTAGTTATATTTGATCCACAAAGCCCCCTAGTTCCGCAATAATTCGCATCCGCCTTTTTATACACATTCTCATTATTGTCTCAGTTGCAAACATTCCCTTTTTCACTTTTAAAGTAACCGTTACCTTTACTTATACGACGGCGTTTGTTCCCATTAATTTTTAGTTCTATTTTTTTATTCTTTTAAAGAAAAATAAGGATGATTCCGCCTTGATTAAAATCAATAATGGTTTATACTAGATTATGTATTCAAGTTGAATTCGGTTACATCACATAGTGTGTTGTAATTACGGATTTACATATTTTTAGGAGGTTTTATGATGAGTTCTTCTCTTAAAATTGCTTCGACTCAAGAAGCGCGTCAATATTTCGATACTGACCGCGTTGTTGTCGATGCTGTAGGCTCTGATTTTACTGATGTCGGTGCTGTTATCGCAATGGATTACGAAACAGATGTCATCGACGCTGCTGATGCAACTAAGTTTGGTATTCCTGTTTTTGCCGTAACTAAGGATGCCCAAGCTATCAGTGCTGATGAGCTGAAGAAGATTTTCCACATCATTGATTTGGAAAACAAATTTGATGCTACTGTTAACGCTCGTGAAATCGAAACTGCTGTTAACAACTACGAAGACAGCATTTTACCACCATTCTTCAAGTCATTGAAAGAATACGTTAGCCGTGGTTTAATCCAATTCGACTGCCCAGGTCACCAAGGTGGTCAATACTACAGAAAGCACCCAGCTGGTCGTGAATTCTACGACTTCTTCGGCGAAACTGTCTTCCGTGCAGACTTATGTAACGCTGACGTTGCCTTGGGTGACTTGCTGATCCACGAAGGTCCTGCTGTTGCTGCTGAAAAGCATGCTGCACGTGTTTACAACGCTGACAAGACTTACTTCGTTTTAGGTGGTTCTTCCAACGCTAACAACACTGTAACATCTGCTTTAGTTTCTAACGGCGACTTGGTATTGTTCGACCGGAACAACCACAAGTCCGTTTACAACTCAGCTTTAGCTATGGCTGGTGGCCGTCCTGTTTACCTCCAAACAAACCGTAACCCATACGGCTTCATCGGTGGTATCTACGACAGCGACTTCGATGAAAAGAAGATCCGTGAACTGGCAGCTAAGGTTGACCCAGAACGTGCTAAGTGGAAGCGTCCATTCCGTCTGGCTGTTATCCAATTAGGTACTTACGATGGTACTATCTACAACGCACACGAAGTTGTAAAGCGTATCGGTCACCTTTGTGATTACATCGAATTCGACTCTGCTTGGGTAGGTTACGAACAATTCATTCCTATGATGCGTAACTCTTCACCATTATTGATTGATGACCTTGGTCCAGAAGATCCTGGTATCATTGTTGTTCAATCAGTTCACAAGCAACAAGCCGGCTTCTCACAAACTTCACAAATCCACAAGAAGGATAGCCACATCAAGGGTCAATTACGTTACTGTGACCACAAGCACTTTAACAACTCCTTCAACTTGTTCATGTCTACTTCACCATTCTACCCAATGTATGCAGCATTAGACGTTAACGCTGCTATGCAAGAAGGCGAAGCAGGTCGCAAGTTATGGCATGACCTTCTGATTACTACCATTGAAGCTCGTAAGAAGTTGATCAAGGCTGGTTCAATGTTCCGTCCATTCGTTCCACCTGTTGTTAACGGCAAGAAGTGGGAAGATGGCGACACTGAAGATATGGCTAACAACATTGACTACTGGCGCTTTGAAAAGGGTGCTAAGTGGCATGCTTACGAAGGCTACGGCGACAACCAATACTACGTTGATCCAAACAAGTTCATGTTAACTACACCTGGTATCAACCCAGAAACTGGTGACTACGAAGACTTCGGTGTTCCAGCTACTATCGTTGCTAACTACTTACGTGACCACGGTATCATCCCTGAAAAGTCTGACTTGAACTCTATCTTGTTCTTGATGACTCCAGCTGAAACTCCAGCTAAGATGAACAACCTGATCACTCAACTTCTTCAATTACAACGCTTGATCGAAGAAGATGCTCCATTGAAGCAAGTTCTTCCTTCAATCTACGCTGCTAACGAAGAACGTTACAATGGCTACACTATCCGTGAACTTTGCCAAGAATTGCACGACTTCTACAAGAACAACAACACGTTCACATACCAGAAGCGTCTCTTCTTACGTGAATTCTTCCCAGAACAAGGTATGCTTCCATACGAAGCTCGTCAAGAATTCATCCGCAACCACAACAAGCTTGTTCCATTGAACAAGATCGAAGGCGAAATCGCCCTCGAAGGTGCTCTTCCATACCCTCCAGGAGTATTCTGTGTAGCACCAGGTGAAAAGTGGTCAGAAACTGCTGTTAAGTACTTCACTATCTTACAAGATGGTATCAACAACTTCCCTGGATTCGCTCCAGAAATCCAAGGTGTATACTTCAAGCAAGAAGGCGACAAGGTTGTTGCTTACGGTGAAGTTTACGATGCAGAAGTTGCTAAGAACGATGATCGTTACAACAACTAATAACTGCATTGCCTGATTAACAGGCAGGAAAAAACCGGCGTTATGCCGGTTTTTTTGTTGCACAATTTTTCTTTTTTAACTTGATTGTCAATAAGTAAGTTTTATCCCATGATAGTTCCATGACTATTGAACTATTAAAACAAGACCAATATCGCGTCAAAATTTTTAAGCACTGGCAGAAGTTAAACGGATTGAAATCATCCGTTATCTCTACCACCATCAGGGAGCTCACTCATGTGGTGAAATTAAAGTCTCCCTAAACATGAGTAAGTCAAACCGTTCCTACCACCTTAAAATCTTACAGGAAGCAGGGATAATTAATGATCCGTAATATTCGCTCATAAGCGCTTCCCCACACAAAAACGCCCAGCTGGATTCGCATCCTACTGGGCGTTCTTAATATTATAGCTTTGCTTTTAGAAAATATTTGGTCGGAAGTTGAATTTCTTCTTCATGAAGAAACGTACAAAGTACCCGACTGTTGCCAGGATAAAGTAAACAATCCCTGGCAACGGTGGGTTGATTGACTGTGGTACTAGGGAAATGATAATGAACATGAAGAGCCACATTACCACCAACGTAGCCAATGCCGTTGTGATCTTTACCCATCCTTTAGTATTGTACTTAGACAAACTAGTTGTAAAGACTGCCATGGTTACCCCGGTAATCACAGAAATCAGCACAACTGTCAACCAACCACTGCTTGCAGCTTGGGCTTCCTTTTTGCTGAACAAACCAATCAACGCAAACATCAAACAGAACAAGGTGAACATCATTGTCCCGTTATCTAGGGCTGCTTCCAGGAATGTCTGGTTCACTCCACTACCACGCTTAACTTCCTTTTTCTTAGGACCATTCACGATTTCATCAGCCTTTTGGCTCACTGGACCATACAGCTTAACAGCAGTGATCCCTTGCTTTTGTTTTTCTTGAAGTTCGGCCATCATTGTCCCGATAACTTCATCTTTTTTAGCTGGATCATAGTGCATTTCATCCAATGCCTTGTCCAACTTATACATATAATCTTCGTTCTTATTGGTTAAACCTGCATACCGATCCAAGCGTGCTTGGGTTTGTTGTAATTCCCGCTCTACTTGCCGCTTCTTCCGCAATGCTTGTGTTTCGGCATTTTTTTCTCTTGCCGTCTTTTCTTCTGCCACGATCAGTTCCTCCTATCACTCTCTGCCACTAAACGTTGAACCGGAATTCAATAATGTCACCGTCTTGGACCACATAGTCCTTACCCTCTAAGCGTAACCGGCCTGCTTCACGAACTGCTTGCATACTACCGTACTTGTTCAAGTCTTCAAAGGACACTACTTCGGCCCGAATGAAGCCCCGTTCGAAGTCAGAGTGAATAATACCAGCCGCTTGGGGAGCTTTAGTCCCATGTTTAAAGGTCCAGGCCCGTGTTTCCTTGCCCCCGGCAGTAAAGAATGTTTCCAGCCCCAACAACTTGTAAGAAGCCCGAATCAAGCGGTTCAAACCTGGTTCTTCGACCCCTTCCATTTCCAAGAATTCAGCCTTTTCATCGTCGTCCATTTCTGCAATTTCTTCTTCAGACGCTGCAGCCACTCCGATCACTTCGGCCCCTTCATCCTTGACATGTTCCTTGATCGCTGCCATATATTTGTTGCCGTCTGGGTTAGCCATATCTTCTTCAGCAATGTTGGCAACGTATAAAACTGGCTTTGTCGTCAGCAGGAATAACCGCTTAACGATCACTTTTTCAGTATCATTAAATTCAATGGTCCGGACACTCTTTCCGGCTTCCAAAACAGGCTTGATCTTTTGGAGAACAGCCAACTCTGCTTTAGCTTCCTTATCTGGCCCCTTAGCTGCCCGTTCAACTTTAGCCAAACGCCGGTTAACAGCATCCAAATCTGCTAAAACTAATTCCAGGTTGATCGTATCAATATCATCAATCGGATCTACCCGTCCAGTAACGTGAGTAATATTATCATCATCGAATGCCCGCACTACGTGAACAATGGCATCAGTTTGGCGAATGTTTTCCAAAAACTTATTCCCCAAACCTTCACCCTTGCTAGCACCCTTTACGATCCCAGCAATATCAGTAAACTCAAATGTAGTATGCACGATCTTCTTAGCTGGCACAATTTCATCAATCCGTGCCAAGCGCTTGTCTGGCACCTCAACCATCCCCACGTTTGGATCAATAGTGGCAAACGGATAGTTGGCCATTTCAGCCCCCGCTTTAGTAATCGCGTTAAATAAAGTTGATTTACCAACGTTTGGTAACCCAACAATCCCTGCAGTTAATGCCATGTTTTATTTCACTCTTTCCTTACTTATTTAGCTTGCTTCTTAACTCTGGTTTAACCATGAGCCTTTTCTAATACCCGCTTCAGTCGTTTGTCAAACTGCCGCCGGGGTAACATTACCAACCGCCCACACTGGGTACATTGAATCTTAATGTCCATCCCCATCCGGATAATTTCCCAGCGGTTGGCACCACATGGATGGGGTTTTTTCATCTCAACAATATCATGGAGTTCATACATCAGCTTGTCCCCCTTAACTCTAATCCAGATGGATCCCCAAAACATCCATAATGCGGTTGAAGTCATCTGTTGATAAGTAGTCAATTTCAATTTTTCCCTTGTGTCCCGACTTATTGTTCTTGATAGCAACCTTCGTCCCGAACTTCTCGCCTAAGAGTTGTTCGCTTTGCCGGTAATATTGCTCATATGGATTGGCTTTGGTTTTACTCCGTTTCTTTGCTGGCTGCTTACCGTTAGCCTTTTGAACCAATTGTTCTAATTGGCGAACAGTTAACCCTTCTGCGACCGTTCTTTTAGCTAAGGCTACCAATTTTTTCTGGTCTTTAACCCCCAGCAACGTCCGCGCTTGTCCCATCGACAATTGCTCTTTTTGAAGCATCGTTTTAACGGATGCAGGTAGGCCCAAGAGCCGTAAGTAGTTAGCAATATATGGTCGCGACTTTCCTAGACGTTGTGAAACTTCATTTTGGGTTAGATTCAGTCTTTCCATCAACGTCGCATATGCTTGGGCTTCTTCCAACGGTGTCAAGTCTTCCCGTTGCAAGTTCTCCAAGACAGCCACTTCCATCATTTGTTCTTCGTTGAACTCACGAATGATCGCTGGAATAGTTTTCTTTTGTGCTAGCTTAGAGGCGCGGAAGCGACGTTCCCCAGCAATAATTTCATAACCCTTAACTTGCGACTTGCGCACAATAATCGGCTGGAAAACCCCATCTTTTTTAATCGATGCCGCCAATTCTGCCAGCGCTTCTTCGTTGAAAGTTTTCCGTGGTTGGTAAGGGTTCGGCCGGATATCAGCGATCGCTAACTCCAGAACCTTTTCATCATCCGCCGGATTTTCTGCGTCAACATCCTGGAAAAGAGCTGCAATCCCTCGTCCCAAGCCGTGGTTATTCTTTTTATTCGTCATGAGCTGCAAGCACCTCCTTGGTCAAGGACCGATACTGTTCTGCACCCTTGGACTTTGGATCATAATCAATGATCGCCATCCCGTGTGATGGAGCTTCAGATAAGCGTACGTTACGTGAGATTACCGTCTGATATACCTTATCTTTGAAATAGTTCCGCACTTCAGCCACCACTTCATTTCCC
The DNA here is from genome assembly GCF_000423265.1 of Ligilactobacillus saerimneri DSM 16049. GTDB lineage: Bacteria > Bacillota > Bacilli > Lactobacillales > Lactobacillaceae > Ligilactobacillus > Ligilactobacillus saerimneri. Next base: position 27,522 of record NZ_AUHQ01000012.1, on the reverse strand, counting down.
AGGTTAGTCCGTGCATCTAACATAGTCATCAAGACCCCTTCAATCTTCAATTCTGGATTGAAGTGCTTCTGAACCAGGTGAATCGTATTCATCAACTGGCTCAACCCTTCCAAAGCATAGTATTCTGCTTGAACGGGAATCAAAATTGAATCACTAGTCGTAAACGCGTTGATAGTCAGTAAACCCAGTGATGGGGGACAGTCGATCAGAATATAATCGTATTGATCTTTGATCGTTGCCACTGCATCTGCTAACCGCTTTTCCCGCGCCATCTGCGAAGTTAATTCGATTTCTGCCCCCGACAACTGGATCGTTGCTGGCACCACATCGTAGTTTTCCCGTTGCGTATGCTTGATCACATCCGCGATCGGAACTTCATTGACCAAAACGTCATAAATATCTTGGTCAATATCTGCTTTGCGTACTCCCAGGCCACTAGTAGCATTCCCCTGGGCATCCGTATCAATTAATAGTACTTTTTTTCCTGCTTCCGCCAGGCAAGCTCCCAAGTTTACACTGGTTGTGGTCTTGCCGACGCCACCTTTTTGATTTGCAAATGCAATAACAGTTCCCACAGTTGCCATCCTTTCTACTTTCCCGCTGGTTTATCAACAGGAATATCAATGATAATCCGCCGAAAACCTTCGTGTTCTTCCTCAACGGTATGGATATCCAAGCCGGTATCAGTAATCATTTTGACTGACTTCCGGATTGTATTGACCGCCAGCCGCGGATCACTTGTCTTCCCACGAATTGAACGCTTCTTCTTGGTCCGCTTAGGACGTGGCTTCTTATAAGTGCTGACTACTGCTTCAGTTTCCTTAACTGAAAGATGTTCAGCCAGAATCTTTTTCATCACCGCTACCTGGGTCGCTTCATCCAATCCAACCAAACACCGCCCGTGGCGCTCAGTCAACTCCCGCTTGAGCATCACCCGTTGAACTGCTGGTGCCAAACGCAACAAGCGCATCTTGTTGGCAACAAATGATTGGCTTTTGCCGATCACTTTTGCCAATTCTACCTGGGTCATCTGGTTGAGCTTCATCAGCCGTTGGTAGGCTTGAGCCTCTTCAATTGCAGTCAGTTCTTCCCGTTGGAGATTCTCAATAATCGACATCGAGGCAGATTCACTATCCGTCATCTCTTTGACTAAGGCCGGAATTTTTTCCCAACCTAAATACGAAACGGCTCGAAAACGTCGTTCCCCCGCAATGATTTCATAGTGTTCTGGTTCATATTCGCGGATCACAATTGGTTGCAATAACCCGTGTTTTTGGATTGTTTCCGCCAACTCCTGAATACTTTGCTCACTAAATTCTTTTCGGGGTTGATAACGATTCGGAACAATTTGCGCTACCGCTATTTCCTGAACGCTCTTTGTTTGATCAACCTCTTCTTTTTTACTCTTAAAAAAAGACCATGCCATACTATCACCCCTAGTTTTTTTCTGGTGCTACCAACGGTTTACGGGCAGGTGTACCAGCTTTACGTGGATATTGCCGTGGTGTCGGTTGGACCTTGGATACTATCACAATGTGCCGCTCATCGCCTGTTTGGGGCAAAGTCATTTGCTTATCAGCTTCGATTTTACCGCCTAGTTTGGCAATTGCATACTGGGCATCATGGAGTTCATCAGGGGCTTTTTGGGCTTTCAATGCCACAAATTGCCCCCCTACTCGCACGAGGGGTAAACAAAACTCACTCAGGACACTCATCCGGGCCACTGCCCGTGCTGTTACCAGGTCAAAAGTTTCCCGACTAGCACTCTTTTTACCCCCAAATTCTTCTGCCCGTGCATGAACAAGCGTAACATCCGTTAACCCTAATTCATCAACCAGCGTTTGAAGAAAGTTAATGCGCTTGTTTAAAGAATCAATAATCGTCACCCGCAACTGCGGAAAGGCGATTTTTAACGGGATTGACGGGAACCCTGCTCCTGCCCCAACGTCTGCTAAACTGAGCGCTTGGGTTCGTATTTCAGGCACTGCAATCGCAGCCGTCAACGAATCATAAAAATGTTTCAAATAAACTTCATTTTCTGCTGTGATGGCAGTCAAGTTAACCTGCTCATTAGTCTTGACCAGTAACCGATAGTACAGCGCAAACTGTGCCATTTGTTGCTCAGTCAGTATGATCCCTTGTGCTGCCACTGCCTGTTGAAATTCTTCTGGATTCATAGTTTTTTCCTTCGTTATATTTTTGTGAAACACAGTGCTTCCCAATGTTTCACACACTGTTATAAGTATAAGAAACTTAGCTAGGAAATACAAGCCACCACCCTAGAGAAATCAAGTATCTCTACAAAAAAATAATGGGAAATTCACTCGCTTTTTTTGCCAGCAAATTTCCCATTATTTACGCTTCACTCACTCACGCCGTTCGTTGTTCTTTAATCATCAAAGCCAGAATCAATCCGACTAACTCTAATGCAAAGAAGAAGCCAAATGCGTATCCATATCCTGCTTTTTCCATAGTTGTATGCCCTGCATATGTAACTAGCAACATCGCTAAAGCAACCCCTAAACTACCTAATATTTGTCGCATCGTTGTCGTCACAGCCGTCCCGTGGGGAATCAGGTGCTCTGGTAAAGAGTTGGCGCCTAAAGTAGTTGCAGGCATCATTACGAAAGCATTGCCCCCTTCAATCAAGCATGCCAGCAAGATCATGCTGAGTAAGTGTAACTGCTGCATGAAGATTTCTAAGCCAGCCCAACCAGCTAAAATCATTACCATTCCGATCAACAACGTCCGCTTCATCCCTAATTTACCAGTCAAACGGCCAGTCAATGGATTGAGAATACTCAATAAGATAGCTGGAGGAACTAAAGCTAAACCAGAAACTAATGGTGAATACCCCAGTACATCTTGATAAAACATCGGGTAGAGTACTGTTGTGACGATTAGTGAGATATAGGCTAACCCCGTCAGGAGCATCCCAATATCAAAATTACCATATCTAAGCACTTTCAAGTCCAACATCGGTTTAGGGGCAGTAAGGTTACGCTGGACAAAGAGGGCCGTCAAGATTGCACTTATGACAAACTCTCCACCCAACCAAAGGGATAAAGTCCGACTGCTCCCCCAGCTATTGATGAAGTATAACAAGCCCACCAAACCAACTGAATATAACACAGCCACAAAATCTAACTGGTATTCGTGTCGTTCAACTACATCGCGCATGCTAAACAATGACATGATAATCAAGATCGCAATAATGATCATAAAAAGCCAAAAGAGATTTTGCCACCGCATATAATTAAGTACGATCCCTGAGATGATTGGACCACATGCTAATGCGGACCCCAATACCAGGCCAACAAACCCCATCGTTTTAGCACGATTTTTCCGGGGCGAGATTAAGAGTAAGACTGCTTGGAAAGTTGTAAACCGAATTCCCACAGCCATTCCTTCGAGGAGACGCCCACCTAGAGCCCACCAAAAGTTGTGTGCAAAAACAATTAACAGTGTCCCCAGTTCGAATAGAATCATTACCCCTAAATAGAGTGCTTTGAAATTAACATTATTCATCAACCACGGACTAACTGGCATCATAATACACATCATCAACATAAAACCTGTAGTCAGCCACTGAATCGTTGGGGCACTAACATCAAAATACCGCATCAACGTTGGATAAGCAGTTGACAATGATGATTGACTGATCGACATCGTAAACGACCCCATTAATAAGGTAAACATGAAGGTCATTCGCTGCCCTTTTGTCATTGCAATCTCTTCATTCATGAACAACATCTCCCTCTTAAGACAGTACTATTATAGTTTTAATTAGAAAAATTGTAAACTACTTGCAACTACTTGATTTAACCCCTGGGATTATCCATAATTGACCTAATCTATATCGAAGGAGTGGTCCTGATGAATCAAGTCCAACTAAACGCGATCCAAAAATATGCCCATGCCCAACTCCAAGCCGATAAAACTGGCCACGGTTTCGACCATATCCAACGAGTTGTGGCGATTGCACGGCAAATTGCTACTCAAGAACAAGCCAACCTATTTATTACCCTAGCAGCTGCTTACCTTCACGATGTGATCGATGATAAACTCGTCGCTGACCCCCAGGCAGCTCAAGCCCATGTTCGTACTTTTCTAAGTACAACTGGATTAACCCCAACTGAAGTAGAACAAATCATGGTAATCATTACCAATATGTCTTTCGCCAGCACTTTAAACAAAGACACCCCCTCCCTGTCATTAGAGGGCCAAATTGTTCAAGATGCGGACTGGCTTGATGCTATCGGCGCAATCGGCATTATTCGGGCAGTCTATTTTGGTGGGGCTCATGGTGAAAAAATCCACGATCCTGCAATGCCACCGCGGCATAATATGTCCAAAGAAGAGTACCGTAACCTCGACCATGAAACGATCATCAATCATTTTGATGAAAAGCTTTTTAAAATCTCTGCTATGCTCAATACCCCTACCGGGCGAAAAATGGCTGCTCACCGCCACCGCTTCATGCAAGAATTCCTCGCCGAATTTCATGCTGAATGGGCTGGCCAAAAATAATTTAAATCGTAATTACCAGCATTCAATTGCTGGTTTTGTTGTCCTTAGCCCCGTTCTAAAGCGTAATTGTCCTTTTTCTTGATAAATGTCCCTATTGACAATTTAAATAGTAATGCTTACTATTTAACTCGAACTTATTTTATGAGGAGGTATCCCCTTGCGGTATATACGCTTTGTTTGGCTGAATTTGCTCTTGGTAGTTAGTGCTATTATCATCAGCGGTTGTAGCTTGCGAACACCTGCTAAATCTACGACTAAGATTCAAGCGGTAGCAACCACCAATTTTTATGGTGAATTAGAACAGGCTGTCCTAAAAGATCACGGGCAGGTTTACTCAATTATTGACAGTGCCAACGTTGATCCCCATGAATATGATCTCACCATCAAACCAGCTCGAAAGATTGAAGACAGTGATTTGGTCTTGTCTAACGGGGTCGGCTATGACACCTGGGTTACTAAAGTGACGAGCAAACGCCATATTACTGTCGGCGAAGATATCGCCCATATTTCTCCCGGCGCCAATGAACACCTCTGGTACCGGCCTGATCTGATGAAAAAAGTGACGCTGAAATTAGCGTCTGAATTCAGTCAGATTCAGCCGCAACACCGCGCTGCCTTTTATGCCAATGCCAAAGCCTATAATCAACAACTATCGCAACTAACTGACCTTTTAGCTACGATTAAGCACCACAACCAGGGGGAAAAAGTAGCCGTTAGCGAACCAGTTTTTGATTATGCACTAGCGATGATGGGTTACAAAGTTATTAATCAGCACTTTGCCCAAGCCATTGAAGAGGGGACCGATCCTTCGTATGACGATATCGCCCAGCTCCAAGCTGACATCCGTCATCACCGCATCGCCTTCTTTGTTGAAAACACCCAAAGTGACGCTCCGGTCATTAACCAACTGGTCAAACTGTGCCACCAGTATCATGTGCCGGTGGTCCAGGTTACAGAAACAATGCCCGCAGGCAGGAATTATCTCTCCTGGATGAAAGATGAATTCATGCAAGTTCGCAATATACAGAAAGGAATTGATTAAGCAGTTATGGATTATATTTTACAAGTTGATCATTTAGATCTTAGAATCCCTCAACGGCAACTCTTTAAAGACCTATCCTTTGGGATTCCCCAAGGAGCTTTAACTTGTATCACAGGTGAAAATGGTGTCGGCAAAACTACCTTAATCAAATACCTCCTGCGTCATATCAACCGGGAATCGGCCACTGTAACCATCAACCTCACTCCTGACCAGGTACAATACGTTCCGCAGTTACGGAATATTGATGATGACTATCCTTTAAGTGTTGCTGATTTCGTAGCGCTTGGTTTTAAACACCGACTCCTCCCTTGGAATACCCCACGGATGAAACAAACCGTGGCTGACCTCTTACACGAAACTAATCTAACCAAGATTGCGCGCCAACCCCTCGGTAAGGCATCAGGTGGTGAAAAGCAACGCGCCTACCTGGCACAAGCTCTTTGCGCTGAACCACAATTACTAATCATGGACGAGGCAACTGCCAACTTGGACCAAGAATCAAAGCATGAACTTCTTCGCTTGCTTAAGCGTATCATGCCTCAACGCAATCTAACGGTTATTTTTATTACTCACGATCCTGAATTAATTACTACTTATGCTGATTACGAACTTCACCTTGCAAACCAGACCGGTCACTTGACTAAAAAGGAGGCGCAAAATTAATGTTTTACTACGACTTTATGCGGTACGCATTCATTGCCGGAATCTTCATCGCTGTTATCTGTAGTTTCATGGGGGTCTTTGTTGTCGCTAGACAAACCTCATTCTTTACCCATACCCTATCTGAAATTGGCTTTTCTGGCGCTTCCTTTGCTATTTTTGCCGGTTTCGAGCCAATTTTAGGAATGCTCCTTTTCACTTGTACCAGCGCCTTATTTATCGGCTTTTCTGGTGAAAAGCTCGGGCGCCGTGAAGCATCAATTAGTGTCTTTTCAGGCTTATTCTTAGGATTGGGGATTCTCTTCTTATCCCTTTCTGAAAAGCAAGCAAGTTACGCCACTAATATCCTCTTTGGAAGCATCATCGGGATCACCGCCCCTAATCTCCGGACCCTTATCTGGCTGAGTATCTTGCTGTTAGTGGTAGCCTTCTTCTTGTTCCGCCGTTTAGCTTATAATTCTTTTGACGCGCAGGGAGCTGAGTTCAACCAACGGGGCAACCGCTTAGTTTCAATAATTTTCTTATTAATGTTAGCTTTGACTGTTAGTATTACAGCCCAAATTATCGGGGCCTTATTAATCTTTGTTCTCCTGACCATCCCGGCTTCGGCAGCTAAATTTTTTGCCAGTTCTCTCCCCAAGATGATCGGGCTGACCTTTAGTTTCGTCTTGATCGGCATTTGGCTTGGACTTACGTTGAGCTATTGGACTAATTGGCCAGCTAGTTTCTTCATCACAGTGCTTGAAGCACTGTTTTACGGCGTCGCTTTACTCAAAGACCGCCTCCTTAATAACAAGTAAAAAACGCCCAGTTTTTGAACTGGACGTTTTTTTGTTTAGTAATTTTCTGTATATTGACTGATAACTGCTTGCTGCAAAGCATATAGTTGCGGTGTGATATACACTGGGAACTCATCTGGATTCAACCGTCGCTGGGTTGCTTCTGGTAGCTCTGCTAACTGTTGCTTACTGAACTTTTGAATTGCAAACACATCCGGTGTACTGGTCAAAAGTTTCGTACCGTTCATTACCTCTGTTTGTAATGGGCGCGCCTCAAAATTATTCAGTAACTTATTTTGTTTAATCGCCATCGGATCAGCTGTCACCGCATGAATAACGATTGGCAAGCGTTCATCTTTCAACGCAATTAGATCAGCAAAGGCTTCATTAGTTCCTTTGTGATAGAGGCGATAAACCTGTTTCAAACCTGGTAATGTTAGTTTACCCCGGCTAGCAGACAACTTAATCTTAGGAATCAATTCACCATCGCGTTCAACCGCCGCTAATTTGTATACCCCACTCAACACGGGTGATGAAGAACTGGTAATCAACTCTTCCCCTACCCCCAAGGCGTCAATTTGGGCACCTTGGTGTAATAATGAAGAAATGATTTCTTCGTTGAGGGAGTTGGAAATGGTAATTTTAGCGTCGGGGAACCCTGCTTCATCCAGCATCTTCCGCGCTTGCCGTGAAAGAGAGGTAATGTCCCCCGAATCAATCCGAATCCCAAAAGAGCTATGCCCTTCTTCTTTCAACCGCTGAAATGTCTTGATGGCATTAGGAACTCCTGAATTCAGGATATCGTAAGTATCAACCAACAAAGAACAATTATCTGGATAAATATCCGCCCATGCATTGAAAGCATCGATTTCAGAGTCGAATGCCTCAATCCAACTGTGGGCCATCGTTCCAGAAACTGGAATATCAAATTTTTTCCCCGCCAGTACGTTGGAAGTAGCCACTGCCCCACCAATGATTGCGGCCCGCGCTCCAAAGAGTGCTGAACTTGGTCCTTGAGCCCGACGAGCACCGAACTCCATCACTGGCAACCCAGCAGCGGCAGCAGTAATCCGCCGTGCCTTGGAAGCAATTAGCGTCTGGTGATTTAAAATATTGAGCAAGAAAGTCTCATATAATTGTGCTTCCATCAACGGGCCACGAATGGTCATCAATGGTTCCCGCGGAAAAATTGGGGTTCCTTCAGGCACTGCCCAGATATCACATGTGTTTTTGAAATTCTGCAAATAAGTCAAAAACTCTTCATCAAATATGTTCAATGAACGTAAATAAGCAATATCCTCTTTAGCAAAGTGCATGTTTTGGATTTCTTCCAAAGCCTGTTGGAGCCCAGCAGCAATCACAAAGCTCCCATTATCTGGGACTTGACGATAAAAAATGTCAAATACCCCACGTTGTTCACGGTCTAGAGCACGTTGGAAACCAGCTGACATAGTGAACTCATAGAGGTCTGTCAGTAATGCTAAATTATCTCCGACTTTCATAATTTCTATTGTTATTCTCCTTAGATTTGCTAGCACGGACGCTAAACTGGTCGGGCTAAATGTTTTAAAACCATAATAAATGATTTTTACCCTTGAAACAAGCTATCATCCCTGCCATGTACTTCTTAAAACTTCCGAAAACGCGCATGGCGTTGGCGCACCAGTTCATTCCCTGGTAAGGCGCGTAACTTTTGTAATTGTTCCCATAACACTTGATCAATATTAGTGCATACTTCCTTATGATCGTCTGGTTCAGGGATTATCCCCTCTATTACCTGTTGCTTCAGCAATGCTTGGGGGGTTAATTGCATCTGCTCTGCCGCTAACCCCGCCTTTTTACTGTCTTTCCACAGGATAGCAGCAAAACCTTCTGGGGAAAGAATTGCATAGGTACTATACTCCAACATCCAAACTTGATCACTAACGGCTAAAGCTAATGCACCGCCACTCCCTCCTTCACCATAAATCACAGTGATCACAGGGACTTCAAGTTCGCCCATTGCCAAAATACTCTGGGCCAATGCTGGACCCTGCCCTTGTTCTTCTGCTTCCGGACTAGGGTATGCTCCCGGGGTATTAACAAATACCAACACTGGGCGGTTAAAGTGGGCTGCTTGTTGCATCAGACGCAAAGCCTTGCGATAACCCGCTGGCATCGGACTTCCAAAATGCGTTTGTTGGCGTTCTGCCAGGTCCTGGCCCCGGTTGGTTATGATGACAGTTACCGGCTGGTCGTGGAAAGTTGCCCAACCACCGATGATTGCAGGATCATCTCCGCCCACCCGGTCACCATGAAGCTCAAAAAAATCAGGAAACAAATGTGTGATTAGCTCCTGCGCCGTAATCTTATCTGCCCGCCGGGCGCGTTTTACGACCTGAGCTGCATCAAGCTTGGACATTATTTCTACCTCCATTTTTCAATAACCATCCGAGAACCTTTTTTTCATCTTCACGTTGCACAATTTGATCAATGAAACCGTATCGTAGGACATTTTCTGCCGTCTGCAAGTCCGGCGTTACTGTGGTTTGGATGGTTTGTTCAATTACTCGTCGCCCCGCAAAACCAATTAAGGCATGTGGTTCAGCCAGAATAATGTCGCCATCCATCGCAAAACTAGCCGTCACACCCCCTGTTGTTGGGTCCGTCAAAATCGTTATATATAGCAAGCCTGCACGGTGGTGGGCTGCTATGGCCTGCGAAATTTTCGCCATCTGCATTAACGAATGGATCCCTTCTTGCATCCGTGCACCCCCCGAAGCCGTTACTAGTACAACTGGGAGTTGGTGGGCTGTCGCATATTCAAACAGGCGGGTGATTTTTTCACCGGCCACAGTTCCCAATGATCCCATGATGAACAGTGGATCCATGATCCCTAAAGCAAACGGGGTCCGCTCGATAGTTGCTTTTCCTGTTAAAACCGCATCGTTAAGCTGTGTTCGCGCTTGGGCAGCCGTTATCTTTTCCATATAACCTGGAAAATCTCTCCCCACAACAGTTGTCAGTTCAGCATCCATCTCTGTAAATTCATCTACCAGCCACGCTAAACGCTGCCGTGCCGCCTGCCGTTTGCCTGCACCACAGTGGGGACAAGTGCCATAACGATTAGTCGCCACTTTGGCCCAAGTGCCATGACAATAATGACACTTCTCCCATAAGTCATCTGGAACTCGCTGCATAGCTTTTTTATCTGCCTGAATATGACGCTCGCTGAGAGTATTCTTTTTATCATACAAAGCCATCACATATCCGTTCCTTTCCAAGCGGGAAGAATCTCTTTTTCCAACGTTGTAATCGTCGCCTGCCCGCCAACAAAAAGCGGGTCTGCAAGAATTGCCTGTTGCAATGCTTGATTGGTCGTGACTCCCCGAACTACCAATTCGTTTACTAAACGTTGGGCCTTGGCCCGAGCTTCTTCGCGATCAGATCCTTGTGCAATCACTTTAGCAATCAGTGAATCATAAAAAGGTGTGACCACATCCCCCGGATATAACGCCGTATCAATCCGCACGCCCAAGTTTCCTGCTGGAAGATGTACTATTGTCACCTGACCAGTAGCTGGGCGGAAGTCGTGGGTCGGATCTTCCGCATTGATGCGACACTCGATTGCATGTCCGTGTGCTTGAATATCATCCTGCATAAATGACAGGGGTAAGCCCGCTGCCACCCGCACCTGTTCTTTGACCAAGTCTATCCCCGTGATCATCTCTGTCACGGTATGCTCCACCTGGAGCCGGGTGTTCATTTCAATGAAATAAAAATGGTGGTCCTGATCCATCAAAAATTCAATCGTTCCCGTATTGGTATAGGCAATCACATCCATTACCCGGAGGGCAAGCCGCCCCAAGTATTTTCTCTCCGCTGAGGTCAAGCCGGGGGCTGGACTCTCTTCAACCAATTTCTGTTTATTGCGCTGAACTGAGCAATCACGCTCTGGAAAATAAACTTGGTTCCCCTGGTGATCAGCAAAAACTTGGACTTCGATATGTCTGACCCCCGTCAGTATCTTTTCCAGATACATTCCCTGGTCTCCAAAGGATAATAGGGCTTCTTTTTGGGCCCGGGTAAAGACACGTTCCAATTCTTGTTCACTTTCGACACGGCGGATGCCCTTGCCACCACCACCGGCAATTGCTTTTAACATTATAGGATAGCCTAATTCACTAGCGGCTTGCTGCGCTACTCCCAGGGTCGTAATCCGCCCCTTGCTTCCAGGGACTACTGGAATCCCGTTTTGCCGCATTTCTTGCCGCGCATGCTCCTTGTTTCCCATCAAATCAATCGTCGTTGCTCGGGGGCCAATAAAAGTTAGGCCGCATTGTGTACACAAGTTAGCAAATTCGGCATTCTCGGCCAAAAAACCATATCCGGGGTGGATTGCTTGTGCTCCAACACCCACTGCTGCTGCAATAATATTTTGCATATTCAAGTAAGATTCTTGGGGTTGCGCAGGTCCTACACAGACCGCTTCATCTGCCAATTGAACATGTAAACCATCCCGATCAGCAGTTGAATAAATCGCCACTGTTTGAATTCCTAATTCTTGTAATGAGCGAATGATCCGTACTGCAATTTCACCTCGGTTAGCGACTAGAACCTTTGTAAACATTGTTTCACCTGCTCTCTGCCACTTCCATCAAGGGTTGCCCAAATTCAACTAACTCGCCGTCTTGAACAGCAATTGCCGCCACTTGACCCGCATGTTGACTTTTTATCTCCGTTACCATCTTCATAGCTTCAATAACACAAACAGTTGTCCCTTCCTCAACTTGATCACCCACTTGTACATATGGTGGTTGATCGGGTTGGGGACGCAAATAGACTACACCGACCAGTGGTGCAGTGACCGTTTGCGTTTCAGCTTTAGCAACTAATACTGGGTCCGTTGGGGGGTTCTCACTTTCGATAGGTGCCGATATTTGTGAGCTCTTGTTCTTACTCAAGCGTAAATGGAAATCACCATTATCAATCTCTAGTTCACGCACTGTCATTTGTTCAAAATCCCGCATTAGCTGACGAATTTCATCCAAATCCATATTTTTGTCCTCTCTTAAATTTATTCCGTTATAGTCAATACCTTTCATTATACCAAATGTTCTTGGTTTGCAGATTGTTCCCCACAAACCTTAATAAATCTGCTATACTAGCATGTGTTTCTTGAAACACAGGTGGTTCGCAACCATCCCACCTTTATAAAAAACTAAGGAGAGATTTAATATGGAAAATACATCTAGTCACACACGGTTAGTGAGCCTAGTCAAAGCCGCCCTGATCGCTGCTTTATACATTGCTTTAACTTTGATTAATCCGCTAAGTTACGGAGCAGTTCAGTTTCGTGTCTCAGAAATGCTCAACAATTTGGTTGTTTTCAACAAACGCTATATTTGGGCATTAACCCTGGGATGTGCAGTAGCCAATATCAATTCCAGTTTGGGAGTTGTCGATATGGTTTTTGGGACCACAGAAACCCTCCTGATGACAGCGCTGAGTTACTGGGTAAGCCAACACATCTCAAGCAAAGTCGGCAAACTGGTCGCAACTGTCATCATCTGTGCTGCTATGTCATGGATCATTGCCCTAGAACTATTTTATGTTATGCACTTACCATTCTGGGCTTCGTACATTTCAGTTGCAGCCGGTGAACTCGGGGCCATGGCCGTTGGCGCTATTTTAGTTTACTTGATTAGTGAACGGATCGACTTAACTAAATAACCATCAGCATTTTTATAGTAATCAATTGAACGAAGGGGACTTCTTTGAAGTATCCTTCGTTCTTTTTATTAAACTTATCTTCCTGCTCCAACCTATATCCATTTCTACCCGCAAAAAATATTATTTTTAACTTGCTTATTTTTAGTAAGCAAGTTATACTAAAAACAACAAGTTAATTACATATTGTTTTGGAGGTAATCATTATGGAATCTAAATTAGTTGAATTAAACAAAAAAAGACATTCTATTTACGCGCTAGGCGAAAACTTACCACTCACTCAAAATGAAGTTTATGAATTGGTAACTGATACTATTCAATCTTCACCAACTGCTTTCAATAGCCAAACAGTCCGTGCCGTTGTGCTCTTCGGCGAAAAGTCAAACCGTGTTTGGGACATCGTTGAAGAAACTTTACGGAAGATTGTACCAGCAGAAAACTTCCAGTCTACTGCTGACAAGATCGCAAGTTTCCGTGCCGGAGCCGGAACAATTCTGTACTTCACTGATATGCCAACTGTTGAAAAGCTTGAAAATGATTTTAAGCTCTATGCTGACAACTTCAAGCCATGGGCAGAACAAGCAATTGGTGGGGCACAACAAGCTGTTTGGGTTGCCTTGGCAGAACAAGGAATTGGTGCTAGTCTCCAACACTACAACCCACTAATTGATGATGCCATTCGCGCTGAATTTGACTTACCAGCTGGTTGGCAATTGCGTGCACAAATGCCATTTGGCTCTATCGAAGCTCCAGCTGAAGACAAGCCAAAGCTGGCCAAGGATGAACAATTCCGGCTTTTCAATTAATCGCTGGACTTGTGACTACTATTAACTTGTTGTATAGTTTTAGCGTAATTAAATATTTTTGGTTTATCTTCAGGGCAGGGTGTAATTCCCGACCGGCGGTAAAGCCCGCGACTCCCATTATTGGGACTGACTTGGTGTGATTCCAAGGCCGATAGTTATAGTCTAGATGGTAGAAGATGGATTTTAGCATACCTAAATCCTCCTTGAAGTGGGAGGATTTTTTTGTTTGATCCAGTCCATGGAAGGTATTCCTCATCTTTAGGAGGTTTTACTATGGTGCAAACCAGAACTAGAAAGTATGTAGTCGCCGCTGCTTTGGCTGGACTAGCATATCTTTTGTATTATATTTCTTTCCCCGTCATTCCGGGGTTTACTTGGATGAAAGTCGACTTTTCGGATTTACCGATCTTGTTAGCTTTCTTTATCCTTGGTCCAGCTGATGGGCTTTTGGTCGCAGTTTTGCGGTCCTTGTTATATTTTGTTTTAACCGGCTTTGATGCACCCAACTTTATTGGGATTGCAGCTGGTTTTCTGGCAACTGTAACATTTGTGTTTAGCTTATATCGCTTCCTAGCGGCGCGGGATAAAAGCGTAACAAACATCATTACGGCGGGTGCTATTGCTACCATTGCACTCACTGTTGTGATGAGCTTAGCCAACTGGGCAGTTGTCACTCCCCTCTATATGCGGGTTATTGGTTTGCAACTGCCATTCAGCATTGGACGCTATGTACTAACAGTTGTCGCTCCATTTAATATTATTAAGGGGATCTTGTTAACTGTTGCCTTTGGTTTAATATATCACCATTTGGAAAATTGGATCGAACACAAACATCGTGAATATTAGCTTACTCATCAAATCCGTGCTAACGCACGGATTCTTTTTTTGCAAAAAAAGAAATCTTTTTAGCTTTTTGCAAACTTACTTATTGCTGCTTATCCTGAACAAAACAAATACCGACGCCACTTAACAAATATATTACAAAAAGAAAACTAATTGTAACATTTAAGCCGTAGGGATTGTAACCGATTTGCTATACAATAGGAAGTGTCAATATTACTATCTGGAGATAGACGGGAGTGAGAGCATGAACAATAAGACAAAAACCCTGTTAGCTGGAACTGTGGGAGCAGCTGGTTTATTAGCTGTTTCTGCTCAGCCTGCTAGCGCTAATACCACTGTAAAGATCCAACCTGGTGACTCTGTATGGCATTTCGCTCAAAAGTATGGTGTCTCCATCCAATCAATCGAAACATTAAACAAGATTAATTCTGATACCCACCTAATTTATGCTGGTGCATCATTGGAGATTCCAACTGCTAACAAGGCAGCTACTCCTAAGCAAACCAGCACTAAGCCTGTCACTAATACATACGTAGTTAAGACTGGGGACACCCTCTGGTCCATCGCTCGCGCGCATAACATGAGTGTCGATAGCCTACGTTCAATGAACAACATTGCTAGTGATAATGACCTTATCATTGCTGGACAAACATTATCTGTTGTGGCTAAAGCTCATACTACTCCTGGTGCAACTGCTGCTACTACTCAGACAGCAACCAGCGTGACTGAACGTACACCACAAGTTGTTCCTGCTAAGAGTGCGGCTGTTGCTACAACACAACAAGCTGCAACCCCTGCACCTGCAACAACTACTACAACTGAAAGTCAAACTAGCAGTGCTCAAACATCTAGTGCAAGTTCCGTAGCTACTTCTTCAAGCACAACGACTTCAGCTACTCAGCAACCAACTACAGCTGCTCCAACAGTTGCTACCAGTTCTTCCACGGAAACTACTACTACAACTACCAGCAGCAGTACTGTTGCCAAAGCCGAAACTAGTGTTGCTGCTACACCAGCTCCTAGCCAAACAAGTACTACTACCCAAACAGCACCAACTACTACCGCTGTTACTAGTCAGCAAGCAAATACCACTGCTGCAACTCCTACTGTGCATGAATCAACTCAAGCAACGGCACCAACCGCTACGGATTACAAGCAAGCTGCAACTAACCCTGTTAGTTCAGCAAGCAATGCCGCTGCTGTAACTATTGCCCAAAAGTACCTTGGTACACCATATGTTTGGGGCGGAACTACTCCAAGCGGTTTTGACTGCTCTGGCTTTACCCAATACGTTTACGCTCAGTTAGGCAAGAGCATTGGGCGGAATACCATTGCTCAAGAATCCGCCGGGACACAGATTGCTGTGAGCCAAGCTCAACCTGGGGACTTACTTTTCTGGGGAAGCAAAGGGAATACTTACCACGTCGCAATCTATGCTGGTAATAATACTTATATTGCTGCTCCTCAAGAAGGCCAAAACGTCAGCTATGGTAATATGGCTTACTACATGCCATCATTTGCTGTCCATGTAAACTAAGAGCAAACAATTACATCATAAAAAGGCTACATCCTATGCGGTGTAGCCTTTTTATATTCATCAATTTAGGTATTTAGAATAACTTTCTTCGAAACCCCAACACTGTTCCTACTAATATGATTAATCCATATACCATTAAGGAAACTCCCGCTCCTGTTTGCGGCAACTTCGTATTAACCGAAGTAGCTGCAGTAGCTTTAGCGGTTGCCTGTTGCTGTCTTTCCTTTTTCTCTGCTGCATTTACTTCTGCAGGTTTAGGTACTATTTGCAAACCTATTTCCTTACCTGTTGTCTTTGTACCCAGCGCTGGTTCCTGGTCACCTATTAATGGCAATTCCGGTACCATTGGTAATGCTGGTTTTTCTGGATCCTTTGGTAGGTCTATCTCATTCGGATTTGCTGGAATCCTAGGTTCTTCCGGTGGTTCCTTTTCACCCGGAACTTTGGATATTTCGTTGTCTTCTGCTGGCGGTTCTTTCTCGCCTGGATTTGCTGGTTCTTCTGGAGCAGGCTTTTTATGGTTAACAATTTCCAACGCTTGCCCTTCACCCCTGCTTAATACCGCAACCTGCCAAGTACGGTTCCGTACTTCATCTAGGTCAATCCAGTCTGGCGCCGCAATTTCACGAACAAAATAAGTCCCCGCGATCATATTCTTTAAGCTGATAACGCCATGGGCATCTGTTGTTACCTGCCATTTTTTCCCAGTTTGCGCCGTAATTTCAAAAATTACCCCTGGTAAGAACTTGCGTGATCCGTTCTCGTCATAATATTTAATGATTTTTAGTTCTCCTGGCTTAGTACCAGTCACACTAGCATCAAAATTGACATTGCGCACCGTCGCAGCGAAGTCATAGTCTTGGGGTGTTTGGCCAGCTAGCTGGTAGGAACCAGTGGCCGTATTGGTGAAACTGACCGCAGTTGAGTCTGTTATTTCTGTTAAATAACCTAACGAAAAACTATGACCGGAAAACTCTGTCCCAGCAAAGGTAGCAGTGATCACTGATCCCTCAACCTTGATTGCCGATTGTGGAAACCGGACCTTAAAGTCAGCCAGCGGAATGTATTCCGTACCATCAAGCCAAATGTTGATTCGGTTTGGATCCAAGCTTAAACCGGCAGGAATTTGATCCGTAAAAGTGATCTGGCCCGTCAAGTCCGCAGCGTTAGAGTTAAAGTATACGCCCCAGTTGACCCAGTTTTTGCCAGCATAACTCTGGACCGCACCGGTCTTAGACCCTGCCCACGACTGGTGGTGGGTTATTTCATGACCATCACTAGCTCCTGCCTGCATCGTGACATCGACATTCACTGTTCCAGAACCAATGTTTAACACCTGATTATTCGAGGTATCATTAAACGCTTGAACAGTAAATGTAAAATTACCATTGATATTCTGTAAATTATTGACATTATCATTAAAAAGTAACTTGGCTCCCGTGGCATCTACCATATAGGTTGCAACCATTGTACCATCAATGTACAGGTCTTTTTTTCCATTAAACCCTTGCAAAAATGCGCGCGCATTTTCACTTTGAGTCGACCAATTAACTAAAATATAATCGCCACCGTGAATTTCACCGCATTGATCACTAAATGTTCCCTTTACGTTCAGGTAAGCTCCATGTTGATAAGTATCCTGCTTTCCTTGATCACGGTCGGAAATTTCCAAATTAGTGATGTGATCACTAATATTACGTCCCATATCAGCATGGACAGAGTAATTACCCAGGGTAAATACAAATAGCAGCAAACTGATCAACCCGATGAACAGTTGTTGCTTCTTCACTACTATCTCCTCCTTAATTTATAACTCTTATAAATTACCTGAACATGTAGCTAGAGTCAATTGTGAATGAGCACCTTGCTCATCTGAAACGTTTTCACATTAAAACGCTATGAAAATAGTAGTAGTGACGGCAACTTGAAAATATGTACACAAAAACCCCACGAGATTTTCCTCGTGGGGTTCCTGTTAAGCTAATTCAGCTCGGCAATAATCAAATGATTATTTGCTTTCCTTGCCAAGTGGCATGAAGTTGTGAGCGATGAAGCCCCAAACTGTCCAGCCGAAGAAAGCAATGATAGCACCGATTAACATTGATTCGGCACCACAAGCGTACATAGAGTACAAACTGTAAAGACCAGCTACGAATGCAATTGCATTGGCAGTCTTAGCCTTGCTATCAGTTTGACCTGCACGGATTTGGATAATCTTAACCGCAGCCATGCAAAGTACGTATGGAACTAAGTTAGTGATAACGGCAATGTTAACTAATTGGTTGAACTGTTCGTTCAAGTTTGGACTCATAGTCATCAATGACAGAATCAATTGAACGATCATTAAGATAGTCATACCAGCAACTGGTGCGTCGTGCTTGTTGAGCTTCTTGAAGACAGCTGGGAAGTAACCAGCGTTTGCAGAAGAACGGAACACTTCGGCAACAGTAAATTGCCAACCAAGTAATGAACCGATACATGCTAAGGTCATTAATGCCATAACGATCTTACCAGCCATTGCACTGTGGAACATAGTTGTGAATGCTAAACCGAATGGAGCAGTTGAAGTAACAAGATCCTTGTTATCAACGATACCAGCCATAACGTTAGTAGAAGCAATGTAGATGATACCAGCAATGATTGTACCGCTCAAGATAGCGATTGGCACGTTCTTTTGTGGGTTTTCTACGGCGTCACCGTTAGCAGCAGCAGATTCCAAACCAAGGAATGACCACAAAGTAATAGGAATAGAAGAACCGATTGCTTTGCCGAAACTCATGTGGTGTGGATTCCATGCAGCAGCATACTTGTGACCGCTGAAGAAGAACCAACCAACAACAGAGATCAAGACAACTGGGATGATAACGCCCCAAACAGTGATGGAACCAATCTTACCAGTGATTCTTGGACCCCAGAAGTTAGCTATAGTAGTGATAACAACCAATGCCATAGTTGCCAGGGAAGTTTGTACGGCATTCAATTCAATACCCAAGTAAACGGCACCGTAACCAACGGCAGAAACACCGATGGCAACGTTAGCGATAACTAATGACAAAGCGTAAGTAAAGTTTGCCATGAAGTTACCATTCTTACCGAAAGCATATTCAGCATAACCACCCATACCGTTGGATGTATTTTCACTGAACATACCACAGCGAGCGAAACCATAGGACAGGCACAAAGCACCACCCAGAGTAACTAACCAAGAAAGAACTGATTCAGTACCTACTTGGGCAAGTTTGGATGGTAACATGATGATACCTGAACCCATCATGTTAACAGCAGTGATGATAGTTAACTCAGTAACTGTCATCTTTTGGCTTGAAGATTCAGCCATTTTCTCCACCTCAATCCAGTAATTTATGAACTATTTCTTGTCTAAAACTGATTCGTCCTTTAAGACATAACCAAAGGCACGTACCTTACCATTTGGTTGTGGTTCGTTGTAGACCCCTTGAATTTCAGGAGCGAAGCCAGGGAACTTGTTAATACCATCTTGAAGAATCAAGAAGTACTTAGTAACTGATTCGTTCCAACGTTCACCTGGTGCAATCATGAAGATTCCTGGAGGGTATGGTAAACCACCTTCGAGGGCCACACGGCCTTCGATTTCATCCAATGGTACCAATTCAGCGTTGTTCCGGATTAATTCCTTATCAGCATCGAATGGAGTCATTGCTCTTTCTGGGAAGTAATCTTCTAAGAAGGCACGCTTTTGGTATGTCTTAGCATCGTTTTCCTTATAGAAGTTGTGCATTTCTAAGCAGAGATCTTGAACCTTATAACCCTTGTAACGGTCTGCGTTTTCTGCATAGATTTCTGGAAGGACATCCTTCAAATCAGCATTTTCGTTTACTAAGTCTTCGAAACGAAGGATGGAATTAATTAAGTTATCGATCTTAGTCTTAGTTTCAGCAGGAGTGATTAAGAATTCGATTGAGTTCAAGTCACTCTTTTCTGGAACAATACCGTGTTCACGCAGGTAGTTTGCTAAGATGTTTGCTGGAATACCAGTCTTGTCGTATTCACCAGTTTCCATGATGATACCAGGAGTTCTGAAGATGATCTTCAATGGATCAACGTAGTATTGATCGTCGCCGTAGCCTTCGAAACCGTGCCACTTGCCTCCCTTGTCGAACTTCCAGTAGTCAATGTTTGTAGCTAAGATGTCAGTATCAACATCTTCCCACTTTTGACCATTTACTACAGGTGGTACAAGAGGGATGAACATCTTGGATTCCTTCAAGATTCTCTTCCGAGCGTAGATAGCTAACTTAACTGTGTCTTCCCACATCTTAGCACCATGCTTGCCTTCTTGGAGGTATGCGTTAACGTCCAAGGATGCATACAATGGGTAGAATGGAGAGGTTGAAGTAAACTTCATGTAAGAGTTATTCATGCGCTTGTGAGTGATGTAGCGCTTTTGACCCTTAATGTGGCTATCCTTCTTGTGAATTTGTGAAGCTTGTGATAAACCAGATTGTTGCTTGTGAACAGATTGGGTCACGAAGATACCAGGATCGTTAGGTCCTAATTCGAGAAGTAATGGAGAACCATTCTTCATCATTGGAATAAATTGCTCGTAACCAACCCATGCAGAGTCGAATAAAATATAATCGCATAAGTGACCAATTCTGTCGACAACTTGGCGTGCATTGTAGATAGTACCATCGTAAGTACCTAATTCAATAACAGCCAACCGAATAGGACGTTCTTCATTTTCACGACCTGGTGCTACCTTGGCGATTTCTGCACGAATGTGATCTTCGTTAAGAACATGGTCAGAAATACCACCGATGTAACCGAAAGCATCTCTTTCAGTTTGCAGGTAAACAGGAATACCACCGGTTTCTTCCAGTGCTGAAATGTACATTGACTTGTGGTTGTTCCGATCGAACAATACTAAGTCGCCAGGTGTAACTGCAGCGTTTGTAACGATGGAGTTAGAAGTGGATGTACCGTTAACAGCAAAGTAAGTCTTGTCAGCGTTAAATACCTTAGCAGCATGTTGTTCAGCGTCTAATGCGGCGCCACCGTGAGTCAAAAGATCCCCAACTTCTGGGTCAGAAATACTTAAGTCAGAACGGAACAAGTTTTCACCGAAGTAATCAACAAAAAGACGACCAGCTGGGTGCTTCAAGAATGACTTACCGTTGTGGTGACCTGGTGTTGTAAAACTCAACTTACCTTTTTGAGAATATTCAACCAAGTTCTTGAAGAACGGTGGTAACATCTTTTCTTCGTATTCTTCAGCTGCGCTTTCGATTTCGCCATCGTAGATGTTACGGTATGCCTTATCGTTGTCGATAAAGTGGAATACCTTACGACGAGTTTCAGCAGGCACTTCAACCTTACCAGTCATAACCATGAATACAGGAATGCCAAAGTATGTATTGTAAACTTTGTCAACTAATTCTTGGTCTTCATCAGTAATAACTACGGCTGCAACATCTGTGAAATCAGCGTCTGTGTAAGCATCAACAATGCTACGCTTAGTAGAGAAATACTGTTTAGCATCTTCTGAAGCTGCGATACTCAATAATTTCATTTTGTTCCTCCTTAGTAAAGAAGCACGCCTAAAGAACCGGCCTTGTTCTTTAACCATGCATGTAAACTACGCAAAAGCGTATTCACAAGACGGATGCTTGGAATGATGACCCTCACCATTTGCCATCAGGTACCAACCTCTCAATACCATTTCCAATGACTTGTTCCCATACAAGTCACATCCTTCATATGAATGTAACGCTTCCAGGCACACTTTAATTATATACCTGAATAAGTAAAGTTCAATATACTCAAATACATTTCTAAGCTAGAACTAATCATCGCTTTGACCGTTTTCACTGTGTAGTATTCAAAATATGTAATATAAGCACATTTAATCACGTTTAAAGCCGGAAAAAGGCACAGATCATCCACCCTTTTTGGGGTTTTTTTCTCATTATATTCTCACTATATTGCGTATTAAGCTGAAAAAGAACTGGGAACCAGCGTTTAGCTGGTCCCCACTTTGTGAGTTATTCCGCGTTTTTTGTCTTAATTTACTACCCTTGGGTCGTCAATTCAATAATCAAGAAACCATTAGAACCAATCTTTTCCTCATGGTCTAGCAAATTCTGCGACAGAATTATGCGTGAGTTTTGTGGGCGCACAAACTTAATTGCTGTATAGCCAAAATTAAAGAGGGCAAAAACCTGATGCTTGCCTAACTGCCGGGTCAAGCTCAAGTAATTGTATTTATTGGATCGTGGCCCCCACTGGAAATCACCATAACTTAACAACTTAGCAAAATTACGCCGGAAGTGTGTCAGAACCTTCACAAACCGTAACATTTTTTTATCCTGTTTATCTTCATCCCAAATCATACTCTGGTAAATCCGAGGAGCTTGATGGTTGGTCATCCCCACTTCTGTCCCATAGAAAAGACTTGGCGTTCCGATTTGTAAGAAAGTTAATGCCAAAATCATCCGCACCAATGAGCTGTCTCCATGACAAGTAGCTAATAACCGTTGGGTCACATGACTCTCCACTGCGTTAAACATCACTTCGTTAGTCTGATCACGGTATAAGGCCATCTGATCATTGATTACCGAAATCAGCTCCGCAACGGACAGCTCTTTATTAGCAGCAAACCGAGTAATAGCTTCGGTAACCGGATAGTTAACCACTCCATCTAGTTTACCCGGTTGAACAATGCGTTGGTTACTATGCTTAACTTCTCCTACCAGATAGATTTCTGGATTAATTTCTCGGACAGTTGTTGCAAATTCGCGCCAAAACTTTTGATCAACCTCAGCGGCGTATTCTAGGTGCCAGCCATCAATATTGAATTCTCTCGTCCAATAAGCTGCTACCCCTAGTAAATACTTCCGCACTGCCGGGTTAGCAGTGTTTAGCTGGGGCATATGCGGGTTATTTCCGTGAACGTTATACGTTAGGTCGTACGCAATATCTGGATTGTCTGTTGGTTTATAACCTACCGGGAACCGACGAATTTGGAACCAATCTGCAAACCGGGAAGCCCGACCTTTCTCTTGCACATCTTGCCATTGCAAAGAGGTATCACTCATGTAACTGAAAACCCCGTCCAGCATGATCCGCATGTTACGCTTATGTAGCTCATCCACTAACTGCTTAAATTCCGCCTTAGTACCGAGACTAGGGTCAATACTAAAATAATCTACCGTATCGAACTTGGTACTACTATATGCGGTAAAGATTGGCATCAAGTAAATTCCATTAACCCCTAAATCTTTGAGGTAGTCCAAGCGTTTGATCAAACCAGCCAAGTCACCCCCGAAACATGCGTTCGGATGAACCGCTTGGTCCCCCCAAAGCAGGGTTGCCGGCGGGTCATTTTTGACATTACCATTGGCAAAACGATCAGCAAATAGTTGGTACCAAACCGTTTGCCGAACCCAGTTAGGTGCCCATTTTTCGTCACTCAAGTGTACAAAAGGAACAATAAAACAATCCATCCGCGCTAAGTTCTGCTCATTGTATGGCATGATTCGGCGGTCATCATAAATAACTTGTTCGCCGTCTTTACCTTCTACCCAAAAGGCGTACTGCAACCGTCGTTGCGGGATGTTAATTGCCAGTTTCCAATAATCATGGTTCAGTGTTTCGGCATCTTTAATCATTGCTACTTCTTGATAATTCCATTTACGTTGACCTTTTTCATCAAATTCAAAGTCATATGGATCCCCAAAAAGTAGTTTGACCTGCGCAACATCTCCATGCTTGGTTCTTAGATAAATGTGATATTCATTGCGTGTGTAGATAAAAGCCATTTCACTATCCGGCCGGTGATACAATGCTGCCTGATCCATGTTGCCAACCTCAATTCCATCATAAATTTCTTTTTCTATTGTACTTCATTTCTTTGCAGTTGCCAAAATGCTTTAAATTAGCAAATGAAATCGTTTCCTACTATAATTAAAATTGTATTCATTTAGATTGAGGAGGATTTTATTATGTCATATCAAACAATCTACCCTTATACGGGTGAAGTTTTACATGAATTTCCCAATGCAAGTGATGAAAAATTAGAAGAAACCCTAACGGTTGCCCACCGTCTTTATCAACAGTGGCGCCAGGAAAAACCGGCCACAAGAAAGCCGGTCTTGCACCGCTTGGCAACCCTTTTACGTGAAAAACGGACTGAAATGGCACGGATTATGACCCAAGATATGGGGAAACTTCTAACTGAAGCTGCAGGCGAAGTTGATCTATGTGCTGACATTGCAGATTATTATGCTGATCATGGCGAAGAACTCCTCCAACCAGTTGATCTTCCTTCTGATAGTGGCAAAGCCTACTACCTCAAACAATCAACGGGGGTAATTGTCGCTGTTGAACCATGGAATTTCCCATTTTACCAAATCATGCGGGTCTTTGCCCCCAACTTTATGGTGGGGAACCCGATGATCCTTAAAGATGCTTCTTCATGTCCTGCATCGGCCCAAGCTTTTGCCGACCTAGTTCTGGAAGCCGGTGCACCAGTTGGCAGTCTAACCAATTTATTTATTAGTTATGACCAAGTTAGCGCCGCCATCAACGATCCTCGGGTTGCCGGTGTTTGCCTCACTGGTTCTGAACGCGGGGGAGCAGCTGTTGCCCAAGAAGCCGGCAAAGCACTCAAAAAGACTACCCTTGAACTGGGTGGAAATGATGCTTTCATCGTTTTGGGTGACGCAGATTGGGACCTCTTGAAGGAAGTTGCTCCACAAGCTCGGCTTTATAATGCTGGTCAGGTCTGCACATCGTCCAAGCGCTTCATCGTGATGGACAACCTCTATGACAACTTTGTTGCTATGATGAAAGAAGCATTTTCTCATGCTAAACTTGGTGATCCGATGGACCCAGAAACTGTTGTCGCCCCATTAAGTTCTAAGAGTGCGCTCGAAAAGTTAACTGCTCAAGTTCAAACTGCTGTTGATCATGGTGCAACTGTTGTATACGGCAACGAACCAGTTGAAGGACCAGGGTTCTTCTTTAAGCCAACCATTCTAACTGATATTACGGAAGACAATCCGATCTTTGATCAAGAATTATTCGGTCCAGTTGCAGTTATTTACAAAGTTCACAGTGAAGCTGAAGCTATTGCCCTAGCAAACAAATCGAGCTACGGTTTAGGAAACACCGTCTTTAGTAGTGATGTTGCTCACGCCAAAGAAGTGGCCGCCCAGATTGAAACTGGTATGTCCTGGATCAACGCCGGTTGGGCCTCCTTACCAGAGCTACCATTCGGTGGGATCAAGAATTCTGGTTATGGCCGTGAATTGAGTCACTTAGGTATGAATGCCTTTGTCAATGAACATTTGATCTACGAACCATACCAAAATTAAGCTAATTTTAATTATGTAAAAAGTGCCAGGTGTTGAAAAAATTCAACGCCTGGCACTTTTCTTATTATTGTTCATTAGTCAAATGACGATAATAGTTAACAAATGTCATCTGCTTGTACGGAGAAATCCATAAATACCCAATTCCTAAGGTAAGCATTCCCAATAAATCCCAACCGATGAAACTTAGCTGTAAGACAAAAAATTCCATCTTATGACCATCCATTAGTTTCCGGCTCAAGGTGATGTAGTCTAAATAACTATACTTATCGCTTTCACCCCGATCTTTAATATCTTTGTAAATAAAGAATGCTTGGGAATATGAATATCCTTTGATAATGCCTGGGATCACTAATAACAGACTCCACAGGAAAATAAAGATATTGCGCACAATGAAGATAATTAAGACTGAAAAGAAATGTTTGCCTGTGAACACTTGGAGCCCACTTCTTACTGGGTGCAAC
The DNA here is from genome assembly GCF_000423265.1 of Ligilactobacillus saerimneri DSM 16049. Taxonomy (GTDB): domain Bacteria; phylum Bacillota; class Bacilli; order Lactobacillales; family Lactobacillaceae; genus Ligilactobacillus; species Ligilactobacillus saerimneri. Next base: position 1,802 of record NZ_AUHQ01000012.1, on the reverse strand, counting down.
GGAGCTTGGTGTTGCCGCAACCAGTCCAAGAAAGTAAACTGCACTCCGATCAAGAAAAGATTGGCAATGATGCTAGCACCAGAACTGCCCCCAGTTCCATGTGAATGATGCATTGTTGCGCCCTCACTAATACCAGCTGTCCAATTTGCTTTTAACGTAGCAAATGTAGCAATTCCGATAATGGTTAACACTACCGCCAGCAACAAATAAGGAATAATCATCACTTTGATCGCTGTCCACCAATTACCAGATAGTTCTTGCCGTGCTTCTTGCTTAAGTTGTTTTCTTGTTACCATACCTACCACCCCTTTTAATTTGCTTATCACATTCCTGTTTAGCTAATTATACCAAAGAAGCATTCACTAGATCATGCCCCAGCCTGCATTCATCCTTACTGCTTCCCATTGTTGACACCAAAAGCTTCTTGTAACTTCAAAATACGCTTATCCAAAGTAGGATGATCGGAAAACAATTCTAACAGTGAATTCATCTTGGGACCATTGATATAAGCAGCGTTAAGAACCATATTATGCGATGGTGGCATAGCCAGCGCAGGATCCTTGAGTTTGGAAAGGGCTGAAATAAGTCCGTCGGGATTGCGGGTTAATTCTGCAGAACCTGCATCAGCGAGATATTCTCTTTGGCGAGAAATCATGAAGTAAAAAATTTTTCCTAAGGGGATCGCTACCAGCGTAATAAGCCCGAAAAGAATTACTAAGCCCAACCCTAAGACTCTAAATACTAGAGCAATTAGCCCCCGACTCTTATTAACCACCATACCGGCCCCAATCAGTAAACCCCCCAAAGAAATACCTACAATGAGATTCAAAATTAAGTTGGTGGTTATGGTTAACCGTGTATCGTAATTGCGAATATGTGCTAATTCATGGGCAATAACTCCCTCTAATTCCCGTTTATCCATGATCTCCAATAAGCCTTTGGTCAAAGTTATACTAGCATGCTTTGGATCCCAGCCCAGGGCGTAGGCGTTGGGAAGAGGATCCGGATCAAATAGCACTTTAGGTTGGGGAATACCGGCTGCTAAGCATAGGCCTTCTACCAGCTCGATAATCTCGGGCGCATTTTCCGTTGTTAGCTCGTATCCAGCAAGACCACGATAGCTGAGCCATCCCATGCGGATAAAACCCCATACAAAATAAATAATGCTACCAATTGCGATCCATTTTCCTAGTTGCGGACTAGACATTCCAATTACCAGAGTCACAGCTATCAGAATGCAGATATATACCACCAAGGCAATCCACGTGTTACGGCGATTACGGGTGATTTGGACAAATAACAATTTCATTTCCTCCCATTCTATCCACTCATTAAAGATAATTCTAACAGATACCAACCATCCTTAGAGTCAAGATTTTTGCCCTTGAGTGAAACGCAAAATATTAATTTACTAATACATAAAAAAAGCGACCTGCAATTGCAGATCGCTTTAGTCGCGTGGCAACTTCCTATCCTCACAAGGGGCGTTCCCCTAACTACTTTCGGCGTTAAGAAGCTTAACTTCTGTGTTCGGAATGGGAACAGGTGTATCCTTCTTGCCATCGTCACCACACTTTTTTACTTGAAAGCTTGCGCTCTCAAAACTAGATATCATTATTTTCTTCTGCCTTGAACATCTCGTTCTTAATCTAACTCCTCGGTTAAGTCCTCGATCGATTAGTAATGGTCCGCTCCATACATCACTGTACTTCCACTTCCATCCTATCTACCTGATCTTCTCTCAGGGATCTTACTTACTTACGTAATGGGAAATCTCATCTTGAGGTGAGTTTCACGCTTAG
>NZ_AUHQ01000011.1 GCF_000423265.1 Ligilactobacillus saerimneri DSM 16049 | reverse complement strand
AGTTTCCAAGACGCTTGTGTATTATGCTCACCCTTATACATCCTGTGATAAAGGTAGCGTAGAGCGGCACAACGGGCTTATCAGACGCTATATTCCTAAGGGAGACCGGATAGATAAGTACAGCGTGGAAGACATTGCTAAGATCGAAGTATGGTGCAACTCTCTTCCTCGAAAGATCTTAAACTACAAGACTCCAGAAGAGTGCTTTGACATAGAGCTTGACCATATTTATCGACACAGATAGTCAAAATCTACCAGATGCTATTGGCAAGTGTTCAATTTATTATTGCAATTGGCGAGTAAAAATAAAACAGAAACAGGGGGAATTTTTCCTAGAATATCATTTAAAATGAAAAAACCAGCAAGCTAATGCTTGCTGGCCAATTATAATTAAAGATTTAAATCAGTGTTATAGTTTAGCGGTGATAAGTCAGTAGACTTAGTTACCAAGACGCTGATTAGCTTGTTCATTGCGTCTAATCCTGTTTGTTGCATCTTGATACTTTGGTCGGTTAGGAACTTAGTCCGTTCGGCTGGTTCCATTTGTAGAGCCTTTTGATCAGCTTCGCGTACCATCTGGCTAAATTTAATCCGCAACTTGTGTTGAGTTTCTTGAAGGTCTTCTCCAAATTCATGATAGTGAGGATCAACCAAGATTCCGGCCAATTTGTATGTCCAGTAAGCTGAATCTGGGCTATAATCCTTGGTTCCAACCTTGTAGGCAGGGTGAACATCGGTTGCACCAGCATAAAGTGGAACGTAGACACTTTGTGCGGTAACACCGAGGGATAACCAGTGGAGGCCCCCAACTTCAATCGGCATACCAGGCCGGATTTGGAGGATATGTGATTCCTGGGTCTTGGCTAGACTGATTGGGCGGAACTTCCCACTTTCAGGCCCCTTGCCCAGTAAATCGTATGGCGTCCGTTGGAAGTGGGATCCTAGAATATATTCAACGTCAGCTACCTGAATGAGACGGTCAGCCTTGCGAATAAAAGGTAAGTCTTCACTCATTGGAGTGTTAGGGGTATCAGCGTTGAGATATTGTTGGGCAAACCAAACACGTGGTGTACTATAAACTTCATCTGAAAGAGTTTGAGTGCCGAAAATCTTGCGGAAATTAAACCCTTCACGGGCGGTATTAAGATGATTTTGTGCTACAAATTCTCTGATAGTTGGTGAGAACATGAAATTATCGGGATCATCAAAATCAATCTCTTGGATAGCCATCTGGTTAGCAGCAACAGCATAGCAATCATCAGGAATGCGTTGAGCGACCCAATGGTGACCTGACCCAATTTCCATATACCAAACTTCATCTTGGTCGGAGAAAAGCATGCCGTTGGTTTCAGCAGCCCCATTAGTTTCAACAATCTTACCCAGGATTGCGACACCTTCACGAGCTGAATGTGCGTATGGAAGAACCACAGTGACTACTGAACCTTCGTTAATCCCTGTTTCAACCAGGGGGTCAACTGCTAAGACTTGGTCATTAGCATACGTACTTTCAGTTGCACTCATTGCAACTCCGTATTCATTGATTCCATCTTCTTCGATCAATCCGTTTTCAGCAGTCCATTCAGGTGTAGCAGTGTATTTTCCCTTAACCTTAGGCAAAGTAGTAGTGAAACCGTTGTCTTGGGCAACGAATTTTTGTTCATTAGCGAATTTTTCGTGTGGATGAATCACTAGGTGCTTTGGCCAAGCCGACTTGAAGTCCTCGTTTCGTGCAATAAGGGTAGAACCATCGACAGTGGCCTTTTTGCCGACCAGAACACTGGTACAGGCAGAAAATTCATAGCGATTTGAAGCCATTTTAAAACCTCCCATTTTTAACTGTCTACTATGATACCATATATGCAAGGATATCTAACTTCAGAAGCGTTGGGGAAAGCCTAAGTTGTAAAAGATATCCTTTAAAAGTGAATTTTGGTAAACTATGTGTAAAGATATAAGGAGGATGAGGACATGCCTTTAATTCATATTGAACTAATCGAGGGACGTTCCCAAGAACAATTGAAGAACTTAGTAGCGGATGTAACTGCAGCGGTGGTTAAAAACACTGGTGCTCCTGCTGAACATGTGCACGTGGTTCTGAATGAAATGCAAAAGAACCGTTACGCTGTTGGCGGTACACTAAAGAGTGACGAATAATACAGTATATAAAAAGACCAGCTTTGAAATAAGGCTGGTCTTTTTATGAACCCGCAATATGGCAACTAATCGATTGGTTAACGGGGTGGTTAGGAGTGGTTTTTGAAAAAATATCGGCTAAATGATCGGCATCAGTTTGCTGAATATTAAAAAAGCGATTATCAGCACTCATGACGGAGCGTACTGCTTGACTATGCTTCAAACCCAAAGCGTGACCTAACTCATGTTCAGCTACGTTTACTATTTCCTGTTTGGTATAGCCATAGGTCTTCATTTTCTTTAAATCAAGTTCGCATTGACTGATGTTGTGGTTGCGATATTGATAGCGGCCATTAATTTGTTGAGTAGTAAGGCTAGATTGAGTATTAGTCAGCCCCACTGTATTTTGGCTGAGAGAAATGCTCTGAGGAATCAATGTAATTGTAGCTGCCGCAATATCATTAGTCGGTTGGAGAGTGACGACATTGGTTTTGTTCCAACCTTGTACAGCTTCATGCCAATAAGGTAAAGTTGACTGGTCATGACCGTGGGTATTGACGTAAAAATAGACGGTACGGTGAATCGAGGCCGGCTGATAATGGTCGACAGGTTGCTCATGATGTTGAGCTGCCTGAAAACAGCGGTTAGCGGTATCAAAAAAGTTGCGGGGAGTTAAGGCTAGATGAGCATACTGCATCTGCATGAGAACAATAAAAGCTAACCCGCACAGAATAAAGAGAATGAGCGGGCGTAAGCGATAAAAAATATTTTTAATAAGTTTAAATATCCACTTACTCATGAGCAGTACCTTTCGAGTTATTCAAACATCCGTTTGATTTAAATTATACCATCTCCTGGCAAATGAAGGGAGAATTTAGCGACTTTTAACCACTTTTAAGGGGAGAAACGGCAAAAAAGAAGAGTGAATTTAATGGTATAATGAAAGGTGATTGATATATTAAGGAATGGTATTTGCTTGTGAAGCGTAGGAAAAAGATAATTATAGGATTTTTGATGGGAGGTGCGCTAGTAGCACTACTTGTGCGCCTTCTCTTTTTTGTGGCAATAGTTGAGGGGACTTCGATGAAGCCGACGTTACATAATGGCGAGGAAGTCATGGTATTGCGCACTAAAAAAATCCACCGCTTTGATGTGGTATTGGCAACTGACCAAGCCGGCTTGGTATATGTGAAACGTGTAATCGGCTTGCCAGGTGATAACATTCGCTATCATAACGAAAAACTATACGTCAACGGACGCGTGGTAGCAGAAGACTTTTTATATAAACAACTTGATCTGAACAAGCACCAGCGCTATACAGCTGATTTTCCTGCTGATTATACTAGCAAAGGCGTCCATGTTCCGCAGGGAACGTATTTTTTAGTTGGCGATAATCGCCCTATAAGTCGCGATTCACGGACATTTGGGGTAATACCAAAAAAGCAAATCAAAGGACGGGTAGTGTGCAACATCGCCCCGTTTGACCAGTTCCGATTCTTTTAAGGAGGTAAAAATGGCAGTTATTCAATGGTACCCAGGGCATATGGCTAAGGCTTTGCGCCAGGTGAAAGAGAATTTAAAGGCAGTTGATATTGTTCTAGAATTGGTTGATGCACGTATTCCTGATTCTTCATGGAATCCGCAATTGACAGAGGTGATTGAGCAGAAACCACGGATTGTAGTTTTGACCAAGATGGATCTGGCTGATCCAGCAATGACCCAAAAATGGATTAATTATTATGAACAAAATGGCATTCCAGCACTAGCAGTTAACAGTAACGCTAACAGCTTGAAGGTAATTGAAAAAAAGATTATTGCTGTTTTGGGAGATAATAATAAAAAGAAAGCAGAAAAAGGCATTAAGACCAAGCGTAGTCGGGTGATGTGTGTGGGAATTCCTAATGTTGGGAAGTCAACCCTCCTAAACCATCTGGCTAAGCGCAGAATTGCCCAAGTAGGGAACCGGCCCGGAGTGACGAAAGCACAGCAATGGATTAAAGTAGGGAACACCTTGCAATTGTTGGACACACCAGGAATCTTGTGGCCCAAGTTTGAAGATCCGTTAGTAGGGAAGAAGTTAGCTTTGACAGGAGCGATTAAGGATACACTCTACGCTAAGGACGATGTTGCCCTTTACGCATTAGAACACTTCGTAGCACATAATCCGCAGGCCTTAATGGATCGTTACCGAGTTACCAATGATCAGATTAACGACACGACTGTTGAGCTCTTATTAGCAATCACGGCTAATATGGGATTCAAGGATGACTACGAACGGGCTAGTGAGCGGCTTATTTTTGATATTCGCAAAGGCAAGTTGGGGCGGTATACCCTTGATGAGATTCCTCAACCAGTCGAGGAGCAAGAATAATGGCGGAAAAAAAGCTTACCATCAAAAAAGTCAAGCAGCTGTTGAATGAAACCCCAGTTGACAAACAGTTACTAACTCAGCTTCAAGATGATAAGCGGGCAGGGGTGCAACAAGCACTGCGGACCTACTACCACCGGCAAGAACGAGAGCAAGCTCGGCGAGAAGCTTTTCAACAGCGCCTGGTAATCGAACGGTCTTATTGGGAAAAGGGAGTCCAGTATGTTGCTGGAATTGATGAAGTGGGACGCGGTCCTTTGGCTGGTCCAGTAGTGGCTGCGGCAGTTATTTTACCGCACGATTTTGCCCTCTATGATGTTAATGATTCTAAACAATTATCGGCGACTAAGAGAGAAGCGTTGTACCAACAAATTTTGACAGAAGCAGTGGCTGTTGCAGTCGGCTGGGCGGACAACCGGTTGATTGATGAAGTCAACATTTATCAGGCTACAATTACTGCCATGGAACAGGCAGTGGCTGATTTAACTGTTCGGCCAGACCAACTTTTGATCGATGCTATGACGATTGCTAGTGATGTTCCGCAACAAAAACTCATTAAAGGCGATGCTAAGTCGGCATCTATTGCAGCCGCAAGCATTGTAGCTAAGGTTAACCGGGACCACTTGATGGCATTTTATGATGAAATTTATCCTGGCTATGAATTCGGTCATAATGCGGGCTATGGAACGAAAGCACACCTCCAAGGCCTGGCTAATTATGGAGTATCACCGATTCATCGCAGAACCTTTGAACCAATTAAAACTGGTTTAGTCACGGGTAAATATAGTGGTTAAACTTGCATAGTCAATAACAGAAGTATCCTATGCATTGGACGTGTTGGTCTAATGATGTAGGGTACTTTAATTGTACGATTGTTGTTTTTTACAGTCTTAAACGGAGGTTTTTACATGATCATTGACACTGAAAAAATTAAGGCGTTGTTGGAAGATGAAAGTATTAGCGCCTATAGAATTTCTAAAGTATCAGGCGTGACGGCTGCCAACATCGGCAAGCAAAGAAAGCTAAATGACATTGACCGCATGCAACTACAAACGGCAGTCGCTTTATATAAAGCCTATCAAGTTTTAAAAGGCGACAAGGATAATAATAAGGGTTTTAATTTGCTATCCAGCCCCTGGATTCCAGTTTTAACGACTGAAGGGACTAAGGAAGTATCTATCACTGATCTTTTTAAAAACGCTAGTGAATACCGCCAATTAGCGGGTGATAGTGAACTCCAGAATTTGGCAATACTGCGGTTTTTGCTTGCTATTCTTCAAACGGTTTACCAAGGACGGCAACCAAAGACATTAATCAATAAGGGCTTTAATAAGTTCTTATTCGATTACTTGGCAGCCAATGAAAGCAAGTTCGAATTCCAGGGGAATAACAACTTTTTGAATGTTGACGTTGACAGTTTTAATAGCCTGGTAAGTGATGATGATAAAATCTATCCAGGCAAAAAAACGGGAACGGTTGCTATTCGTCAGATTGACCGCCGTATTAGTGAGAGTAAGAATTCCCCTGCGCTTTTTAGCAGTCGTTCTGAAAAATACAAGGACACCGCCACTATCAGCGAATTAGTACGGTGGTTGATTACCTATCAAGGTTATGCTGGTGTTACTGATAAAGTTAAGCTAACCAAATATAGAGATAATCCAATCTCTAGCGGGTGGTTATTCAAGATTGATCCCGTTTATATCCAGGGTAAAAACTTATTCGATACCCTTGTATTGAATATGGTTTACGATGATAAACCGCAACGCCCTATATGGGAATGGAAGTTAACCGACTATATTGATCAGTTAACGACATTCCCCGACAACACGGCGCAATTATACACCCTACCCGCCCGCCTGTTTCATATCGAATGGAACCAGGGTAAACCGGTGATCTATGCTGCTGGTTTACCAGCACCGATCTTTTCTGAAGGTGATTATTTAGACCCGTTTGCAACTAGTTATAATGAGAGCAAGGAAGGTTCAAAATTAAAATACAGAACCCTTGGCGATCTAGAGATAAAATCATTCACATTTTCGGAAACATTTTAGTTGATAATTTGTTAACGGTTGTCACTGAATTAATGAACTCATATTATTGGCTTGAAAAAATTCTTAGTCGTAAAAGAACCGGACGAGAAATCTTAAGTGATTCATCGTCCGGCTTCTTATTTACTGGCCTTTTAGATCTAGTTGAGTGTATGAAAAAATATTTGCTATGCAGGTAGAAGATAAGAATTTTTTATTCAAAATACAATCAGTCTGCTTGAAGGAATTCACCAGATTATAGAGTCAAATTAAACCACGATAATATCTTAAAAATGTTAAAACAATACAATCTAGCGTATATAACTAACAGAAATACAGAAAGAGGGGATACAGTGACTAAAAAGCTCCGACACGATATATTAAAATGCTATCTTACTAACAAGCTGACACCTAAACAAAAATTAGTTTTGGTAGGTTACCTACAAAAAACAGGGCAGATACCACCGCTAACCACAGTAGGCCAGCTTTTAAATATCGACCTCGATCAAGCCGAAGAATTTGTTCAGGACCTAACTTCGCCGGCGATGATCGAAATGAGTGAGTGGATACTGGCGAATCATCCGTTCATCACAATTGCTGATAAAAACTATCCAACCCAGTTGCGTGAGATTTATATGCCACCCTTGCTCCTTTTTTATCAAGGTAACTTGGAACTATTGCAAACACCGATTGTAAGTATGGTTGGATCACGGCACTATACATCATACGGTCAAGTGGCGGTTCGGCAATTGATACCTCCGTTGGTGGCCCAAGGGATAACTGTGTGTAGCGGGCTAGCCCAGGGGATTGATGGTTTGGTTCACCGAACAACAATAGGGTGCCACGGAAAAACCATCGCTGTGATTGGGACCGGGTTAGACCGATATTATCCTCCAGCCAACAAGAGTTTGCAGCAACTTCTGGCTAAAAAAGGTTTGGTGTTGAGCGAATATCTACCCCAAGCATCGCCACTCCGGTGGCACTTTCCCCACCGCAACCGAATTATTGCAGGTTTATCCCAGGCAACAGTTGTGGTTGAAGCGGGCCAAAAAAGTGGCAGTTTGATTACTGCAAACATGGCCCTCCGAGAAAATCGGGATGTACTTGCTGTTCCTGGACCCATTGACGAAGAAAAATATGTCGGTTGCAATCAATTAATTCAGGCTGGAGCCAAGCCAGTGTTAGCAGCGACTGATATTCTTGATGAGTTGCAATTATAAAATTGTATTATGCAATAAATCTTAATAATGCACTTAGCTCGTTTGAAATAACAATAACTATCCCTTAGCATAATTGTAATATACAATATTTGATAAAATCCCTATAAAACCTAGCCCAATGGCTTGGCCGCTAAATTCTTTGAATTAACAAATTAGGGCGATTTCCATGGATGAAGCTAAGAGTAGTTTTTGCTATAATGTTATCTTAGAAATTCATTTTTATTTTAGGACGAGAAGCGATGAAGACACTAAGAATTGAGAACTTAACCAAAACATATGGTGAAAAGACCCTTTTTCAGGATGTTAACTTTTTGATCAATGAAAATGATCGGATTGGTTTGATTGGTACCAACGGATCTGGCAAGACAACATTATTGAATGCATTGAGTGGAATTGATCCTGCTGATAGTGGTGATTTGATCAGCCCCAATGATTATCGGATCAGTTATCTCCAACAGCGACCGCCCCTGGACCAAAATGCCACCATTATGGAAGCAATCTTTGAGGGGGCAGCCCCAGTTTTTCAAACGATCCGCCACTATGAAGAAGTTTTGGCACGGTACAGTCAGAACCCAGAAGATCCTAAATTGCAGGAACAGTATAATCGGGCTGAAGACTTGATGAACCAGGAAGATGCGTGGACTGCCGACAGTGATGTGAAAACTATCCTGAGCCAGTTACATATCGATGATTTAGACGTCAAAGTGGGTGAACTATCCGGAGGACAGCAGAAACGAGTGGGGTTAGCACAGGTGTTAGTTCAACGACCGGACTTGCTGATTCTGGATGAACCGACAAACCACTTGGATTTTGACTCGATCGAATGGTTGGAAGATTACCTTGCTAACTACAAGGGAGCTCTACTAGTTGTTACCCACGACCGATATTTTCTTGACCATGTTGCAACGCAAATTATGGAACTTTCCTTTGGAAAATTATATGCCTATCCGGGTAATTACCAGGACTTTATCCGTCAAAAGGCTGAACGGGTTGAACGTGAGGCCGTAGCTGAACACAAGCAAAAGCAACTATATAAAAAAGAATTAGCCTGGATGCGAACCGGAGCTAAGGCACGGACAACCAAGCAACAAGCCCGAATCAACAACTTTGAACGAATTAAAGCAGACCTAGCTGATAGTAAAGTGCAAGCAACAGATAATGTCAACATTAATATTGGGCAAAAACGTCTGGGTAAAAAGGTGTTGGAGCTACAAGCTGCTAGCTTAGCCATTGGAGGGCACCAAATTATCCGTGACTTCAATTATTTAATTCAAGCTGATGACCGGATTGGGATCACTGGTGCTAATGGTGCTGGTAAGAGTACCTTGCTCAACATCTTGGCAGGTGACCAAGAATTAGCGGATGGTCAATTGATAGTTGGCGAAACTGTACGCATTGGTTATTATCGGCAACAGATGCCACCTATTCCAGGTGATAAGCGAATGATCAACTATCTCAACGAGATTGGCGAAAACATCATTAACCGGGATGGGGAGCGGGTTAGCACCACTCAGCTTTTGGAACAGTTCTTGTTCCCACGTTTTATGCATGGAACACTGATTCGAAAGTTATCCGGTGGAGAACAACGGCGTCTGTATCTGTTACGGTTGTTGATGGAACAACCAAATGTCTTGCTGTTAGACGAGCCCACTAATGACTTGGATATTGCGACCATGACAGTCTTAGAAGACTATTTAGATGAATTTAATGGGACTGTTATCACTGTTTCTCATGATCGGTATTTCCTGGATAAGGTTGCCGATAAATTGCTCATCTTTGCCGGTGATGGGCAAATCAAGCGCTATGCAGGCTCATTTACGGATTACCTAGCCAAGGCACAAAAGCAGGCTACCTCTCAGGCTGAAAACAAGCCCCAATCCCATGAGCAAACAGCTGCAACTGCCAAACCAGCAGCTAAGAAAGTCAAAACTAAGCTGACCTATGCGGAACGTTTGGAATATGAACGGATCGAAAAAGAGATGGAACAACTTGGTCAGAAAAAAGATGCTTTGCTCGCCGAAATGAGTCAAGTTGATGGCTCAGATTATGCCAAGTTGGGAGACTTACAAGCCCAAGTAGATGAATTAACCCAAGCAATTGATGAAAGAGAAGAACGTTGGTTAGAACTTAGCGAATACGTTGATCTTTAGGAGGACAAAATGGCAAATCTTGATGAACCTTATTTGCAATTAATTAGAGACATACTGGCGCATGGGCATGCTAAAGCTGACCGTACTGGGACGGGGACCAAAAGCTTGTTTGGCTACCAAATGCGGTTTGATTTGAGTCAAGGCTTTCCTTTGTTAACAACTAAAAAAGTTCCGTTTGGCTTAATCAAAAGCGAACTGCTATGGTTCTTGCGGGGGGATACTAATATCCAATACTTGCTGAAGCACAAAAACCATATTTGGGATGAATGGGCATTTAAAAACTGGGTTGAAAGTGATGAGTATCATGGTCCCGATATGACGGACTTTGGGTTGCGGGCACAGGCAGACCCTGCATTTAATGAACTTTATCAGGCTGAGAAAAAGGCTTTTTGTGAACGTATTGTCAATGATGATGCGTTTGCTGCTAAGTATGGTAACTTGGGAGATGTTTATGGAGCCCAATGGCGGCACTGGCAAACTCGTCAAGGTGAAACGATCGACCAAATTCAAAATGTTATCGAAACTATTAAGACCAATCCTGATTCCCGCCGGCTCATTGTATCAGCGTGGAATCCAGAAGATGTGCCAAACAGTGCTTTGCCACCATGTCACACACTTTTTCAGTTTTATGTAAATGATAATAAACTCAGCTGTCAATTGTACCAGCGGAGCGGAGATGTTTTCTTAGGGGTGCCGTTTAACATTGCAAGCTATGCCTTACTAACCCATATGATTGCCCGACAAACAGGACTAGAGGTCGGTGAGTTTGTTCATACCCTTGGTGATGCGCATATTTACAACAATCACTTTGACCAAGTTCAAGAGCAACTCCAGCGTCAACCTTTTGCTGCACCTACGCTCTGGCTCAACCCTGATAAGACCAATATCATGGACTTTGATATGGAAGATATCAAAGTTTTAGACTATCAAAGTGGGCCGGCTATCAAGGCTCCAGTAGCTGTCTAGGAGGTATCTGATGTTAGCATATATTTGGGCAGAAGACCTTGACGGACATATCGGTAAGGATGGACATCTTCCGTGGCATTTACCAGCTGACTTGGCGTATTTCAAGCAGCGGACATTGGGACATCCAATCCTTATGGGACGCAAAACTTTTGCTAGTTTTCCGGGAATGTTGCCCCACCGATTACATCTAGTTTTGACTAGAAATGCAGCTTTGAAAGAAAAAGCCCGGGTGACAGACAACTTAGAAGTCTTCATAACACCTGCAGAGATGAAAGCATGGATAACTGCACATCCTGATGAAGATATTTTTGTCATAGGGGGCGCCAGTCTGTTCACTTTGCTAAAAGATGAAGTAGATACCTTGTATCAGACTGTGATCAAAGCTCATTTTGATGGTGACGTGACGATGCCAGCAATAGATTATCGAAACTTTGATTTGATTTCGGTACAGTCGGGACAAGTTGATGAGAAAAATCAGTATCCATATGAGTTTCGCGTATATCAACGCAAACCAAAAGATTCAATTTAACTTATGAAGACACTGGTAGGCAACAATTACTTTGTTGCTTACTGGTGTCTTCCTTTTGAAATGAACGAAAGTTACAAAAGTTAAGAATTGGTGTAAAACTAAGAGAAGATGGCGGGCAAACCTAGGAATAATAGTATTCTTAGGTTAAAATAGATATTCAGTAATGTATGAGATGGAGCTAAAGTATTAATATGAAAAAATTTAAGGAAGGCCTTGTTTTTAGTGGAATTGTTTTACTTTTAGTGGGGATATTTTTGGGAGTTATGAAGGTAATGTTTGCTTCGCCTGCACCAGTTGCTATCCCGACGACGAAGAAACACCAGCCGACCCCACCCCAAAAGGTGAGATTATGTGCAGTGGGTGACTCACTGACTCATGGTGTAGGTGATACTACTAACAAGGGTGGCTATGTCTATCTGATTAAACAAAAATTAAATAAACAATCTGATCTCCAGGTAACGACGAGTAACTACGGTAAAACAGGCGATCGGAGTGATCAGATTGAAACTCGAATCAAGACCCAAAAGCAATTACAACAAGATTTGCACCAAGCTGACGTTATTACGTTAACTGTGGGGGGTAATGACTTGATGCAAGTCCTGCAAAAGAATGCAGGCAAATTATTGAATAACGACTTGGCTAGCGTTATGGATGGACAAGAGCAGCAATACCAAGCTAAGTTAAAACAATTGTTACAGACCATTCGGACTTACAACGGACATGCGCCGATTTTCTTATTTAGCGTTTATAATCCGTTCTATGTATATTTTCCAACATTGACTGCGTTACAGAAGTATACTGACGAATGGAATGAAGTTGCAAAAAAAACAGGTCAGGGCTTTAAAAAAGTTTATTTCGTAGATATTAATCACCAATTGTCAGAAGGGCAATACCTCCACCGCTCCAAAAAATCTTTAAAAAACAGTACAACGATTGATTTAGGCAAAGTATCCCAACAAAAAGCTGAAGATCTGTTAACTGATGCTAAGGAAAAAAATGATTTCTTGTCCAGTCAGGATCATTTCCATCCGAACTTAAAGGGATACAAATATATGACTGAGCAACTTTACCAAGTGATGCAAGCCCACAGTGCAACTTGGCGTCAAAAGAAAGGGGATAGCTAGTGGTGCAAAAGGAAACACACAAGAAGAATTATTGGAAATGGGCATTTGCCGTACTATTGGCACTCAACATTGCTGGGGGGATCTTTATTACCAGTAAAATCATGACGCCAACAGTAGAACAGACCGAACTTCCTAAACAGCAAATCACACAGAAAAAATATTCTGAGATCGATGTTTCAGCTAATAAATCACAGCTCGTGGCGGCTATCAATTACTATTTGAGGAAAAACAGCCAAAAGACAGGTGTTCAGTACCACTTCGCCTTGCACAAAAAAGCTGCGATCCTTATCGGAACAACAAAGGTTTTGGGAGAAAAAGTTTCTTTCACTTTGTATACCAAACCTTATTTAGATAAACGGGGGAATATTGCGCTCAAGGCTCAATCAGTGGCGATTGGTTCGTTGAATGCCCCACCAGCCTTTATCTTAAAGTACGTTAAAAATAATTATGATCTAGGTAAATGGGCAACAATTGATGACAAAAAGGAACTTATTACCTTGAATATGAACTCATTGACAAATAAGAATAAGATTAAGATCAAGGGCGAAAAACTAGATTTGCAACACAATGATATCCGCTTTAAAGTGCAAATCCCATTAGAATAGGTGATAACAGATGTATCGACAAAGTTTTTATCAATACTTAATGACAGAACGAAATCGCGATAGTCATGATGAGATTGCTGAATTTGCTGAAGGAGCCTTTTATGACCAATCATTTCCTAAGCAGTCACAAGACTATGAGGAACTTTCGCAATATTTAGAACTCAACGCGGCCTATCTTCCAACCATGACAATTTTTGATGAAGCATGGGATCGGTATCTCGCTAAAATGAGTTAAAGCAAAACGTGACGAAAGAGGCGATGAAGATGGTACGAACTAATAAGGAGATTCGGGACGATATTTTAACCCGATTAGAGCAAGTTATTGATCCTGAATTAGGGATAGATATTGTTAACCTGGGATTAGTGTATGGGGTAGATTTGGCTAAAGATGGTATTTGTACCGTAACGATGACTTTAACGACTATGGGGTGTCCATTAACCAATGTTTTGGCTGAAATGGTAGTGGGAGCCCTCAAGCCGGTTCCTGAGATTGAACAGACGCAAGTCAAGTTTACGTTTGAACCTGTCTGGACAATTGACCGGATGTCACGCTATGCACGAGTGGCACTGGGAATATAGGAGGCAACGATGCGAAACTTTTTCAACCAAAAACTACTGATTGTTTTGTACGCAGGAATAGTAGCTTTTCTAAGTGTCGTAATTTTTTACCACATTCAGGAAGCAGACTACGTTATGCGCCTCAACAATTCCAACTTGTCAAACCAGTCTTACCAGATACAAATGAAAAAGGGGACTAAGGTTAGTGAGCTTTTAGAACGTGTAACTAAAAGTGAAGAACTAGAGGATGCACAGATTCATTTTCAAGATAGACATAACTCACAACGCATTTATTTTTATGGGCAAGGTAAGTTCAGTATCCCCCCGATGATTTCAGGCTCGTTTTTCTCCACTAGTGACTTTACTTCAGCTGTAGAAACGGCAGTTGTAGGTAAAGATTGGGAGAAAAAACTCTATCAACCTAAGGATCAAGCCTACTTGAAGCAAGACGGGCAATATATTCCAGTAGTTGGTGTTATGGGGAGTAAGTATAAATCGCAATTGGACAAGCAGGTCTTTATTTCGATGTCAAGCCAACGGGCGCAGAATACTGCTGCTAGTGCATACCGCATCATCATTGATACGGCAACGAAGCAACCGGTAAAGTCAGCAACTTTGCAAAAAATCTTGGGTGCACAAAAAGTTAAGAAGTTGTTTAATACCAAGTTAATTACCAAGAAAGACTCATGGGTCGCCCTGCATAGTCAGCAAACCTTACAATTGGTAGGGATAGTAGTTATGGCATTACTTGAGATCTTGTTCTGGATAATGGTATCCCGTAAGGATGTTTTTACCAAAAAATTCATCACGCTCAACCGTGACCGAATCCTTTTCCACCAGCTGGCGCTCTTTAGCTTTTTGAATGGTTTAGGTTTGGTCTTGGGGACAATGCTGGGAATATTCAAGTTTAGTTTCACTACCTATACTAGCTTGTTAATGTTCTTAGGGGGATTATATATAGTTTTACTGACAGCATTTGGGATTATATTTGCGGTAATATTAGACAAAAAGAAAAAGGAGGAGTAGCGTGTGCAACTGCCACAAGCTTTTATAGATAAATATACAAACCTGTTGGGTGATGAGGCGCCAGCTTTTTTTGCGAGCCTTGACCAGGATGTAGAGCATGGTTTTCGGCTCAACCCCCTCAAAGCTAAGTACCAAGACGTCGCTTTAGATTTGCACCATCCAGTCCCATTTGTACAGGATGCTTATTATGGGACGGTATCTGGGAAAAGTCTAGCCCACCAGGCCGGTTATGTTTATAGTCAAGATATCAGTGCAATGTATGTTGCGGAAGTGGCTGCTGCTCAACCAGGGGAACGAGTGTTAGATTTATGTGCTGCTCCCGGCGGAAAATCAACCCAATTAGCAGCGCAATTGCAAAATCAAGGATTGTTGGTTAGCAACGAGATTAATACCAAGCGCGCACGTATTTTGGCCGAAAACATGGAGCGGATTGGGGCTACAAATGTGATCGTGTTGAATGAAGACCCCGCCAATATGGAACAGTACTTCCCCGCATACTTTGATAAGATTGTAGTGGATGCCCCATGTTCAGGCGAAGGAATGTTTCGAAAAGACCACAATGCAGTCACTTATTGGCATGAACACTATCCAGCTGAATGTGCTGTACGACAGAAAAATATTTTGAATTCAGCTTTAAAGATGTTGCGTCCTGGGGGACAACTGGTATATTCAACGTGTACTTTTGCTCCCGAAGAAGATGAGCAGATTGCTGCGTGGTTGCTGGCGACTTATCCTGAATTAGAAATGGTGGCGGTACCTAAAGTAGCCGGGATGACGCCTGGACAACCGGCATTTGCTGATAACGATTCAGAAATGACTAAGGCAGTACGGATGATGCCTCACCATTTTCAAGGTGAAGGCCAATTTGTGGCTAAGTTTCAATTAGCACAAACAGCTCCAGAACTTGCTCCTGCCCCTACAACTAAGAAAAAGAAGCGCCGCGGAAAACAAGCCCGCGGGAAGGGTAACAGTTTAAGCAAAGAACAACTAGCATTGTGGGAAGAATTTAAACAGTCCTTCTTTATGGATCGAGGAGGACAAAAATTCAGCACTAATAATTTGCGCCTCAATGGTAGTTACTTGTATTACTACGATGCAAGTTGGCCAGATATTGACCAGATGAAGTATATGCGTCCGGGTATTTTATTAGGCGAATTTAAGAAACACCGCTTTGAACCAAGTTATGCCTTGGCTTTAGCTGTGCAACCAGCTGAAATTCAAGCTAAACTGGATTTAGATGAAAGTGAGTGGCGGCAATATGTCGGCGGAAATACGGTCCAATATACGGGCCCTAGCCAGCCTAACGGATGGTATCTGCTAGTTTGTGCTGGCAAACCATTTGCCATGGGGAAACTGGTTAATGGGGTAATCAAAAACTTTTTCCCTAAGGGATTACGGTTTTAGTGCTTGAGAAAATAAAAAATTAAACGGCTTGGAGTTAGTGTTAAACACGTGCTTCCAAGCCGTTTTGTTTATTAATTATTACTTTGATGTTGCTGTTTGAATGACCAGAGTTCAGGGCTGAGGGTATATGCTACCTGGTGCAGGTCAGAAACCCGTTGGCAACCTAAGAGGACCATAATATTACGAAGCTCGTCTTTTAAAGTTTCAATGTATGTAACCAAGGCGTCGGGTCCGTGCTTGATTAAAATATGCAAGAACTGGCCCGAGATACCAACGTTGCTGGCGCCAAGAACTAAGCATTTAGCAATCTCAAGCGCAGACCGGATTCCGCCCGAAGCCGTAAATTCGAAATCATGGGAGAAGTCCTGGGCTAATAACAAACTTTGGGCAGTGGACAGACTAATTTCATGAAGAAAACCAAAATCCTGGTGATGGCGCCGTTCATTTTCAATTGCAACGAAGTTAGTCCCACCAGCTCCGGAAAGATCGACGTATTTAACCCCTAGCCGGCGTAATTTTTCTAACGTAGTGGTGCTCATCCCGGTCCCCACCTCCTTGACTAGGACGGGTTGTTCGAGGTGGGTAATGATTTCTCGTAAGTTGGCACTCCATTTAAAAGACCGGTCGCCTTCCGGCATGGTCAATTCTTGGGCAACGTTCAGGTGAATTTCTAAAGCATCCGCATTAATCAGGCGGACAGCCTTTCTTGCATTATGCAAATTATGTCCAGCCCCCAAATTGCCTAGTACAAAACCATCTGGATTGGCTTGGCGAATGACCTCAAAACCTGCAGTTGTTCCCAATTTGAGGGCAATACTTTCCGAGCCAACAGCCATAGGGATTCCGGTTTGAGCAGCAACAGTTGCCAATTGTTGGTTAATTTTGGTGGTTTGTTGACTGCCACCAGTGATCGCATTGATAAAGAAGGGGACGTTGACTGGTTGACCAACCAGGGTTGTCCGCAAGTCAACATCAGCTAAAGCAAGTTCAGGCAAGTTGTCAGGGTGAAGTTGAACTTGATCCAAACCATTGTGGGCGTCTGCCTGATATAACTTTTCAGCGATAAAATAATGTTCATTTTTGCGTTGCGCATGAATATTATCTTCCATAATTCTATCCTTTATTCAGTAATTGTATGGACCTGGAGGGCAAGTGGTTCGATTCCATGAGCTTGCCACTGGTTACGGATGGTGGTGGCTGCTGTATCACTATCGGTAATTGCGATCCCGCAATCGCCACCACCAGCACCAGAAGTCTTAGCGGCAGCTTCCATCTCCTCAGCAATATCGATGAGCCGAGTAAGTAATGGTGTTTCGATGTCAACCTGGCTGATCTGGGCCAAGTTGCTTAAAATCTGGCGGTTAGCACGGATACCTGCTTTAATTTGCGCTAAGTCATGGTTTTTAAAACCTGTGATTAACTGGTGGATGCAATCTTTACTAGCAGTTAGGAAGGCTTGGTATCCTTGATGTTTTTGGGCCTTGATCAAACTAACAGCATCTACCAGGCGGGATGTTGATGCCGGCGATCCAGTCCATCCGATTACCAGTTTTAGCGCTGGGGGTGGGGTGAGTTGTTCAATAGCTAATTGGGGCCAATCAGTAGCTAGGAGTTGTTCTAAGCTGAGTTGTTGGCGTGCAACCAAGAGCCATTCACGATCAAAAGAATGATAAGCAATCCAACCGCCATAAACACTTGCGGCGATATCGCCCAAGGAACCATTGCCTTGAACTTCAAAATGCGCAATAGCTGCCAATTTAAAGAGTGTGTTCTTAGTAATGGCTAAATTGTAAAACTGACAGAGGGCCTTAATCGTAGCCACAGTGACTGCTGCCGAAGAACCAAGGCCGTATTTCTTACCGTCAACACTATCGAGGTCACTATCAATCGTGAGATCATAAGTTGTCAAAGGGCGCTGTGTTTGCAACTGCACATATTCTTCCGTGATTCTAATGGCGGAAAGAATATAGTGAAAAGGATTGTCCCGGTTATCGAGCACAATCTGGTTGCCTTTACGGCGCCAATGAATTGAATTTTCTTTGTATTGCTGTGAATAGATCGTTCCGTATCCGTGGCTAGGGGAAACCCGCACCCGGATGAATTGGTCGAGAGCAACGAGGATGGCAGGGTAGCCTGTTTCCACTACGGCATATTCGCCTGCAATATATAGTTTTCCTGGTGCTTGTGCCTCAATCAAAAAATCAAGTCCTTTCAAAGTTAACAGTTATTCGCAGATTGTTGCTCCTGGACCCACAGTAGCACTATAAATCTGACTAGTAGGGAGAAGTCCCTGGATATAGTTAATAATATGGTCTTTAGTAGCCGCTTGGCAGAGAATTTTTACATTTGGTCCCGCATCAATCGTAGCATAGCACTCATACCCTTGCCGGCGGAGTTCCGCAATTGCATCGAGAATCCGAATAGTATCCGGACTAAAGTAGCTAAAAGGTGGTAGGGCGGCCATATTAAGCGCATGCATCTTCATTGCATTGGCTTCAGCAGTTTCACCTAATTGGGTGAAATCGTGGGCAGTAATAGCCTGTTTGATCGTGACCATATCTTTAGCTGTCTGCTCAACCCATGCGGGATAGAATGGGGAAGTTGAAACTACCCGCTTCATTCCTGCCGTAGAGGAGATAGCCTTGGGCGCGCTGTTGACTACCACTGCTAGAACATGGATGTCCCAGTCAGGGTGTTCCAAATAAGGAACGGCATAAGAATCGGTATCATCATGTCCCATTTGCCATTCGACAAAGCCCCCGTAAACTGACCGAGTAGCAGAACCTGACCCGCGACGAGCTAGGCGGGAGACATCCCGCAAGGAAAGATCCAAACCTGCAGCCTGACTAGCTGCCAAAGCGAGGGCAGCAAAAGCACTGGCAGAGGATGCTAAGCCTGCCATATTGGGCACATGATTGATTGAATCAATGCGCGCAGGAGTAGTGATTCCGGCTAAGGTCCGCACCCGATCAATAACCCTGGTAATTTTAGCACTGACCGGTGTTGATTGCCCATCTAAAGTGAAATGATCAGCCACTAGCTGGGAATCAAATGTGACGGTCGTGTCAGTGTAGAAATGATCTAAAGTAAGGGAAAGCGAGCTGTTCATCGGGATGATCAGCTCGTCATCTTTTTTCCCCCAATATTTGACAAGCGCAATATTGGTATGCGCCCGTGCAGTGACAGTTTTTGACATAATTACTCCTTTGACGTTGCCAGAGGTTCAATCCAAGTCTGAACTATCCCCTGGGTCTTCATATAATCAGCTAATTTTTCTGCAGTAGGTCGGTCAGCAGTTAGGCAGATGAAGCACCCCCCTCGTCCGCCACCAGTAAGTTTACTACCTAATGAACCATGCGCATAGCTGGCAGTGATCAGGTCATCAATGGCGGGCAAACTTACCCCCAATTCTTTGAGTTCCTGGTGGGCTTGGCCTAATGCTTGCCCTAGTGCTATGACTTCGTCTTGGGCTAAAAGGGTTCGCACCTGTGCTGTTAGTTGGCCGAGATTATATAAGTGTTGGGTAGTGCCCTGCGGATCACGTTCCATCTTTTGGCGGACAATCGCAATCGCTTCTTTGGTTTGACCGAGGATCCCACTATCGCAAATAACAAGGTAGCCGCGACTAGTGACGGGGATCTTTTTGATCTCATGGTCACGAATCATCCAAATGGGGGAAGCATTGGCAGCCGTAGTCGCGTCCAAGCCACTAGGGTTTTTATGGGTATCAATCTCGGAGATGTTGGCTAGATGTAAGAGTACATCCTGGTTGAGGGTCCAGCCATAAAAACGGAAAATAGCACGAATAATCGCCACGGCAACCGCAGCTGATGATCCCATCCCGCGCTCGGCAGGGATGTTGCTGTTAATGTTTAAAGTGATGTTGCGTTGGTCTGCAGGTAATCCCCGTAGCAACTCCGCAACTAAGTGTTTAGTCCCAGCAAGTGTTGCCGGAGCAGTGGCCAGCGGCCCGGTGTACAAGCTACTTTTTACCCACACGCCGTGGTGATTGTTAGCTGTAACTGTAACGCGGACGCTAACAGCAGATAACGGAAAGGCAATTGCTGGCTGTCCGTATACTACTGAGTGTTCTCCGATCAAAATGATCTTGGCGTGACTAGTTCCTACTGCAGTTAATTTATCTTCTCGCATTCTATCAAAATGCTCCTCAAAATAATTTTCAAACATAATGATTATACACTATGTAACCAAGGGAATAAAAAACTAGTTGTAAAAATAGCTAAAAGTTAAAATTTATTGGGGTCAATAATGAAAGAAATGATTATTATTGGGGATGAAACGGGGCTGAAATGAGTAAACGAATGTCAGGGGATGTTATTGCAGTTCGCGTGGTAACACCGACTTGTGTTAAAATTACAGCGAGATTATCAGGGAGTGAGACATTTATTTATGAAGTTGACAGATACATTTGCAGTAGTCGATCTGGAGTCGACGGGAACTAGTTTCGAAACGGGGGACCGCATTATCCAGTTTAGCTGCGTATTCGTGAAAAATAATAAAATCATCAATACATTTAATACTTTAATTAACCCTGAGATGAAGATTCCCCGCGAAACACAAAACCTAACGGGGATTACTAATAAAGATGTCCGCAACGCCCCATATTTTGAAGACGTGGCGGGAACCATTTATTCATTATTACAAGATACAAATTTTGTGGCTCATAACATTCAGTTTGATTATCGTTTTTTGAATAGTGAATTGGAAAGAGTGGGGTATCCAATGTTAGACCTGGCCTGTATCGATACCGTCCAGTTAGCCCAGGTCTTGTTTCCAACCTTATCTTCATATCGGTTGGCTGAACTTGGGAGCCTGCTTGGAATCGAAAACAAGCGGCCCCACCGGGCTGATAGTGATGCAGAAACAACGGCGCGGATTTTTATTAAACTCCGTAACCGTTTGAGCAGTCTACCATTTCCGTTACTTGCTTCATTACGCCCCCTGGCTAGTCACCTTTTGTATGATACTGGGACTCTTTTTATTAATGCTTACCGTAATCGCAAGCACCGCCACCAAGTTTTGAGCAATAGTTTCGTTGAAGTAGGCGGGATTTTGCTACGGCGCCCAGAACGGCAAGTGACAACCATCCAGCCACAAGTATATCCGCGTAAAGTTGCCCAAAAACGTAAGCTTTTTGGTGAACGCTTGCACCTGCGAAATGAGCAAGCACGGATGATGGACAGTATCGATCGTTTTTGGCATTCGTCCCAACAAAAGCAACAGTTAGTACAAGCACCAACCGGGATGGGAAAGACCTATGGTTTTTTATTACCTACCTTATATGCAGTGAGTCAGGGACAAAAATTCGTTATCAGTACGGCGACAATGGCCTTACAAGAACAACTACTTAAAACATCCTTACCAGTCTTGACAGAATTAACTCGGATTCCGGTGCGGGTATTGTCGTTGAAGGGAAATAGTAACTATATCGACCTAGCACGGTTTGCTCAGTCACTAAAGTTTCCTCAAAACGATAATACCTGTGTTTTGCAAATGAAGATTCTCGTGTGGTTGAGTATGACAGAAACCGGGGATTTTGCAGAACTCCACCTGACCACACTTCAGGACAACTTATTTACAACGATCGCGCACCACGGGCTAGCAGCTCTCGAGCAAACAAGTCCGTTTTATGAATATGACTTTGTCCGCCGCCAAGCCCTAGCCCTCAAGAGTGCCGATATCGTAGTGACTAATCATGCGTATTTGTTGCAGCATGCAGCGGAGTTGGCTGACTTTGGGGCCAATTTGATCATTGATGAAGGGCAAGACTTAGTGACAACTATGACGCGGGTTAACCGGCAGGTGGTAGACTTTGACCAGGTCAAGATCTTAGCCGATACGGCCCTGGTCAAGATGGAGTCGCACCAGTCGTATTCGTTTGAGAATTTAGTCAAGATAGGGGTGTTATCGGCTAAACAATATACAACCTATCTCCGCCAGGTCCAAGTGGTTGACCACGCTGTTCCTAGTCTCCGTCACCGGTTGTTGAGCCATTTCGTTGGTGGGGGAAAGTTGACGGAATATACAGAAAAACTACTTCCTGCACCAGACCTCAATGACTTCATTAAAAGCCACAGTGCTTTGGTGGGACAGATCAACCGGGCATTACCCCATTTAAAAGCCTTTGGCCAATGGTTAGAAAATAAGCGCCAGCAAGCCCAAGCATCTGGGCAAATTGGTCGTGAAGGAAATGAGTTGTTGCGAAGTGTATGTTCCTTGTTGGATGAAATTAACCAGGAACTTGCTCCGTGGAGTAGGTTATGCCGTGGGGCGCTTCAAGCAGCGCCAACCAAGAGCCAAACTTGGTTGACGCTTGCAGCACATTCAACTGCCCACTTGCGGTTAACTACTGGCTACCTTAGTGGGCAAGACTACTTGCAACAACAAGTCTACCAGCAGTTCCAACGGGTCTTGTTTATGGGAGCTGATTTGGTTCTGCCGGAGATTGATGATTATATGTACCGCCAACTTGATTTGGATCGGGATGCGCTGGTGGAAACATATCAAGGACCGTTTGACTATCAGAAACAAACAATCACGATGGTCGCAACGGATGCCCCGTTAGTGACCGAGGTACCACGGGAAGAATATATCGCTTACTTAGCGGATGCGATTGAGCAAATTTGTCAAACACCGGTTCAAACCTTGGTCCTCTTTAATGCTCTGGATGACATCAAGGAAGTATATGAGCGCTTGAGTGAGCGGGGGTTTACCCAACGCCGAACGGTTCTTGCCCAGGGAATTAACGGGGGAGCGGAGAAACTGCGCAAACGGTTCATCCTGGGTAAGAATAATGCTAATGTTCTCTTAGGGACGGGAACTTTTTGGGAAGGAATTGACTTGCCTCATGATCAGCTGCAATTATTGATCGTGGCGCGCTTGCCGTTCCAATCACCAGATACAGAGCTTAACCAGATTCGCCGGGAGGACGCCCAACACAACAGCTTGGATCCTTTCAACGCAATTCTTCTGCCAGAGGCTATTTTGCGTTTGAAACAAGGCTGGGGCCGGTTGATCCGAACGCCCCATGATCAAGGTGCATTTGTTATCTTGGATAACCGGATCTACGAAAAAAGTTACGGACATAAAATGCGGGCAACTTTTCCCAATGAGGTGCAGTTTAAGCGTTATCCAACTAGTCAGATTGGAAATATGGTGACTAAGTTTTTGGCTGAAGATAATTAAATTTACAAAAAATCCAGCTCTAGGTTGTTACGAGCTGGATTTTTTGTGGGCACGTGAAAAATTATCTTTGAAATTGTAGCAGCGATTGAAGGTAAATAAGCACTTTTGTTCATAACCACAGGATATATAGTGAAATATGTGTAACCATGAAAGTAACAAAAGTTGGATTGACGGGCTTTTAGTTTGGCGCCTATATTTTTATAGGTCGTGTCTAGTGTGCAAAAAGGTGGGGAATGTAAAAAATAAAAAATTTTCAGGACAATTGCTTAAGAAAAGTTGTCAGGAAGAAATAGAATCAGTCCTAAAAAACGCTCTTTGATTAGCAATGCGCTGAAAAAGATACGAGAATTAACGGGGAACTGCTATAATTATTACGTAAAAAGAATTAGATAATTATATAGGTGAGAAAATGTTTAGTAACAGAACAGAACAGAACAGAACAGAACAGAACAGAACAGAACAGAACAGAACAGAACAGAACAGAACAGAACACCTTGATTATTTAGGTCAAGGTTTATTTGTCAAGCCCTTTTTTAAGAGTCTACTGATTTTTAAAGAATCAGTGGGCTCTTTTTGTGTACATTTATTTTCCTCAGTGAAGTGTGAAGGGACCTGGATATTATGACAGGGAAAAAGGGAATCGAACAATCCAGCATAACGCAAGAGGAAATTTCTTTATTCAATGATAAAGAATACGTAACTGAGAGAACACATTATGAACTCCAGGAAACAGTCGAAGCCAAAGAACTAATCAAGTCCAAAGCACGCGTTCAAAGTCATGGTGAAGTTTTTACTCCGAAATGGATGGTTCAGAAAATGCTGGCAGAACCAACAATTCAGGAGAAAATTTGCGATCTGCATGCAACATTCTTGGAACCAAGTGCGGGGGAAGGCGCTTTTTTAAGGGAAATCGTTCATCAACGCCTGACATATGTGGACCAAAGCTCAACAAAAAGCACTTGGATCCCAAAAGCACTATGGGCGTTGATGAGTATCTATGGGATTGAACTATTACCAGATAACTTGATCAAGGCACGTGCAGCCATGATGGATGTAGTAATTAATCATTATCAAACAGTGATGCAAAAGCAGTTGAGTAGCAATACTGATTTTTATAAAGCAGCACATTATGTGATAGCTACGAATATCGTACAAGGAAATACACTGGAATATACCAACAATCAAGGACAACTGATTGAGTTTAGCCATTGGTGGCCGGTGGACGACAAAAAAGTACAACGGGAAGTGTTCACTTATAAGTCGTTGTTTGCTGACGAGAGTGCAGACGAAACGGTGGGACAACTTGACTTATTTGATGAATTGTTAGTGCCAGAACCGACTAGAAAATACCAGGTTTGCGACGTAACAAAGGTATACAAAGGGGAGTTAAAGTGATGAGTAAGCAAGAAAATGAACAATTTAAGTTTGACGTAGTGATCGGAAATCCGCCGTATCAAGATGAAACGATTGGCGACAATAAGACGTATGCACCACCTATTTATCATAAATTCTTAGATGAAGCGTATAAAGTTGGAAATATTGTTGAAATGATTCATCCAGGACGTTTCTTGTTTAACGCAGGAAGTACTCCGAAAGCATGGAATAAGAAGATGTTGAATAGTGTACAATTTAAAATTATAGGATATTTTGCTAATAGTGCTGATATATTTCCGAATGTTGGGATTGCTGGTGGCGTTGTAATATCATATTTTAATAAAAATGCACACTATGATGCTATAAAAGTTTTCACACCATTTAATGAATTAAATACTATATTGCGAAAAGTATTAAAAGTAAATAATTATGGTTACGTTGAATCTATTGTGACTGGTAGAGGTGTGTATAAATTGTCGGAACAGGCTCTTAAAGATTATCCTCAAATAGAAGATTTGCAGTCCAAAGGACATAAAAAGGACGTTGGAAGTGGCGCATTTAGAGTTTTGAAAGATGTTATTTTCTTTAAATATAAGCCAAGTGATACTAATAATGATTGGGTGAAATTTCTCGGTCTAGAGGGTAGAGAAAGAAAATATTGGTGGGCAAGATCAATTTATCAAAATGTTCCAGAAAGTTTTTATAATTATAAAATTTTCATACCTAAGTCATACGGAACAGGGTTAACTTCGAGTCCGTCTACAGTAATTGGTAAGCCATTGATTGGAGAACCAAATGTAGGTGCTACAGAAACTTTTTTATCAATTGGAAATTTTAAAACCAGTAATGAAGCAGAGGCATGTTTAAAATATATAAAATCTAAATTTGCCAGAGTTATGCTTGGCGTGCTAAAAGTTACTCAAGACAATCCTGCTCCAAAATGGAAATACGTTCCTCTCCAAGACTTTACTTCTAACTCCGATATTGACTGGACGAAGTCCATTCCAGAGATTGACCAACAATTATATAGAAAGTATGGTTTATCGCAAGAGGAAATTGACTTTATTGAAACCCATGTAAAGGAGATGAATTAGAATGAATACACCAAAAATTAAATCATTCAAACAAATCATCCCCATGATTTATGCTTACACTACTCCAAATGATAGTTCTCATCAGGGATGGACCAAAATTGGGTACACAGAAAGTCAATCAGTAGAAGACCGGGTTAAACAACAAACGCATACGGCAGATGTAAAGGTCAAAATTCTTTGGAAGGGAAATGCACGCTATCAAGATGGGACGGATGAAGTCTTTACTGACCATGAATTTCATGAGTATTTAACTAATAAGAAAAAAGTCGAACGGAAGCCTAAAACAGAATGGTTCCATGTCGATGGCGATACATCTCACCAATATTTTTATAAATTTACTGAGCGTAATCTTAATGATGTTCAGGGAAATAGTGGCACTCAGTATGAACTCCGCCAAGAACAGCAACAAGCAGTTGAGCAGACGATGAACTACTTTTTGAAAAACGGAGCAAAAAGCGAATTTTTGTGGAATGCTAAACCTCGCTTTGGTAAGACTTTATCGACTTATGATCTGATACGGCGAATGAAGTTACAAAACGTTTTAGTGGTGACCAATCGTCCTAGTATTGCTAACTCATGGTTTGATGATTTTGACAAATTCATTGCTTGGCAAACCAACTACAAGTTTGTTAGTGAAACAGACGCTTTAAAGGATAGACCAGTTCTATCGCGAAATGAATTTTTAAATACAATTGCAGATGGTGGCAACTATGGGCAGATTACTTTTGAGAGTCTGCAAGGGCTTAAAGGATCTGTTCATTTTGGTGGGAGCCATGAAAAGCTTAAATGGATTAGGGACTTAGAATGGGACCTGTTAGTCATTGATGAGGCCCACGAAGGTGTCGATACATACAGGACGGATAAAGCTTTTGAAAAAATTAAGCGAAAGTATACCCTTCATTTGACTGGAACGCCGTTTAAAGCTTTAGCTAAAGGAAAGTTCGCAGCTGATCAAATCTATAACTGGTCCTATGCAGATGAACAAAAAGCCAAAGCAAGTTGGGATGAAACCCATGAAGATGGTAGCAACCCATACGCAGTTATGCCTCAGCTTAACATGTATACTTATCAGATATCAGCCATGATGGTAGACCAATTGAAAGCAGGTATCGAATTGGATGATGGGGATAAGGTTAACCCAGCTTTTGACTTAAATGAATTTTTCCGGACTAGAAACGGAAAGTTTGTATATGATGATGCAGTTGATCGTTTCCTGGATGCCTTGACCACCCAAGAAAAATATCCTTTTTCAACTCCTGAGTTACGGCAAGAACTAGCCCATACTTTCTGGCTTTTAAACCGGGTTAATAGCGCTAAAGCCCTCGCCAAAAAGTTAAAGCACCACCCAGTATTTAGTGAGTATCAAATTGTACTAGCAGCTGGTGACGGTCAACTTAAGGATGACCAGTTAAACGATAAACAACTCGCTAAGGCTAATGAAAAGTCCTTTGATAAAGTTCAAAAAGCGATTAAGAACTATGACAAAACAATCACCTTGAGTGTGGGACAATTGACTACCGGGGTAACAATTAAACCATGGTCTGGGGTATTAATGTTATCAAGTATGAAGAGCCCATCTGAATATATGCAGGCGGCTTTTCGTGCGCAAAACCCATACTCTTACAATCACAATGGTGTTTTGATGCGCAAACAAAACGCTTATGTTTTTGACTTTGATCCAACGCGGACATTAATTATTTTTGATGAGTTTGCTAATAATTTATTGGCAGAAACTGCCAACGGCAAGGGAACTGCAGCTGATCATGAAGAAAATATTCGCAAACTATTAAACTTTTTCCCAGTAATTGGAGAAGATGAAGAAGGCCGTATGGTTGAACTGGATGCCAAACAGGTAATGTCCATTCCACGGCGACTAAAGTCACAAGAAGTGGTTAAACGGGGCTTTATGAGTAATTTCCTCTTCACTAATATTGATCGTGTCTTTGGTGCACCTGCTGCTGTGCGGGAGATCCTGAAAGAATTGGTACCAACTAAGGAAGCTAACCCTAAGAAAGGTAATGCTACTCTGGAAAATGTTGACGATATAGCTGTCAATGACCAGGGTAAAGTTGACGTTCCAAATGAACGAGTAATTGGAAAGTTTAAGGATTTGTTTGGCGATAAGATTTATGCTGAGACGGGGCAACAAGTAGCCAATGATGTTAAAATGATGGATAAGTCAGACTTTGCGGCTGCCAGCAAGAAAATAGTTAAACAGCTGAATGATCAAGTTAATACTGAGGTGATTAACCGGGTTAGGCAGGAATATCGGCTTAAAAAGAAAGAAGCCGAGCGCTATCAAAAACAAATTAATAAGGAAAATGAGAAAAAATTCAACCGTATTGCTGATGAAATGAATAATCAGAAAAAGCTTGCTCAAACAGAACTCAAGACCCAAGAACAAGCTGTGCGCACAGATGAAGAACTGGCTAAAGTTCATCAAGAATACCAAGCTAAGATTGAAAACATTCTTGATGATTTCAATACTCAGGTTAATGAAGAAGTTCAAAAGACCGTCAAGGATACCCCAACTAGTGTAATTGAACGAGTTGAACGTCACCGCGAAGAACGCAAGGTTAAAGAAGTTGAAGATGACGTTCGGGCTCATCTACGGGGCTTTTCGCGCACTATTCCGAGCTTTATAATGGCTTATGGGGATGAAAACCTAACTTTACAAAACTTTGATGATTATACTGAAGACGATGTTTTTGCCGAAGTAACGGGAATAAGTGAAGAACAATTCCGTTTCTTACGGGATGGTGGTGATTATTTTGATGAAAAGACTAATACCAAGAAGCATTTTGAAGGCCATCTCTTTGATGAGGTTATTTTCAATGATTCAATTCAACAGTTCTTGGAGTTGCGAGATAAGTTGAGCAACTACTTTGATGAAAGTAGTAATGAAGACATTTTTGACTACATCCCCCCACAAAAGACTAATCAGATTTATACACCAAGGGCAGTGGTAAAGCGTATGGTAGATGATTTAGAAGCCAATAATCCGGGAATATTTGCTGATCCGAATAAGACATTCGCTGATCTTTATATGAAATCTGGTCTTTACATTACTGAAATAGTCAAACGTTTATTCAGAAATGAAACAATGAAGAAGTTGTATCCAAATGACCGTGATCGGATTACCCATATCATGTGTCACCAGGTGTACGGATTAGCGCCAACGCGTATTATTTATTTAATTGCAACTAATTATATTTTTGGCTTTGATGACGATCTCAGAGATTCAGTGCTTGGTAAGCACTTCAAGCAAATTGATGCTGCTAAGTATGCTAAAGAGGGTACCTTGCAAGATGTTATTCAGAAAGAGTTTGGGGGAGAATAGGGAATGGAAATTTCAGAATCAGGGCGTAGATTTTTAGAGATGCCTGCTGCGGCCTACTTTAGGCTTCCTAATCCAAATGTGTTTTATTGTAACAAAATTATAAAGAACCCTATGAAACATGTTGTGGGAGAGTATATAAAGCACAACAGAATAAAAATAGAGAAGCAAGCAGATAATCTGGGTAAGCAGATGCTGTCAAAAGTAGATTTTTTAGCAAAGAAAAATTGGACGTTTGATACTGAATTAGATATTCAGACGTTTAATTCGAAATCTGATACAGAAACTTTAGAATGGTTAGAGAAGTATTATACTGAGGATGATTATGTTCATGTGTTTGAAAGATTGGATACAATAATTGATTGTTTTAAGGAAAATTCAAGCGAGAGTGGATATTTAAAGCAGCTTTTGACAATAAAAAATTTGTTGAAAGATGATTTCAATAATTATTCTGTTTTGATGAGCTGCATGTTTAGTATTATAGAGTACAAGATTTTTCAAAGGATGGGGAAGATAGAAACCACTGATATTTTTAAACATGAAAAAGCTGTTAACATGGAAAATTCTATCACTAGTAGTGATAAAAATACACTGCTTATACTAATGTCTATTTCAGTGGCTACTAATCTATGTAATTTTTGGAGTTTTGGAAAGTTCGAAAATGGGATAGATTTTTCAAAATTTGGTAGGCATACAGTTCAACACGGGAGGATTAATCCTGATAGGTATAAACCCAGGCACATAGTACAATTAATTCTTTTGCTGCTGGGAATATGTTTAGATGAAAATCTCTTCTCCGATCCCGTATAAGGACGCTAAAACCTACCTGGCTAACCATGCTAAGTATCAGTGGTTTGACCTTTCACTTGATTTTTCCTTTGATGAAATGCGCCATTATTTATATAGCTCATCTGGATAAAAATTTTGCTGAAAAATAATAATTTAAACACATCTTACACAAGGATTGGTTAATTAGCGACCAATCCTTTTTTATGAAACATGTTCAAAATAAATATGAATACAAAAAGATCATAGTGAGGTTATCTTCTTCAGAACTAACTGTTCAAAGACTATCCCCACTATGATCATAATAGTTATTAGATATGTTTAGGCAAACGCCGCCATAGCCCCCACGAGAAATGCCAACAAATCAAAGATGATATGGCCGACTATCCCGGTCCACAGGCTATCCGTCTTGTACCACGCCAAATCAAACGGAATTCGTGTTAAACAGATCATTACTAACATTTGGAATAAATTCCAATTGTACGCATTATAATGCATCATCCCAAAGGCCAATGAAGAAACCAGCATCGCGATGATCCAAGCCGTCTTAGGTTGATAATGCTTCAAAGCCCACCATAAAACAGGGAATAAGAAACAAGCAGTAATTAGTTCTTCTCCGACAATGAAACAGCTAGGCGACTAAAGAGAGTTACTCGGCCCCACAAATCAAGGGGGACAAAGTGTTTGGCCGCCACATTTTCTGCCGCTGGTTGACCGAGCAGAAAACCTAAGTCCACTACGGCATAAGATAGAATATAGCTGACAACAATTGAGATTACTGTTGTCTTGAAAAAGGCTTCTTTAATAATTTATTTAAAACTAACGTAGCAACTTTTGCTCGTAAGTACGAATTTTTTGCTCAAAAAAATTAACCAATCTCCCTTGGTAAACATTAGCAATAATATTTTAATATGTTTAAACACTTAAATCTAAGGAGGGCTCTTATGGAAAAAGAAAGAACGTTAGCCGCTTTTGCGACGGTGATGCCAGCATTTGCAATTTTTCAAGATGCCCGGCGCCAGCAACTCATGACGGAGATTTGCTGTAAAGAAGAGTTGACAGTTAATGAGTTAACCGCGACGACATCCTTGTCCCGTCCGGCCGTTTCCCATCACTTGAAATTAATGCTCGATGCGGGTGTGATCAAGGTTCGCCAAGTTGGAGTTGAACGTCGTTACTCACCCAACTTAGTCCCGGTCATCGCCCAACTCAAGGAGTTAACAGCTGCCCTAGAAAGCTAAGCTGTTATTTTTTACCACTTTATGTTTAAAAGTTTAAACCTAAGAAAAAACGTGCGCGACAAATATGTTGAAGCTTACGGATATTAAAGTAACGATTATTAAGAAGAGGGAGGAATTTTTAATGAAGAAAATTTTAGTTGTCGAAACTAATCAAGCTACTTACGGACGCCGATCAGAGGCCACGGGTTTATGGTTGGGTGAAACGACGGAATTTGTTTTAGCGGTTCAAGCTGCCGGATACCAAGTGGACTATGTTAGTCCCAAGGGCGGTTATGTACCGCTAGATCCACGGAGTATGAAGTATGCTGACCAAGCAAGTATAAAACTTTATCAACAAACTTCCTTCCAGCAAATGGCTTTGGCGCATACTTTGGCCCCAGTGGAAGTTGATCCAGCAGCATATGTTGCGATTTACTATGCTGGTGGTCACGGAGTGATGTGGGATTTCCCTGCTAATCAAGGCTTACGCCAGATCGCAGAAGATATCTACCGACACGGTGGTTATATTAGCTCAGTGTGTCACGGAATCGCGGGACTATTAAATTTGCACCGTCCGGATGGAGAAAATTTATTGCAAGGCAAGCAAGTAACTGGTTTTACTACTGGCGAAGAAATCTTAGCCGGGAAACGGCGGATCGTACCGTTTCTTAACCAAGAGGCAGTATAAATTCGGGGCGGACATTTCGTTAAGAAGCGTCCGTATGCTTCCTTTGCTCTGCGTGATGGACGTTTAATTACTGGACAAAACCCATTTTCAGTCCGAGCGGTCGCCCAGGAATTACTGACAGCCTTGGCTTCTGCTCAGTAATGCTGGCAAAAGTAAGTGATGAACAGAAAAAGAAACCTTGAATAATCGTAAATTTTTTCCAATATCTCGCCCGCACCAGGGGAACCAGGGTATAATGAGTAATATCAATTATTTAAAGGTGAGGTTGCACGTAATGAACAAACGTCTTTTTTATCAACCCGATATTCCAACCAGCATTATCTGTTGGTCATTTACCTTAATCGTCTTTTTTATCAGTATGTTACTATGGTTGGAAATTACTGTTTTTCAGATTTGGACAGCCCTAGTTTTAGGCCTCTTTGTCATTCTAGTAGTTATTCAACTATGGCGTCGTTTCATTACGCTTGAAGATGATACCGTTGTTTTGCATACCTTGATCCCCCAAAACACTAAACGGATTAAGTTTGCCAAAATTCAGGCAGTGACAGTTCGGCGGGGGCAATTAATTCTCAAAACGCAGTTTCGGGAATATGGGGTCTTATTACGCAAAGCCGACCGTATCCAACTCCAGCAGTATTTAACAACTGTAATAAAGTAGGTGATAATGATGAAAAAAAGCCTTCCTGTTGCTGTCCTCATAGTGGGCATGATCGTTGCCTTGGATCAATGGGTCAAAACCTGGGTGCAAAGCAATATTGCTTTCAATCATGAACAACCACTTATTCCAGGAGTGATTGATTTGACCCACATTTGGAATTTTGGGGCTGCATGGAGCAGTTTTTCCGGTCAGCACCTCTTTTTTGTAATAATTTCAGTGCTCGCACTGGGGGTAATGGCATATGTTTTTATGAAGAAATACCAGAACTGGTGGTATGTTATCGGGCTCAGTCTTCTATGTGGGGGGACGCTAGGGAACTTTATTGACCGTTTAGGGCGGGGATATGTTGTTGATATGTTTGCCCTACGTTTCATTTCCTTCCCCATTTTCAATATTGCTGACATTGCCTTAACCCTGGGCGTGGTCGTAATACTATTTGCATTGTTAAAGGATGATTCACTAGCATGAAAGAGATTAAGATAACCGATCAAACCGGACGGTTAGACAAGGTACTGCCGGGTTTGCTACCTGAGTATTCCCGATCGCAACTGCAAAAACTGATTGCAGCAGAAAATATCAAAGTGAACGGGCAGGTGACTAAGCCTAAATATAAAGTCGAACCTGGGGATGTGGTGACCTTTGATGAACCAGAGATTCAAACATTGGAGGTTGAACCAGAAAACATCCCCCTCGATATTTACTACGAAGATGAAGATGTTATCGTTGTCAACAAGCCACAGGGAATGGTTGTCCACCCAGCTCCGGGCCACCCAGACCATACATTGGTCAATGCCTTGTTGTACCATTCGCCTCTCTCCACGATCAATGGCACTTATCGGCCGGGAATTGTCCATCGGATCGACAAGGATACTTCAGGTTTATTGATGGTGGCCAAAAACGACCAGGCTCACCGCAGTCTAGCGCATCAGTTGAAAGAAAAAACTAATATTCGCGAATATATCGCCCTTGTTCACGGCCGGATTAAACCTGACAAAGGAACGATCAACGCGCCGATTGGCCGTAGCAAGAAAGACCGCAAAAAACAAGCAATTATTGCTGAAGGGCGACCAGCAGTTACTCATTTTGAGGTTTTGAAACGGTACCAGCACTATACATTAGTTAAGTGCATTTTAGAGACCGGGCGTACCCACCAAATTCGGGTCCATATGAAGTATATCGACCATCCTTTGGCTGGTGACCCCCTATATGGGCCGCGAAAAACACTCCCGGGTGCAGGTCAGTTTCTGCATGCACAGAAGTTAGGTTTTAAGCATCCGCGGACTGGGGAGTTATTAACGTTTGAAGCACCACTACCAACTAATTTCCAGCAAACCTTGGAATTTCTTGACAAAACGGACAAGTTACAGTAGATTATGTATGATAGATATGCTTTTAAGTTAGTCCTGTGAGGCTAAGAAGGTAGAATCTTTAGTAACGGTAGACTTAGACTAGCTTGAGCTAGATCTAAGTAAATGTATTAAGATTAAACCACTTAGTTAAGCTTGACCTAACTAAGTGGTTTTTTGTTTTAAGGAGGACACAGTAATGGCAAAAGAAATTATCGACGCAATGGCGATGAAACGAGCATTAACACGGATGACATATGAAATCATCGAAAAAAACAAGGGGATTGAGGACATTGCCTTAGTTGGAATCAAAACGCGGGGGATCTACTTGGCTGAACGGATTGCCCAACGGTTGGAACAATTAGAAGATAAAAAGGTGCCCGTAGGTGTCTTAGACATCTCGCTATATCGTGATGACCGCCATGATCTCACAACTAAGAAAGACCCAGTTGTTAAAGAGTCACAATTTGGTTTTGATATTACTGACAAACACGTCATCTTAGTTGATGATGTTCTCTTTACTGGCCGGACCGTGCGGGCTGCTTTGGACGCCATCATGGATCAAGGGCGTCCTAAGAGCATCAACTTGGCGGTCTTGGTAGATCGGGGGCACCGTGAATTACCAATTCGGGCTGACTTCGTAGGGAAGAACGTTCCAACATCACTTAAAGAACAAATTTCCGTTAAGGTCGAAGAACTTGATGGTCAAGATGGAATTTTCCTAAAAGCTTTAAAAACCGAATAAAAGCAACGTTTTAATTGACTCCAGAGAGAGCGAAAAGTTGACACTGATGCTGGCATATGGTCAGTAGTCTCTTTAACTTGCCCTGGATAGTAATATTCAGGGCGTTATTTTTTAATAAGGAATAAGGGATGAGCATAATGAAGCAGGTAAAATTAACAAATTTTGTGAGCGTCGAAGGGTTGACCAATGATGAAGTGATGGCACTGATCACACGGGCAGAAGCATTCAAGCAGGGCAAAGCCCATTTGGAATTAGCAACTGATGTGTATGCAGCCAATCTTTTCTTTGAAAACTCCACCCGAACTAAATCAAGTTTTCAAATGGCTGAAAGCAAGCTGGGTATGAAGCAGATTGTCTTTGATCCCCAATCAAGTTCGGTGAAAAAAGGCGAAACGTTGTATGATACTTTACTAACTCTGAACGCAGTCGGAGTTGATCTTGCAGTAATCCGCCACCCACAAAACGAATATTATCAGGAATTGCTCAACTTGCCTGCAAATAGTCATCTCAATATTGGGGTGGTTAACGCAGGCGATGGTAGTGGTCAACACCCATCACAATGTCTCCTTGACCTGATGACCATTTATGAACACTTTGGACATTTTCAAGGGTTGAAGGTTGCTATCATCGGGGACTTAACCAATTCACGGGTGGCACGCAGTAACATGGAAATGCTCACTCAGCTGGGAGCTGAAGTTTACTTCTCGGGTCCCAAGTACTGGTTTACAGAAGAGTTTGAACATTACGGACAATATTTACCTGTTGATGACTTGGTTGACCAGATGAATGTCGTAATGCTCCTGCGGGTACAACATGAACGGCACCAAGATGATGCCAATGAAGCACAATTTGATGCTGCGCAATACCATGCTCAATACGGAATTAACCAAGCACGGTATGACCGCCTACAAGATGATGCGATCATCATGCACCCAGGTCCAATCAACCGGGGAGTCGAACTGGCATCAAACCTGGTCGAAGCACCTAAGTCAATGTTTTTCCAACAAATGCAAAATGGAGTTTTTGCCCGGATGGCAATGATTGAAGCTGTATTAAGAGGACGCAAATTAGGAGGGCTAAACTAATGAAAACTTTAATTAAAAACGGTCAAGTATTCTTGGCAGGCAAGCTAACTCAACAGGATATTCTTATCAAAGATGATCGAATCCAAGCAATCGGATCACACCTCGAACATTTGCGTTCAACTGACCGGGTGATTGATGCTAAGGGCAAATTAGTCAGCCCCGGTTTGATCGATGTGCACGTTCACTATCGGGAACCAGGACAAACTTACAAAGAGACAGTTGCGACTGGGTCGCAAGCAGCAGCTCACGGTGGGTTTACAACGGTAGGGGCAATGCCAAATGTAACGCCTGTACCCAATACACCGGAGTTATTCCAAGCTATGACTACTATCAACCATAAAGATGGGGTAGTTCACATTAAACAATATGCTCCGATTACAGTTGACCGGACAACCGATGAGTTAGTCGATTTCAAAGCTTTGAAAGCAGCAGGTGCCTTTGGCTTTTCCAATGATGGTAATGGTGTCCAAACAGCTGGAGTGATGTTCCAAGCTATGCAAGCTGCCGCCCAAGTAGGATTACCAATCGTTGCCCACGTTGAAGATGATTCTCTGAAAAATAACGGGGTAATGAATGCTGGCCCGCAAGCCGAAGCGTTGGGGGTCCCAGGGATTCCAAGCGTGTGTGAATCCTCACAGTTAGCACGGGACTTAATGTTAGCCCAAGCAACTGGGGTTCACTACCACGTCTGCCATGTTTCAACTAAAGAAAGTGTAGCTTTGATTCGGTGGGCTAAGCGGCAAGGGATCAATGTTACTTGTGAAGTAGCCCCACATCACCTCCTCTTGAGTGATGAACAAATCACTAAGGC
This sequence comes from Ligilactobacillus saerimneri DSM 16049, assembly GCF_000423265.1. Lineage (GTDB taxonomy): Bacteria > Bacillota > Bacilli > Lactobacillales > Lactobacillaceae > Ligilactobacillus > Ligilactobacillus saerimneri. Next base: position 13,397 of record NZ_AUHQ01000011.1, on the reverse strand, counting down.
AGATCCATATTACAAGATGAACCCGCCATTGCGGAGTGAGGCAGATCGCCAAGCATTAATCGCCGGACTTTTGGACGGAACAATTGACATGATCGCTACTGACCATGCACCACACAGTCGCGAAGAAAAACAAGGGGATATGCAAACGGCTGCTTTCGGGATCACTGGTAGTGAAACAGCATTTGCAACTCTGTATACAGCGTTTGTTAAGGAAGGTATCTTTACCTTAGAACAACTGTTGACTTGGATGACTAGCAAACCAGCTGAAATCTTCAAGTTAAACGATAGCGGTTCGTTATTGCCAGGGACAGTAGCCGATATTGCCATTTTTGACCTTGAAAATGAACATGTTTTAACGGAAGAAGAATACTTCTCCAAGGGGGTTAATACTCCATTTACAGGTATGAAAGTCTATGGCATGACTGCTATGACATTGGTTGCAGGAAACATTGCTTACTCGCGGGAGGAAAAATAGCATGAAACGTTACTTAATTTTAGAAGATGGGTCCGTTTATGAAGGGGAAGCTTTTGGTGCCCAGGAAGTAACCACTGGCGAGGTTGTCTTTACAACAGGGATGACCGGTTACCAAGAAGCCATCACGGACCAATCCTATGCTAATCAAATTTTGACTTTTACTAACCCGTTGATCGGTAACTATGGGGTTAATCTTGATGATTGTGAATCCCTCCAACCGCACTGTAAAGGGGTAATCTGTCGCGAAGTAGCGCGGGTTTCAAGTAATTGGCGCCAACAGGAAACGTTGCCTAAGTTTCTAGAACAAATGGGTATTCCCGGTTTGAAAGGAATCGATACTCGGGCTTTAACCAAGAAGTTACGGGTACACGGAACAATGAAGGGGAGCTTGATTAACAGCATGGATGATTACGAACATGCTTTTGATCAGTTAAAAGCAACTGTTATCAATAAAGATATCGTGAGTCAGGTATCAACTAGCAAACCATATCCTAACCCAGGCTCTAAGCGCAATGTTGTTTTGGTTGACTTTGGGGTTAAGCATAGTATTTTGCGGGAATTGGCAGAGCGTAACTGCAACACTATTGTGTTGCCATCTTCGGCCACTGCAGAAGAGATCCTCCAACTTCATCCAGATGGGGTGCTCCTCTCTAATGGCCCTGGCGATCCTAAGGATGTTCCCCATGCGATCGAGATGTGTCGTCAGATCCAAGAAAAGTTGCCTCTTTTTGGGATCTGTCTGGGACACCAAATTTTCTGCCTAGCTAACGGTGCGGATACTTACCATATGAAGTTTGGTCACCGGGGCTTTAACCACCCCGTACGGGAAATTGCAACAGGAAGAATCGCCTTTACCTCTCAAAATCACGGGTATGCGGTTGAACCAGATTCATTAAAAGATACTGATCTGATTGTCACCCATCAGGAAATCAATGACGGGACGATTGAAGGAGTAAGACACAAGTATTATCCGGCCTTCTCCGTTCAATTCCACCCCGACGCAGCTCCAGGACCACATGATGCGGTGGACCTCTTTGATGATTTCATGGATGCAATGGATAAGCGAAAGGAAGAGCAAAATGCCTAAGAGAACAGATGTACACAAAATTTTAGTTATCGGCTCAGGTCCCATCATCATTGGGCAAGCTGCGGAATTCGACTATTCTGGGACCCAAGCTTGCTTGGCGCTTAAAGAAGAGGGCTACCAAGTGGTTTTGGTTAACTCCAACCCAGCAACAATCATGACGGATACTGAGATTGCTGACAAAGTTTATATTGAACCATTGACTGTTGAATCAGTAGCGCGGATCATCCGCCAAGAATTACCGGACGCAATATTGCCAACTTTAGGGGGGCAAATTGCCTTAAACTTAGCTGTGGCCTTAGGCAAGAGTGGTATTCTTGATGAACTAAACATTCAATTGTTAGGGACTAAGTTAGCTTCCATTGACCAAGCTGAAGACCGTGAAAAGTTCAAGGAATTAATGAATGAACTACACGAACCAGTACCGGCTTCCAAAACTGTTAACACGGTTGCTGAAGCGGTCGCTTTTGCGGAACAAATTGGTTATCCAGTGATTGTCCGGCCAGCCTTTACAATGGGCGGTACTGGCGGTGGTATGTGTAATAACCGTGAAGAACTAGAAGAAATTGCGGCTAACGGGTTAGATCTTTCTCCTGCAACCCAATGTTTGATCGAAAAGAGTATCAAGGGCTATAAAGAAATTGAGTTCGAAGTAATGCGGGACTCAGCTGATAATGCAATGGTTGTTTGTTCGATGGAAAACTTCGATCCGGTGGGGATTCACACTGGGGATTCAATCGTTTTTGCGCCCACACAAACTTTGACTGATCGCGAATATCAAATGCTGCGGGATTGTTCTTTGAAGCTGATTCGGGCTTTGAAGATTGAAGGGGGCTGTAATGTTCAGCTGGCATTAGATCCCAATAGTTATACTTACAATGTCATCGAAGTTAATCCGCGGGTGTCCCGGTCTTCGGCCTTAGCATCCAAAGCAACGGGGTATCCAATTGCTAAAATGGCAGCGAAAATCGCTGTTGGTTTGACATTAGATGAAATCATCAACCCTGTTACTAAGACGACCTATGCTGAATTTGAACCAGCTCTGGATTATGTGGTTGCTAAGATTCCACGGTGGCCATTCGACAAGTTCTCTCGGGCCGACAGAACTTTGGGAACCCAAATGAAGGCTACGGGGGAAGTAATGGCAATTGGACGAAATGCCGAAGAAGCATTGCAAAAAGCAGTGCGGTCACTTGAAATTGACCAAAAAGACCTGTACTCCAAAGAAGCAGCCCAAGTTAGCGATGAAGTCTTGGAAAAGCGGCTGGTTTATGCACGGGATGACCGTTTGTTCTACTTGGCAGAGGCCTTCCGGCGTAACTATTCTTTAGAAGGTGTACATGAAATCACCAAGATTACGACCTATTTCTTGGACATTATCAAGCATATTGTCGAACTTGAAGAAGAAATTGCACATCATCCACAAGATCAGGATATTTTGCTGAAAGCAAAGCGGTACGGCTTTAGCGATGATTCTATCGCTCGCTTATGGGAAAGCACACCAGCAGCAGTCCGGGCAATGCGGAAAGAAGCAGCTATTCGACCAGTATATAAGATGGTTGATACTTGTGCAGCAGAGTTTGAATCTGCTACACCATACTTTTACAGTAGTTATGACCAAGAAAACGAAAGTATCAAGAGTGATAAACCATCGATTTTGGTCATCGGTTCAGGTCCAATTCGGATTGGACAAGGGGTTGAATTCGACTATGCGACCGTCCACAGTGTTAAAGCTATCCAACAAATGGGCTATGAAGCAATTGTCATGAATTCTAACCCAGAAACTGTTTCAACAGACTTCTCCATCTCTGACAAGCTATACTTTGAACCACTGACGTTAGAGGATGTTCTCAATGTGGTTGAGCTTGAACAACCAGAAGGAGTAATCGTTCAGTTCGGGGGGCAAACTGCGATTAACTTAGCTGCAGGCCTGGAAGAAAATGGGGTAAAAATCATCGGTACAACCGTTGCTGACTTGGACCGGGCAGAAGACCGGCAACTGTTCGATGAAGTGATCACTGAGTTAGGATTGAAGCAACCAATTGGGAAGACGGCAACCACTGAAGCGGGAGTAATAGCAGCCGCTGAAGAAATCGGCTATCCAGTATTAGTTCGGCCAAGTTACGTTTTAGGCGGACGGGCCATGGAAATTGTCAATAACCAACAAGAATTGGCTAACTATCTTAAAGAAAATACTGAAGTTGGTTTAGCTCACCCAATCTTAATTGACGCTTATCTCGAAGGACGCGAATGTGAAGTCGATGCGATCTGTGACGGAACTGATGTGCTCTTACCAGGGATCATGGAACATATCGAACACGCTGGGGTCCACTCTGGGGACTCGATGGCAGTTTACCCACCCCAGAGTTTCAATCAGGACGTAATTGACCAAATTGTCGCTGCAACTGAGAAATTAGCGGTTGCTCTCAAGTGCAAGGGGATCATGAATATCCAATTCATTATCCACGATGGCGAAGCTTATGTTCTTGAAGTTAACCCACGGGCTAGTCGTACAGTGCCATTCTTGAGCAAGATCACAGGGATCGAAATGGCACAAGTGGCCACTCGCGCCATTCTAGGACAATCCTTAAAAGAACAAGGGTTCAAGCCAGGCTTAGCCCCTGAATCATCATTGATCCATGTTAAGGCACCGGTATTCTCCTTTAGCAAGTTAGATGATGTTGATAGTTACCTAGGACCAGAAATGAAGTCGACAGGTGAAGTAATGGGGATGGACCAAACCTTTGCCAAGGCTCTATACAAAGCCTTTGCTGGTGCTAAGATGGCAGTGCCTGATGTGGGAAGCGTTCTGTTGACAATTGATGGCAAGGACAAAGAGCAAATCCTTCCATTAGCACGGCGGTTTAGAAATATTGGTTATCAAATCTTTGCTACGGCGGGGACAAGTGAATTTTTACGGGATAACGGTGTGCATGTTACTCCAGTTACTAAGATCCATGAAAATAATGCTGATCAGACCAATATCCTACGCTTATTAGAAGCAAACCAAGTGCAGTTAGTAATCAACACGATGGGGCATGACCATGAAGTGACATCCGATGGCTTTGTCATCCGGCAAACAGCAATTGAGCACAATATTCCACTGATTACTTCCTTAAATACTGCTGAAGCACTGTTGACCGCCTTGGAGGGTCGTTCTTTCACCACCCAGTCACTATAAGCCAGGAGGTACATGATGGTTAATGATTATGAGATGACAATCAGCGCACACCGCGAATTGGCACCAGGAATCTGGCGCTTAGAATTACAAGGTGACTTTGATTATGCAGGGGCCTTACCAGGGACTTTCGTTGAAGTGGAGATGCCAGATGAAGCTTATCAGTTGCGGCGTCCGTTTGCGATCGCAGACTGTGATAGTGAGCGACAAACATTGGCTTTGATTTACCGGGTTGTTGGTGCCGGAACAGAGCTGATGAGTCAGTTACACGAAGGTGCAACCCTCAAGCTCTTAGGGAGTCTGGGTAATGGTTTTCCGTTTGCTGATTTGGTTCCTGGACAAAGAACCCTTCTCGTTGGCGGGGGGACAGGTATTCCCCCTTTGCTATATTTGAGTAAGGTATTGCATGCGCGGGGAATTCAAGCGGATATTGCGGTTGGTTTTTTAAATCAAGAATCAATGTTTGCGACTGATGAATTACAACAATACGGAAACCTAGCAATCACGACTAATGATGGTTCGGTTGGTATTAAAGGGTTCGTTAGTGCAGTGTTAGACAATGAATGGAATGACAACCATTATGACCGGATTTATGCTTGTGGACCATTGGGCTTATTGATGAGTGTACAAAATCGTTATCCTGATGCTGATAACGTCTACTTGTCTTTGGAAAGTCGCATGGCCTGCGGTGTAGGTGCATGTGAAGGCTGTGTTGTTCCCGATAAGCAGGGAAAACTGAGTCTACGGGTCTGTGTTGAGGGTCCAGTTTTCAATAGTCAGGAGGTTCAATTAAGTGTCTGATACAAGATTAGCTGTTGAATTACCCGGTTTAAAACTTAAAAATCCGATTATGCCTGCTAGTGGGACTTTTGCTTTTGGTGATAGCAAGTATGCGCAGATGTATGATCTCAACCAGTTAGGGGCATTAATTACCAAAGCGGTAACATTGGAACCACGGGCAGGAAATGCTACTCCCCGAATTGCGGAGACTAAGTCCGGCGTCTTAAATGCAATTGGCCTACAAAATCCAGGTTTAAAAGTGGTCCTGGAAGAAAAATTGCCAGCATTACAAGCCAAGTATCCTGACCTACCGATCATTGCTAACGTTGCTGGTAGTACGGAAGAAGAATACGTTGCTGTTGCGCGGGCATTGTCTGAGTCGAAAATGTGCGCAGCTTTGGAACTTAACATCTCATGTCCTAATGTTAAGCACGGAGGGATGATGTTTGGGACTAACCCTGATGTGGCAGCAGAGCTGACCGCAGCGGTTAAAAAAGCCAGCTCAGTTCCTGTTTATGTCAAACTCTCTCCTAATGTGACGGATGTTAAAGAGATTGCCCAAGCAGTTGCCGATGCTGGGGCAGATGGATTAAGTATGATCAATACCCTATTAGGAATGCGACTTGATCTCAAGACCCGTAAGCCAGTCTTGGCCAACCAAACAGGGGGGCTTTCTGGTCCAGCAATTAAACCCATTGCGGTTCGTATGATTCGGGAAGTTGCAGCGGCAATTGACATTCCAATTATTGGGATGGGCGGAGTTGAAACAGCTGCGGACGCCTTAGAAATGATGATGGCAGGTGCTAGTGCAGTTGCGGTCGGAACGGCACATTTTCACGATCCATTAGTTTGTCCGCATATTATTGACGCTTTGCCGAAAACAATGGACCAATACCAGGTGTCAACCCTGCAAGAATTATGTAGTCAAACCGGACAGATGCTTCGGGGTGAGAAAGGATAAAAACTATCATGAAAATTGAACGACCAATTATTGCCTTGGATTTTCCCAATGCAGAGACGGCATACCGGTTCTTAGATCGTTTTCCAAAAGATGAACACTTATTCGTAAAAATCGGGATGGAGCTTTTTTATAGCGAAGGCCGAGCAGTAGTGGAGCGGGTGATTGGACGCGGACACGATGTTTTCTTGGACCTGAAATGCCATGACATTCCCCATACAGTAGCTAGTGCGATGCGGGTGATCGGACAAATGGGCGTAGCCTTGACCACCCTTCATGCTAGTGGTGGCCGGGAAATGATGCTGGCGGCCAAGGAGGGCTTGCTGGATGGAGCAGGAGGAAATAATGTTCCGCAGTTACTGGCGATTACCCAGTTGACCTCAACTGATGAGAATATGGTAGCAAATGAACAATTGGTGCGGGTTAATTTACAAGAAAGTGTTCGTAATTATGCACGTTTAGCCCAAAATTCCGGGATGGACGGGGTGGTCTGTTCTGCACAAGAAGCGGCCATGATTATGGAAGCAACTGCACCAGAATTTATGCGGATTACACCTGGAATCCGGATGGTGGGAAATGATCATGGGGATCAAAAACGAGTGATGACCCCAGATCAAGCAGCAGCCCAACATTCTTCCGGAATCGTAGTTGGACGTGCGATCACGCAAGCAGCAGATCCAGTAGCGGCTTACCGGCAAGTGATGCGCCTATGGAGAGGAGAAAGAGAATGAAAGAAGTAGCTAAAGATTTACTAAAAATTCAAGCAGTTAAATTATCTCCCGATGAACCATTTACGTGGGCAAGCGGGATCAAAAGCCCTATTTATTGTGACAACCGGCTGACTATCAGCTATCCGCAAGTTAGAACACAGATTGCTCAGGGCATTGCTGATCTGATTCGGACAAATTACCCAAAGGCAGAGGTAATTGCCGGAACTGCTACGGCAGGTATCCCGCATGCAGCTTGGATTGCGGCTGAACTCAACCTTCCGCTGGTTTATGTTCGTTCGAAGCCTAAGGACCACGGGCGTGGACGGCAGGTTGAAGGAGTACTACCCCAGGGAGCGAAGACGGTCGTTATTGATGATTTGTTCTCGACAGGTGGCAGTATCTTAAAGGCAGTTGCTGCAGCGCGCAAAGAGGGGGCCGATGTGATCGGAACTTGTGGGATCTTTAGCTATCAATTAGCAGCGCTGGATACTAACTTCCAGGAAGCAGGCTTGACCTACCATACACTGACTAATTATAGTGAATTGATTGATGTTGCTAATGAAGAAAACTACATCACAACTGAACAAAAGCAAGTGTTACAAGAATGGCGCCAAGATCCAGAAAACTGGGCATAGGATTTTATAACACAAATAAGAGATGTTCACTAACGTTTCGCGATGTGAGCATCTCTTATTTTTAATTGTTTTTCGAAAATATTTTTCTTTATTCAGCTTAATAATGAAAATAATTTGACAAAAATTTTAGTAGTGCTTATCATCAAAGGTGAAAATAATTACAAGGTAGGTGTATCCGATGGCAACCATTGCCGAATTAGCACTAACTAAAATTTACCCCCAGACAACTGTAAGTTTGGGGGGTGGCAGTAATGTTTATAAACTTGCACAGGTTCTCAAACAACACCCAGAATTGAAGTTGACCCTTGTTTCACCTTCTGAGTATACACGAATAGCATGCCAAGAATTAGGCTTAGCAGTGCGACCACTCAACGCAACTGAGCATGTTGCCGTTGCGTTTGATGGGTGTGACGCAGTAGACCAATCTTTGAATGCACTCAAGAGTAACGGTGGAATTCATACGGACGAGAAAATTTATGCCCAGGCAGCAGACCAATACATTTTGCTGGCAACGCCAGAGAAAGTAGGTCTTACTTTACCAAACACCGTCCAACTCTGCTTGGAAGTCATTCCAGCTGCTGTTCCTCAAGTATTAGACCGGTGTCGGCAGTTGGGGTTACAAGCGGTCCACCGACGGGACGAGGCGGTGGCTGCTTTTGCACGGACACCACGGGGTAATAGTTTAGTGGACGTTTATGCTTCTGATTGGCAAGCAATTGATACCATTAACATGCAACTAGTGAATTTTAATGGTGTGATCAGTAGTTCGTATTTTAAAGATGTGGTGACAGCAGTAATTACGTTGGATCAGCAGGGCAATGCAGTAGAAATTACGAAAGAGGCTTAAAATATGAAAAAATTAAATTGGGGAATTATTGGTGTTGGTTGGATTGCTCACGAAATGGCTGATGCCTTAAATCAGGTTAATGGGGAAATTTATGCGGCGACAGCACCAACTGCTGCTCATTTAGCAAAATTTGCCGCAGAAAAACATGTGTTGCATACCTATACTAATGCAGACGCGATGCTTAATGACCCGAACGTGGACGTAGTTTATATTGCTACGCCCCACACGTTTCACTATGAATATATTAAAAAGGCGCTTTTGGCGGGCAAACATGTTTTTTGTGAAAAAGCCATAACAGTTAATGCCCATCAGTTTGACGAGGTAGCAGCATTAGCCCGAAAGAAAAATCTGATCCTTAGCGAAGGCTTCACCCTTTACCATATGCCAATCTATAAGCAGGTAAAAGATCTGATCAATGCTGGTAAATTAGGCGAAATTCATATGATTCAAGTTAATTTTGGAAGCTTAAAGGATTATGACGTCAACAACCGCTTTTTCAGTAAGGAGCTTGCAGGAGGAGCTCTTTTGGACATCGGGGGCTATGCAACAGCGTTTGCACGGTATTTTATGGACGAGCAGCCTAATGCGGTGCAAACGATGGTAAAGTTCTTTGAAACAGGGGTGGATGAGCAATCAGGAATCATCATGAAAAACACCCGTGAGCAAATGGCGGTAATGGCTTTGTCGATGCGGGCTAAGCAGCCAAAGCGGGGTGTGGTTTCAGGAACGAAAGGTTATGTTGAAATCGACCAGTATCCGCGGGCAACAGAGGCTCAGATCACTTATACATCTAGTGCCCATGGAGAAACGCATACTACTTTGACTGCTGGTGTGAGTGCAGACGCTCTGGTATATGAAGTTCAAGATATGCAACGGTATATTGAGCAGGGGCATGATGATGGGGAATTAGCCTTATCGCATGATGTTGCACACCTGCTAGATAGTGTACGGACGGCGTGGGGAATGCGGTATCCGTTTGATAATAAGTAGGGAAAAATAAAAAGACTGGGCAGATCCAGTCCTCAGATAGTAGCGTTGTATTTTACAGATAGAGAATAAAATGACGACTGGAAGAAAATTATGTTTTCTTACCAGTCTTGTTTTTTGTTCTTTAATACCTTCAGATACTGCGAAGATTATTTTCCGCTTACCTTATATTTTGGCATCAGAAATTAAAGCTTCATGTGTTTTTATGTGTTCACGCCGAGTTTCATCATCTGCGATCAAAAGTAGGAAGATTGCTTCAATAACAGTGGCAGCGGCAATCCTAGAAAAATAATATTCCGACTGGAATACTTTTTGACGTACAGCGGTCTGTAAATGAAGGTTTGCTTCTAGTGCGATAGGCGAATCATCGCGATTAGTGATGGCTAACACCCGGATATGCTTTTTCTGGGCTTCTTTAATTTGCTTCAGTAAGCGGAGAGCCTCACCTGAATTCGAAATGACAATGATCAAGTCATGCGGTGACATATTTAGAGTCTGGGCAATGCTAGTTTCCCATGAATCAGCAGTAATTGCTAAGAAGCCTAGCTGGTTGAGCTTATATGCTGCGTCAATGGCAACAGGAACAGTATCGCCTTCCGCAATAATTTGGATGAGCCGAGCTTCTTTGATCCAGGACAATACTTGTTCAATCGTAGCGGTTGCGATAGGTGCCAGAGTGTTTTTCACTTCGGCAACCTTATTAGCAGAAATACTAGCCAATGCTTTTTGGATATTATCTGCGTTGACCTGCTGGTAATAATTAGTTTGATCATTGGCAGCTTTGGCAAGTTCGATTTTTAACTGGTGGAACCCCGTCAAGGCCAGACTTTTACAAAAGCGGGTTACCGAGGCGTCACTAACCGCCGCTAGCCGGGCTAATTGAGAAATAGTAAAGTCCACAGCCCGAGCGGGGTCTTCCAATAAAACCTGCGCAATCTTTTGGTCTGTTGGACGCATCCCAGCTAGTTTGCTGTAGATTACATTGATGATATTTTGATCGTTCATTTGCGTCCTCCTGGTAAATATCTATTTTTAATTATACCGCCTAAGACTTGATAGCTACAATAATAAACGGTTAGGGAAGGATAAAAGGGGAGGGCAAACTGAGACTACTGCTATGAATACCAATAAGTATTTTTCCTAAAGTATTTACTTAGATCTTAATGAGCACGGTTTCATAACAAAGGAGCAATTATGCCCTCAAGAAGTGAATTAACTTTAAAATATTTTTGAGATGTTGTAAAATATTTTAAGAAGCATAAGGGATTATTTATACCTGTTTGACTAATTTTTGTGAAGAAGGATGTAGTTATGAAAACTAAACAAGAGAAGATTTTTTCTTCAAAAACATTGAGCTATTTTCTCCAATTAGCCGAAACGATGAACTATACGCAAGCAGCGCAGATTCTGGGAATCACTCAGCCGGCATTAACACAACAAATCAAAAAATTGGAGCGAACTGTTGGTGCGCCGTTGTTCTATTCTGTCGGCAAAAAGTTACATTTATCTGATGCTGGATATACGATGCTGGATGCTACCCATAGAATTTACGAAATTCTCAATGAGGCCTCTGATGAGATCCAACAATCAACTAGTGCGACGCACGGTGACATCAAAGTAGGGATTTTGGCTTCCATTGAAGACAGCGTCTTGACAGATTTTGGGGTGCAATACTTCCAGAAAAACTCAGGTATTAAGTTAACCACGTACATGTTGACCCGTAAAGAAGTGTGGGAAGGTCTCAAAAATAACACCATTGATATGGCGATTATGTACCTTCCAGACGATTCTATTAAAAATTGGAAACCATATAAGACCAGAAAGATCATTACTGAAGAGCTGCTCTTTGTTCATCAAAATCCTAAACTGGAAAAACGTAAGAAGATTCGGCTCAAGGATACCCTTGACCATGAATGGGTAACTTACCCACCGAATTATTACTTGAGTGAACTGGGCAAAGAAGCCTACAAGAATGCGATGATCGATGAACCGCAGAGTGTAGCTCATTTTGCCACACCGACTCAGATCTACCGCTTTGCTAAACGGACTGGTGCCTATGCTGTTCTACCACAGTCTTTCATCTTGGCGCATAAGCAAGATGAGCACATCCATACTGCTGAACTAGATCCTGAGATTAAGTTTGACTTGGCATTTGTCTTCCGTAAGGGTAAGGACCAAATTCCAAGAATCGCTAATTTCTTAAAGGCTTTTGACAATTACCTAACAGAAAAAGACTATGTCAGTCGCTTGAAAGACATTAACCAAGCGGACAACGAATAGCGGATTCTACGGTAAGAATACTTGCTAAAAATGGGTACTTTGCGTATTATTAATTATTAGAAAGAACTTCTTAAATTAAAAAATGATTAGTTGGGAAGTTGTATTTTACTTAGATGGGAGATTTTTTCATGAAGGAATTAGTTTTCGGACATAAGAATCCTGATACTGATGCCATCGTTGCTGCGAAGGCATATTCATATTTACAAAATCAATTAGGGGCAGATACTGAAGCAGTTGCCTTGGGGACACCAAATGACGAAACTGCTTTCGTATTGGACTACTTTAACGAAGACCAACCACGGGTTGTGTCAACCGTTAAAAATGAAGTTGAAGCAGTAATGTTGGTTGACCACAACGAACCACAACAAAGTGCGGATGATATTGCTGATGTAGTGGTAACTAATGTGATCGACCACCACCGGATTGCTAACTTCAACACAGCTGCACCATTGTACTACCATGCAGAACCAGTTGGCTGCACTAGTACCATTATTTTTAACGAATTCAAACAACGGGGAGTAGCTGTTCCTGAAAAGCTGGCCGGCTTGATGTTATCAGCAATCATTTCTGATACTTTACTGCTCAAGTCCCCAACTACAACTGACCAAGATGTTGCTGCAGTTAAGGAATTAGCTGCTTTAGCCCATGTTGACTATGAAGACTATGGTATGAAGATGCTCAAAGCTGGGACGAAGTTAGATGATAAGACAGAAGAAGAACTAATCACTAGCGATGCTAAGACCTTCGAAATGGGTGGCAAGTCTGTACGTGTTGATCAAGTTAATACTGTTGACTTAGATGACGTCTTTGCTCGTGAAGATAAGTTGGTAGCAGCTATCAAGCAACAAAATGCTAGTGAAGGCTACGACCTGTTCTTACTGATGGTTACAGACATTTTGAACTCTAACACACGCTTGTTAGTAGTTGGTGAACCAACTGATGTTGTTGAAAAGGCCTTTGGTAAGGAATTAGTTGCTGGTAAGATGGACTTGCCAGGTGTTGTTTCCCGTAAGAAGCAAGTTGTTCCACCAATGCAAGAAGCTTTCAACTAAGATTAGTAGTAAAAGATCGGTTTTTACCGGTCTTTTTATTTTGCTCGTCTTTTAATAAAAACTTTTTAAGTATGGTAGATTGCAATAAATAACTTGAACAAATTTAATGACGCAGATTAAGCAAAAAGATCTCAATTGGAGTTCGCCAGTTCAAACATTTGAGTGGCCGTGAATTCAGATACCAGTTAATCTGAATCAATTCATCATCACTAATCTCTTCAATTGGCTGACCCTTAGGAATAAATCGCCGTAACACTCGATTACGATTCTCATTACTACCACGTTCATGCGGAGAATAAGCATGGGCAAAGTACAACGGCACGCCGGTATTTTTCTCAATTGATTGGTAGTTGGCGAACTCTTTCCCGTGATCAACCGTCAGTGTCTTGAGATTAGTTCCTAATTGATTAG
>NZ_AUHQ01000010.1 GCF_000423265.1 Ligilactobacillus saerimneri DSM 16049 | reverse complement strand
CTCAAGACACTGACGGTTGATCACGGGAAAGAGTTCGCCAACTACCAATCAATTGAGAAAAATACCGGCGTGCCGTTGTACTTTGCCCATGCTTATTCTCCGCATGAACGTGGTAGTAATGAGAATCGTAATCGAGTGTTACGGCGATTTATTCCTAAGGGTCAGCCAATTGAAGAGATTAGTGATGATGAATTGATTCAGATTAACTGGTATCTGAATTCACGGCCACTCAAATGTTTGAACTGGCGAACTCCAATTGAGATCTTTTTGCTTAATCTGCGTCATTAAATTTGTTCAAGTTATTTATTGCAATCTACCATTTTCAAAAAACAAGATTGAATTTTTCCCTCAAAGATAGTTAAGTGATTACTGTTAAGGTGTGCAATTTTAGCTGTCATCGTTCAAATAATTAGTAACCCGGTCTTTCAAGATAAATTCTCCATGGTTTAATTTCACTAACCGCTTCTTGATTTTGACCACTAAATCTACAAGTTCTTGTTTATGATTTGCTAGAGTAATCTCGTTAAAGCAACAAACCTGCCCATGAGAGTTAAATCTGGATCATTATCAACTAACTTAATATCTGTCATTGGTTGACCGGTAAAAGGGGACGAAGGCCAAATAGGACCGTGCATAAATTCAAACATCAATTTGATTTTCTGCATTTAGTTTCTTCCCCCCTTTTTTTAATTTGCAAATTAAATCTAAATTCAACAATTTGGGTGGGAGCCTTTTGCATTCATCAAAGTAACCTAATTCTCATCTGGAGCTTGACCATCATGAGCTAACCATTTACATTCTGTCACTTCAAAATTAGTAAATGTCGCTTTAAACGATGATTCCTCCGGTGAACAAGCGTAGATGCCAAATTGAATTTCATCACTAGCTTTCGCCATGTGACAAATTCGCATCTGCTTGTACTTAACACCATCTTCTGAACACTCTAAACAAAAATCATCTTCTCGACGACTTAACCGATACCACATTTGCTTGGTATTAGCGTCTATCTCAGTCGTTGCCCAATCAGAATAGCCATTGTTGGTAACTACACTGCCTAGGTGTTGAGATTCTTGATTTTCATATTCGATTGATGCCTTCAACCAATTTTCAGAATCTAAATACATAACTACACCACATTGATCGAAACGGACTTTGCTATCAAATTCTGTTTTTACTACAAAGGAGAAGTATTTATCTGCCGTTTTAACTTGGAGAACTGGGGCGTTATCATTTCTAAAATGGTAATAAGTACGTTGCCATAAGTCGGTGTGGGGAGTTGTAGTAATTTCAATCTTATCATCCGAAATTGTGTAGGATTTAGGTTTTCTGGTCCATTGCCATTCTGTTGCCTTAATCTTCATTTTTTATCTCTACCTTTTATTAACTTCTAGATCTAATTATATAGGAATTAGCAAATTTTATCTGTGGAAAATAGTCACAAAAAGATAAACATTTTTTTGTTTTATTAATGCCAGAACGACGCGATTTATGACATCCTACTTTCGCCGTTCAAGCACCGTCACACTCTCCACATGTGGCGTCCGCCTTATCCTAATCACACATCACCTCAAACGTTGTGGTAGTGCAGTTTGTTGCAGTATTCTAGGGATGAATTTCTACAGCAATTTAACTAAGATGAGTGCTTGCTTATCATACCCAGTCTCACTATTTTAGCATTTCATCAACTAACAGGAACTCAATGAACGCTACTATGTTATAGCGTACTTAGTGCCTGTCGAGTGCGTTATAACAATGGTTCAAGGGATCGATGCTATAATTTAGTTATTGAATACTACAAGGAGTGAAATAGCAATGAGTATGTTTAAACTAATCAGTAAATGGAACAATGCTTCAGAGACTTTTCGAGCTCAACAATACATTCTTAATTTAGCTAAGGAAGAAGATCTAGTGAGGATTGAAGAAGCCATCAAGCAACGTCGAGAAGAGTTAGCTAAAAAAGAGTCTAAGAAGTAGTCCAAATAACTAACGCTGACTAATATTCATCTTCTATGTAATACTAAAAGCTTGGCTCGTTAACTTTGGTAGGTTGAGGACTATTTTTAATGAAACATTGCCTTTAAAGTTGCTTGTTTTTTTAGTGCATCAGTATTTTACCATCAATGATTGTTAGTAACAAAATTTCCAGAAATATTAGCGTAAAAATCTGCTGCTTGGAGACAACGAAAGCTTGAAGATATTTTTAAATCTATTTCAGACAAAGGATATCCTCAATTACCTTTTATTTCAACATCTTGGAAAACTGGTATGTTTTTTAGAACAGAAAGTGGTTATGATATTCTACACAATAAGAAAAACGAAGTAAGTTATATGCGAGTAAAACCCGGGGACTTTGTAATTTATCTAAGATCATTTCAAGATGGTTTTGCTGCTTCAGAACTTGAAGGAATAACTTCCCCAGCATATACCGTTATTAATTTTGTTGATGATAACCAAGATTTCTATTTTTGGAAGTATATATTTACATCCCTAAAATTTGTAAACAGTCTTGTAAAAGTTGCTTACGAAATTCGCAATGATAGAAGTATCAGTTATTCTGATTTTAAGAATTTAAAATGGTGCTTACCTAATAGAAGAGAACAAAAGTAGATATAGACCTTCTTCACGCAACTTGATTTCCTCATTACCCTTCTAAAAAACCTATACTGTAGCGCGTCAAAAATTATAGGGTAAGTTCCGTAATACTATTAGGAAAGCAATCAACCAGCTATCATTTCCCGTATCATTTACTATCAGCACAAAAACCCAGGATGGCTTCACGACTTAAGATGGGCATTATTAAGAACGTTACTCAACTAACCGATCAAGTCCAGGCTCTACGAAAACAACGCGAACAGCTTATCCAACAGGAAATCGACCACGATATCAAACGCTCCAACCTCAAAAACATCCAATCTTTCTTCCAGACCTACCAAGGCGGCCTCATCAAGTTTGATGAGAAATTGGTCCGCCTCTTGATTGAAAAAATCACCATCTACAAAAGCAAAATTGAATTTACTTTCAAGGATGGTGAAGTGATTACAGTCAAAATGTAAGTTAACCATTACCGCACTCAGCTAATTTGGCTGGTTTTTTTGTCTTCATTTATCAGTTTTTGGGATGAAGTAGTTGATTTAACCGATGATGCCAATAGCCCATGGAAATGGTAGTCGCTGCAAAAAGAGCAACGAAAATATAGTGCAGCCAAATTAATTGATGGGCTAGTGAGTAGTCGGTTGGCGCAATTGCGGCAATAAACAAAACTAACCATGCTGCCCGATGCCTTTTAATGATCCGCCGATACTGTTGTTCACGTTCAGTACGCAAATCATTGTTTACCTTAGTCTGTAGCTTAACATCATTTTTCTTCATATCACTCTGCCCCTTTAGTAATAAGTTGATAGGTAATTATACACCTAACTGTAGGAAACTGTCTCTTCCTTTGTGGAAATTGATCAACTCAATCTGCGGGAACATATCAACACTAACTGCGGGAATTGGTCGCCCCGAAATTAAGCCAATTTTGCAGGTAGTCTGTGGAAACTGATCACCACTAAGGACAAAGCCTATTAAATCAACGTTTCTGATTGAGCAACAAAAAAGTGTATCTATCTGTGGGAACTGGTCACAAAAAGATATACATTTTTTGCTTTTATAAATGCCTTAACAGCGCTGTTTCTGGCACCCTACTTTTGGCGCTCAAGGACCGTTACGCTCTCAACGGTTCGGTTTAACCAATCACTTCGTCGTTATCGCTCCTCGTTCTTGGAAACCTATCGCATGGAGTATCACTAGCACTCTCTTTGTCGCTTAGCTCCTCGACAGTACTGTGATACTCTCAACATGCGTCGTCTGTGGGAACTGGTCCACTGGCTGGATTGGCTTAGTCACGTGATAACCATAATCCATAAATTCGCGAATATCCCGGACCAATGTCGCTGGATTGCAGCTAACATAGACGATCTTATTTGGCTTCATTGCCGTTGCACTCTGAATCAGGCTGGAAGTTAAGCCCTTTCGGGGTGGATCCACCATGATCACATCTGGTTTGATTCCTTGTTCTTGCCACTTAGCCATCCATGTTTCTGCTTCCCCCACCTCAAAGGTCAGGTTAGTTAGATTATTTACCCGGGCATTTTCCTTTGCATCTTCAATCGCCTGAGGCACGATCTCTACCCCATAAACGTGTTGCGCATGGCGGGCCATACTCAAAGAAATCGTCCCAATCCCACAATAAGCGTCAATAACTGTTTCTCGCCCGGTCAATTGGGCCTGGGCAATCGCTGTTTGATAAAGACGTTCTGTTTGGGTCGGGTTAACCTGGTAGAAGGACTGAGCTGAAATCTTGAAAGTCAATCCATTCAACTGGTCTTCAATTTCTGTATTTCCCGCTAATAATTTAGTTGTTGAACCTAAAATGACGTTTGTTTTAGCCGAATTAATGTTGTGCAAAATACTGATCACATCCGGACAAGCAGTCTGGATAGCCTGGGCAATTGCTTCAGCATGAGGTAGCTTCTTAGTCCGTGTCACCAAAACAACCATTGCCTGATGGGAGTAATACCCCCGTCGCACCATGATATGCCGAACTACCCCCTGGTGATGAACTTCATCATAAGCTGCAATCTGATACTGACGGAGGATATCCCGCACCGTAACTAAGATCTCATCAATTCGTTGATCTTGAATATAAAAATCCTCCAGGGGGACGAAGTCATGGCTTCCCTGTTTAAAAAAGCCAATCTCTAACTGCCCTCTAACCTGCCGAACTGGGACCTGGGCCTTATTCCGATAGGCGTATGGTTGGTCCATTCCTAACGTTGGCGCCACTTCAACTTGACCTAAGTGTGCTTTGACTAGCAAGTCTTGAATCAATTTTTGCTTAAATGCTAGTTGAGCTGGATACTGCAAATGCATCAGGGGGGCAATCCCCGTCTGCAAGTATTTGGCTTTGGTCTTAACCCGTTTTGGTGACCGTTCCAACCATTTCACTGCTTGCGCATAGCCAAAGTTCTTGCCCGTTTTAGTTACACGGACCACGAGTCTTTCTTGGGGTAACGCTTCTTTAATGAACAATGGATATCCTTCAACTTTAGCTACTCCTAGCCCCTGATAGGTCAAGTCAGTAATAGTTACCGTTAATTCCTGTTTTTTATAAACTGGTAAGTTTAATTTCGCCATAATTTCCCTTTCTTATCTCTCGGCAACGCCGCATAATCATTATTAACATTATAAAGGGCGTACCTAAAGAAAAACAAGCGTCTGGAAGACGCTTGTTTTCTCTAATCATTATCTTTTGTTGGTGCATCCGGCAACGCCGTTAAAGCCTGATCTGGAATACTGTCAACATTGGCAAAGATTTGTAGGTGTTGCTTCAAATCTTTGAATAACATTGGCGCATCGCCTCCGTATTCACCATCAATGTTGATCTTCATCTGTCCATCCTTGGATTCGACCAACACCTGAGAGGTCTTAACGTACATGATGCGCGGATCATTGATGTGCTTTCCACCATTGACTACCATCGTTAACAATTGGATAATCTCGCTCAGGTTATCGGTTTTTACTACGATCAGAGTGAATTTTCCGTCATCCAATGATGCATCAGGAACAATCTTTTCAAAGCCCCCGATCGAGTTGGTTAAAGCCAACAGGAACATCGATGCATCCCCATCGAACACTCCGTCATCATATTCCAGATGCATTGGAGTCAACTTCATCTGGGGAAGCAGTTCTGCTCCCTTAACCAGGTATGCCAAGTATCCAAACAAGGACTTAATCCGTGATGGCACCCCGTAGGTGAGCTCCGTCAACAAACCACCACCAGCAATATTGACAAAATACTTGTCACCTGCCAGCCCGATATCCATGTTCACTGTTAGCCCCTTAGCAATCACCTTGGCTGCCTTAACGGGATCTTCACGCGGAATACGCAAAGCCCGCGCATAATCGTTGGTAGTACCAGCCGGGATAATCCCCAGTTTCGGTCGCTTTGATAGCGGCGCAATTCCATTTACAACTTCGTTAATGGTTCCGTCGCCACCGGCTGCCACCAGGACATCAACCCCATCCAAAGCTGCCCGCCGTGCTTCATTTTGTGCCGAATTAGGGTCAGCTGTCGTTGCGAAAGCACTCGTTTCATAACCGGCATTTTCTAATATATCTAGAATTTCTACCAGGCTACTCTTCATCGCTTCCCGCCCGGAAGTGGGATTATAAATAATTCGACAACGCTTCCTCATTTACGTTCTCTCTACTCCTATCGTATCGTTTATCTTTGCTTTAAACTTGCCATTAAGAGCTTATTGACCACCTTCGGATTAGCCTTACCCCGGGTTTGCTTCATGATATTACCAACTAAGAAACCAACTGCCCGGTCCTTACCATTCTTGAAGTCTTCGATTGATTGTTCATTGTTATCCAAAACTTCATCAATGATTGGCTGGAGGACTGCTGGATCTGATAACTGCACCATTCCCTTAGCTTCTACCCAAGCTTGTGGCTCAGTATCGTTTGTGATAATTTCCTTGAAAACTTTCTTAGCAATCTTAGATGAAATTGTTTCATCTACAATCAATTTAATCATCGTTGCCAAGTGTTCCGGTGTCAACGCTGTTGCACTCAGTTCAACCTGGTTCTTGTTGAGGTAAGCATTCACTTCCCCCATCAACCAGTTGGCAGCCAACTTAGCGTCAGCTCCAGCTGCAACCGTTGCTTCATAAAAGTCAGACATTTCCTTAGTTTGAGTCAAGACGCCAGCGTCATATTCTGGAATTCCCCATTCTTTGACATAGCGTTCCCGCCGCTTATCTGGCATTTCTGGGATTGAGGCTGTTACTTCAGCTACCCATTCATCATCAATGTGAATTGGTGGTAAGTCAGGTTCTGGGAAGTAGCGATAATCATTTGCTTCTTCCTTGGAACGCATCAGGTATGTCTTGCCCGTAGGTTCATCGTACCGTCTTGTTTCTTGTTCGATTACGCCCCCTTGCAACAAGATTCCTTGTTGCCGCTTGACTTCGTACTCAATCCCTTTCCGTACGTGTTCAAATGAGTTCAGATTCTTCATTTCTGTCCGTGTTCCGTACTGGTCAGAACCGATTGGCCGAACAGAAACGTTAACGTCCGCCCGCATTGAACCTTGTTCCATCTTCACGTCTGAAACCCCAGTGAACTGGATGATCTGCCGCAACCGTGTCAAGTATGCGTATGCTTCATCAGCAGACGTCAAGTCTGGTTCCGCCACGATTTCAATCAATGGTGTTCCCTGACGGTTCAAATCAACATATGAATATCCATCTGGGTTATGGCTGTTCTTACCCGCATCTTCTTCAACGTGAATTTCATGAATCCGAACCTTCTTTTTAGTTCCATCTTCTAATTCAAATTCTAACCAACCATCGTGAGCAATTGGTGTTTCGCGCTGGGTAATTTGGTATGCTTTAGGATTATCCGGGTAGAAATAGTTCTTCCGATCAAAATGAATATCCCGTTCGATTTCACAGTTCAAAGCCAAAGCGGCCCGCATTGCGTACTCCAATGCGCCTTTGTTAACTTCGGGCAAAACTCCAGGGTAGCCCCAGTCAATAACGTTAGTATTCGTGTTGGCTTCTGCCCCATACACTACTGGGGTTGGTGAGTATGCCTTAGAGTTCGTTTGTAACTCGATGTGGACTTCGATCCCTACTGTTGTTTCAAAATTCATTAGTTTTGACCCCCAATCGTTGGAACTTGTTTGTGGAAGTCAGTTGCCTGTTCAAACGCATATCCCGCTTGGTAAATCGTTTGTTCAGCAAACTGTGGTGCGATCAATTGCATTCCAATTGGCAATCCGTTAGCAAAGCCTGCTGGCAGGGACATTCCTGGCAAGCCTGCCAAGTTAACTGGGATTGTCAAAATATCGTTCATATACATTGTAACCGGGTCATCGATTTCCTCTCCGATCCCATATGCTACTGTTGGTGCAGTTGGTGCCAAAATCAAATCATAATCAGCAAAGACCCGGTCAAAGTCACGGCAAATCAATGTCCGAACTTGGGCCGCTTTCTTGAAGAACTTATCATAGGTTCCAGCTGACAAGGAGAATGTCCCTAGCATAATCCGCCGTTTTACTTCATCCCCAAATCCTTCAGAACGGGAACGAACATAGACATCTTCCAAATTCTTAACGTCTTGTGCTCGGAAACCATAACGAATACCATCAAACCGTTGCAAGTTAGATGAAGCTTCAGAAGAAGCAATGATGTAGTAAACTGCCACCCCATACTTGCTGTATGGCAGGGAAACTTCCTCCACTATTGCCCCCAGTTCTTCATAAGTCTTGATTGCTTGTTTGATTGCATCTTTAACTTCTGGTGCGATCCCGTCACCCATGTATTCTTTTGGTACAGCGATCCGCATTCCCTTAACACCAGCATCAATTCCAGCGGTAAAGTCAGGCACTGGCCGGCGAGAACTAGTAAAGTCATGTTGATCGGCCCCACTAATAGCATTTAACATCAAGGCGTTATCTTTTACCGTCCGGGTCAATGGTCCGATCTGATCCAAACTAGAAGCAAAGGCGATCAACCCATAGCGGGATACCCGGCCATAAGTAGGCTTCATCCCAACAATTCCGTTATAAGCGGCTGGTTGACGAATAGAACCACCAGTATCTGAACCCAACGCCGCAATCACTTGCCCGGATGCCACAGCTGCTGCTGACCCACCGGAAGATCCACCTGGAACCTTAGTCTGATCCCAAGCATTCTTGGTCAACTTAAAGGCTGATGTTTCGGTGGAACCCCCCATAGCAAACTCGTCCATGTTGAGCTTTCCAACCGTAATCATCTTCGCTGCCGCTAACTTATCCATTACTGTTGCATTGTAAATTGGATTAAAGTTTTCCAGAATCTTGCTAGCAGCTGTCGTAGTCAAGTCACGGGTCACAATGTTATCCTTGATCCCCACTGGAATCCCTGCCAACACTTGGTCAGCCGCAATTCCCACTTGATCTAATTCTTTAGCTTGAGCTAATGCTTGGTCCTTGTTCAAGGCCAAGAAAGCGTCAATTTTTTCATCCCGTTCTGCAATTACATCGTAGGTTTGGGCAACCAATTCTTCCGCACTAAAGTCCTTGTTAACCAGACCTTGGTGGAGCGATGTCAAGTCATGTTTCAAGTAATCCATCAACTAGCCTTCCTCGCTTTCATCAATAATTGCAGGAACTTTAATTAAGCCGTCCTGCTGTTGGGGAACATTACGCATCATCAAATCACGATCTGTTCCTGGAACTGCAACATCTTCGCGCATAATGTTGCGGGCATCAGTAACGTGGGTTGTCACTGGTACTCCTGTCGTATCTACTTCTTGTAACTGTTCAACCATCTTAATGATGGCGTCCATTTGTCCGGTAAACTTAGCAAGTTCCTCCGGAGCGAAGGCTAATTTAGCTAAGCTAGCCACGTGGGCTACTTCTTGTGAACTGATAGCCATTTTCATCCCTCTTTCCGCAATATCTTTTTTTATTCTAGCACAGGTAAAATTATTGTCCTAGGTAAATGTTGACTAGTAACTACTAAAGACGTGAGTATAGAAGCCCTTGTCCCCATTATCCCGGGCAACAAAACTCTGAACTGATCCATCTGATCCTTGAATTTGAATATCTACTTTAATCCCCGAAGGAAGATAAGTCTGAGCTGCTTTGGCTACATATTGAGTAAAACTAGTAATCTCTGTTTCCGAGTAGAACTGCGTGGTAATAGTGACGTTCAATCCTTGGAGTGAATCACCATCATACTGAGCCTGAGCTGTAACTCCAGCTAAATTAGGGAAGAAGTTTTGAATCTTATTTTTGAAATTATCAAAAGAATCGGCATCGTTTTTGCTTGGGACAGTATCCGTATCGGTGACAGGGAAGACGTAGTTCTTGAGATCAGTTGCCTTCCACGTTCCCATTTGGGTCCCACTGTTGCTTACCGTTGTAGCGTAGAAAGTTCCACCAACCAAGCTGTCATTTGGCGCTTGTTGATACATCGCAATCACGATTGGCATACTAGACCCAACCGCATTATAGGATCGTAGCCGTGCTAAAACTTTAGCAGCAGCCTTCTTTCCTTCAGCAATCATCTGTTCCTTAGGAATGTCGGTGGTGTAAGTTGCACCATATTCTTCTTTTTGGTAGTAGTCCTTGCGGTTCATCCCAATCCCGATCGTAATCCCCGCTAGGTGCAACTTGCCATTTTCCTCTTTCATATAGTCTTGTTCTTCAATTTGCTGAACGTAAATTGGATTCCGCTTATTAGCATCCTTTTTCCCATTGTCTTTGGGGTTCAAGCCTTCAGGATTGTCCTTGGACTTACGTCCCAACCAATTTTCAACTGTTCCTTTGGATAGGATCTGGCCTTCCTGAAAAACATAACTCTTAGGTGAGAAGTGATCCTTGGAAATAGTTGTCAAACCCGATTCAAAGCTCTTCAAATTGAGCATATTTTCTGTGTTCTGCGAGACACCAACACCCCGTGATTTGCTTGTCCGATAACGCCCGTTAGTGATAATGCCTTTGTATTCACCACTATTGGCAGTACCGGTTGTTTGATAACTACCCTTAGCCTTGGAACCACTTGAAGAAGTCGAGCCAGAAGTCCCACAGCTAGCTAACAGCAATGCACTCAAACACACTCCTACTAATACACCTATCTTTTTCACTGTTCTGCCTCCATTTGTGCAATGAATTCTTGTTCGTTAATTATCTTTACCTGTAACTGCTCTGCTTTAGTTAATTTACTACCAGCATCATGTCCTGCAATTAATAGATCCGTCTTTTTGGACACACTCCCTGTTACTTTAGCACCATGGGCTTCTAACCACTTCTTGGCATCAGCCCGTTTAATCGTATCGAGCGTCCCTGTCAAAACAACCCGTAAACCGTTGAATTGACTAGTAGCTGCTGCTTGTGCTCTTTCGGCAGTCGTTGGGCCAAGATACTTCGTATTAACCCCAACCTCTGCTAATTCTGCTATCAAAATTTGCACGTGCTCATTAGCAAAATACTGAACCACACTATCAGCAATGACCTGGCCGACATTTGGAATAGCAGCTATTTCTTCACTGCTGGCTTGCATTAGTTGCGTAATCGTACCAAAATGTTCTGCCAAAATTTGACCAGCTTTAGCACCAACATGACGGATCCCTAGTCCAAACAACAAACGTTCTAAAGAATTTTGCTTACTATTAGCGATTGCTGTCAGCAAATTATTAGCAGACTTTTCCTGGAACTTATCCAGTCCAATCAGGTCAGCAAACGTGAGCTTATACAAACCAGCAACATCTTTGATTAGACCTTGTTCATATAATTTATCAATGATTTTAGTCCCCAAACCATCAATATTCATCGCATTTCGGGAAGCAAAGTGCGTTAAACTCTCTTTAATCAAAGCTGGACACATCGGGTTGATACACCGTAAGGCAACTTCATCATCCAAATGCACTAAATCAGAACCACATACCGGACAGGTGGTTGGCACTACATATGGCACTGTATCATTTGGGCGCTTAGCCAAAACCACTTGCGAAATCTCCGGAATAATATCTCCTGCTTTATGGATTTTCACTGTATCACCAATGCGGACATCCTTCGCCTGTAAGTAATCAACATTGTGCAACGTTGCTCGTTCCACTTTGGTCCCAGCCAATTGAACTGGATCCATCACTGCAGTAGGAGTTACTACCCCTGTCCGCCCAATTGTCCAAGTGATATCTCGGACAACCGTTTCTTGTTCATCCGGTGGAAATTTATAAGCAATCGCCCACTTAGGAACTTTGACGGTATTGCCAACTTCATTATGGATTGCAAATGGATCAGATTTAACAACAATTCCATCGATATCGTAAGCCAACTGGTTCCGCTTAGCGGTGTATTCGGCTACGTATGCCTTAATCTCATCTTCTGTCTGGCATAACCGCGAATCTGGATTAACTTTAAAGCCCCAAGCAGCTAATTGCTTAAGGGCTGCACTCTGCGTTGTTATTCCGAACCGATCTGGCTCCATTAAATAATAGATAAACGTACTTAATTTCCTCTGAGCGGTAATTTTGGTATCTAGCTGCCGTAAGGAACCTGCAGCCGCATTACGGGGATTAGCAAATACTTCTTGTCCCTGCGCCTGACGTTCAGCATTGAGTTGATTAAACGCTGCCAGTGGCATGTAACATTCACCCCGCACTTCAACTGAAACTGGTTCAGTTAACCGCAGGGGGATGGCTTTGATGGTCTTAAGGTTGGCAGTGATATCTTCCCCGATTAGACCATTACCCCGGGTTGAACCCTTGACAAAAACTCCATCTTCATAGGTTAAAGAAATGGCTAAACCGTCAATCTTCAATTCACAATTGTATGCAAAGGTCTGTCCTGTATCTGCCTGCAACTTATTGGTAAAAGCCAACAACTCATCCTCGGAAAATACGTCTCCTAAAGACAGCATCGGAATTTCATGCTGAACCTTGGTAAAACCAGCTAGTACCTGTCCTCCTACTCGCTGTGTCGGTGAATCAGCTGTCACTAATTCTGGAAAGTCTGCTTCTAATTGGCGCAACTTCTCATATGCCTGATCATATACCTGATCCGCAACAGTTGGTTTATCTAGCACGTAGTATTCATGACTCCACTGGTTTAACCGTCGTCGTAACTCTGTTACCACTTGTGT
This sequence comes from Ligilactobacillus saerimneri DSM 16049, assembly GCF_000423265.1. Taxonomy (GTDB): domain Bacteria; phylum Bacillota; class Bacilli; order Lactobacillales; family Lactobacillaceae; genus Ligilactobacillus; species Ligilactobacillus saerimneri. The sequence goes on along the minus strand of NZ_AUHQ01000010.1, from coordinate 47,163 downwards.
TGCTTGCTCGCGGTCCATCCCGTTCATCTCCTTCATCAAAAACTAAACTCGTGTAATTGGAGCAAAGGACGCTAACAACCGCTTGATCCCTTGAGATGGGAAAGCAATGTCCAGTTCCATTCCTTCGCCTTGGCCGGTTACCTTAATGATTGTGCCAGTCCCCCAAGCTTTATGCTTAACTTGGTCACCAATCTTCCATGCCTTTTTCTCGGCCCCAGTGCCCTTGTTTTCAATCCGCTGGCCTGGCTGGAAACTTGTTTTTTTGCGGTAGCGATCAAACGGATAATCTCGTCGTCCTGCAGGGCGTGCGATTTCACTTGCCTTATGCCCTTCTGATACCAAGACATCAGTATCGATTTCAGTAATAAACCGGGAAGCTGGATTGATTTGCCGCCGCCCATACAGCATCCGTGACTGGGCATTGGTCAAGTACAACTCTTTTTCTGCCCGCGTGATTCCCACATAAGCTAAGCGTCGTTCTTCTTCTAATTCCCCGTCATCCTCTGTTGCTCGTCCCAAAGGGAAGATCCCCTCTTCCATCCCGATCAAGAAAACAACCGGGAATTCCAATCCTTTAGCTGCATGTAGGGTCATCAGAGTTACTTCTGGGGCATCTTCTTCGACATCATCTTGGTCAGATACCAACGCCAAATCAGATAAGAAATCCACAAACATATTGCTTTCTTCATCTGTTGGCATCCAATTCTTTTCGAATTCCGCCGTAACTGATTTAAATTCTTCCAAGTTTTCCAGCCGGCTTTGATTTTCAAGAGTCTTTTCGGTCTCCAGCATCTCTTTATAACCTGACCGCTGTAAGATTTCATCTGTTAATTCAGTGATATTATGCTCCATTTGAAAATCATGGAGGTCAGCAATGAGATCAGCAAAAGCTAATAGTTGCCCCTGAGCCTTGCCACGAATATTAGCCGCTCCTGCTTGACGAGCTGCTTCTAACATCGTGATATTATTCATCGTTGCAAAGTCAGCTAGCTTATCGACACTAGTTGTTCCGATCCCACGTTTAGGTACATTGACAACCCGGCGAAAACTCAAGGAATCATCAGGATTCGTAGCTAACCGCAAGTACGCCAGCACATCTTGAATTTCCATCCGGTCATAGAACTTATGTGCACCAACTAACTTATATGGAATACCAGCCTTCAGCAAAGCTTCTTCAATTACCCGAGATTGAGCATTAGTCCGGTACAAGACCGCAAAATCACTGTAATCATAGTCTTGATCTTGACGCAACTTTTGCACTTGTTTGATCACATAGTATGCTTCATCATTCTCATTACCAGCCCGATAATAATGCACCTTATCCCCGGCAGCATTGTCTGTCCACAAAGTCTTATCTTTCCGGTTAATATTGTTGTCAATTACCGCATTAGCTGCTTTGAGGATATTTTTAGTTGAACGATAATTTTGTTCCAATTTTACTACCGTTGCATCTGGATAATCCTTTTCAAAATTAAGGATATTCTCCATATTAGCTCCCCGCCAACCATAGATACTCTGATCAGCATCACCTACAACACAAATATTGCGGTAGCGTGCTGCTAATAAAGTTACCAATTCATACTGGGCTTCGTTAGTATCCTGATATTCATCCACATGAATATAATGAAACTTGTTTTGGTAATATTCTAAAACATCCGGAAATTCTTTGAACAGCTCAATTGTTTTCATGATCAAATCATCAAAGTCCATCGCCTGGTTACGGTGCAATTCTTCCTGATATTGCCGATAAACCTTGGCTACAACTTCTTCATATGGACCCTTCGCATTGCTGGCAAATTCCTCAGGCGTTACCATGTTATTTTTAGCATTAGAGATAGTTCCTAGAATTGTCCGGGGGGTATATTGTTTAGAATCAACGTTTAGGGCTGCTAACAAACGTTTCACCAAAGTACGTTGTTCACTGGTGCTAGCAATATTGAACGCCCGCTCATAACCAATCCGTTCAGCATTACGCCGCAAAATTCGGACACACAAAGCGTGGAATGTGGATACCCAAATATCTTCAGCACCTTCGCCCATTAATTTATCAACCCGTTCTCGCATTTCACGCGCAGCCTTGTTGGTAAAGGTGATCGCCAAAATATTCCAGGGATTGGCTAAATTTTGCTCAATAATATAAGCAACCCGGTGTGTTAAAACCCGGGTTTTCCCACTGCCAGCGCCCGCCATGATTAGCAAAGGACCAGCGACACTTTTTACTGCTTCTTGTTGCTTGTTATTTAACCCTTGTAACAGATTATTTTCCACGCTCAAATTCAATCCTCTCGTCAAGTATACAATCATTCATATTATAGCAAAGATCATTATTTGCTTCTTTAAAATTACCTAAAATTCACAACGAAAAAAGCTGCCTCTCAGCAGCTTTCTTGTCACTTTTCAACTGTTTAATTATTCTGACGTTTCATCCGGCCAAATCTCAGTTGCTTGGATCTGTTCTTCAGCTGCATCAATCGTCGGCGCCGTGACCAGCACATATCCCGCTGGTCGTGGCTTCATCCTTTCAGGATAACGGAAGAAGTTGTACGACCAGTTATCTTTCAAAACCCATTGGGTTCGAATGCTATCTTGGTCATCATCCGTCATCATGACCATTGCAGTTGGTTCAACTAATTCGGTTGTCATTAATGGCATCCGCGCTAAAACCCGCAGGTGTTGTTCAAACATGGAAACCAATGTTGCTTTGTCAAAGACATAACCCGTTGGACTAACTGCCGGCACCATCCGTTTAACATACAAGGAGCCACTATCAGTTAGGTAAAATGATAGTTGCATCACCCCAACATAGTTGATGTTTTCAGCAATTTGATGTGCTAAGCGGTGAATTTCTTCTTCTACATCATTAGTAACTCGCGCTGGTGTTAACACACGATTCAAATCGTGCCCGTGGTATACTTCCTCAGTCAACGGGAAGAACTTAAGCTCACCGTCATAGTCACGACTAAAGACCACTGAAATCTCTTTATTGAATGAAATCAACGACTCCAGCACATAGGTTCCCAAATCAACTATATCAGCTACCTTAGCGATATCGGTTTGCCGTTTGATTACCGCTTGGTGCTTGTTATTGATATCCTTTTGAATTGGCTTCAAAATACATGGAAAACCAATCGAAGACACTGATTGGTAAATATCATCAAGGCTAACAATTGTTGCATACGGCGCAATGTTAACATTGATCTGTTCAAAAAATGCCCGCTCCAACAACCGATCTTGAGTGATCTCCAACGTATCTTTTCCCTGGGGAACCGCCGTAAAGCGACTGAGAAATTCAATCACACTAGCAGGCACATACTGTGATTCATACGTGATCAAGTCACAGCGTTCTGCAAAATCTTGTAATTTTTCTTTGCTTGTACCAACAATTCTTACGTCAGCAGCCTGCATCGTAGGACTAGATTCATTGCTTCCACACACAATGACCTTAAAGCCTAAACGCTTTGCTGCTGCAACCATCATGATACCATTGGGACTATCACCAACGATACCAATCGTATCTCCTGGAAATAGAACCTTCTCTGCCATTTCTGTCACAACCTTTGCTTTAATTTGCAATCAAACCGGCTTTTAGAAAAACTTATTCGTTTCTCATTTTACCATATTCTCAGCCATAGCTACGGACTGATTAGTTTTCTTCCCCAACAAAGTGTACTTCGTCACCAGCAAACGAGGCAATCCGAGCCAATGACTCTAAGTGCACACCCTTTTCTTTGATCAAACTTGCTCCTTCTTGGAAGGATTTTTCAATAACAACACCAGCTCCAACAATAGTACATTGGGCTTGCCGACAAATATCAATCAAACCTAAAATGGCTTGACCATTTGCCAAGAAGTCATCAATGATCAAAACATGATCATCGGCACTCAAAAATTTACTGTCAATCGAAATTGTATTAGTTACGCGCTTAGTATATGAAAAAACATCTGCAGTATAGAGATTGTCATTCATGGTTGAACTCTTCTTTTTACGCGCAAACACAACTGGTACATGCAAATTCAAGCCAACCATTGTTGCGGGAGCAATTCCTGAAGATTCTACTGTTACAATCTTAGTAATCTTTTGATCTTTAAATAATTCCACAAATTCTTGTCCAATTCGATATAACAAATCGGGATCAATTTGGTGATTTAAAAATTGATTAACTTTTAAAACGTTTCCTGGTAAAACGACCCCATCTTCCCGAATTCTTTGTTTCAGCTCTTCCATTCTGCAACTCCCTTTTCTTTATGAATCATACCGATCCAAGTGATATTTCTTAATGACATTAATTAACTTTTCAGCGTAAGTCGGATCAGTAGCATACCCCTGACGCTGTAAAGCTTGGGCCGCTTCCTGATAATTTGTTGCCGTCAACACTGCTTGATAGTGATTAGGATCCCACTTTGTCCCATTAACAATCAGCATTGTATGAGCATGTACTGAGTCGGTCCAGCTACTATATACTGCAAACGGGGCTTTGACTGTGATCCATTGTCCATTTACATACTCTTTGGTAGTCATCATAGTCGCATCGGGACCACGATCCTTAATCCCAAACAGATTATTGTATTTAGTCGCCAGTGCGCTCCGTCCCCAGTCAGATTCTAAAGCTGCCTGGGCCAACGTGATGCTTGCTCGCAAATGATACTGCTTTTGGTCCGCTTGAGCCGCACCAGCAATCTTATCCAAAAATTGCTGGCGTTGCTCGTCCACAGTTGTCCCTTGTTGCGTCTCTGTCTGCTGTTCCCAGGTAGCTAAACGATGTTGTCCCACCCACCGTAAAACCTGTAACGACAATAGGGATAAAAGTACTACCGTCAATAAAATATTGGCTGGGCGTAAATGACCATTTTTATGAAAAAAATACCGCCATTTGTGCGGCTTACGTCGTCTTTTTTTGGACCTGACCTTGGCCTTATTTCCAGTCTTTTTTTGCGGCAAGTTGACCCGTTCCCCTTTGATTAGTGTATTAAGATGATTATAGCATAAAATATTTTTCTAACTAGTTACACTGACAACTTCTCCTTTGCTTCTCAGTATTTTTTAAACAAAAAACGTGCGCTCAACCATATAAGTTTTGCGCGCGTTTCTTACGTTATAGATATAACTTAAATAAATTGTAGAATGGCCATCAGAACTGGAACAACCACGATGAACAACACAGTACTCATCACTACAATATTGGTTGCATAGTCAACATCACCATGAGCTTCTTTGGCTAGAATTGGCAATACTGCCAACATTGGGAGAGCTGATTGAACTACCAATGTTTGCCGCATCAGGGTTGGTAAGCTAATTCCCATCATCCCTGTCCCGAGTTTAATCACTAGGATCAGCACTAATGGTGACAGGATAAACCGACCGATTAAAGCCATTACCGAATCCCGTTCGAACTTAAACTTATCCAAGCCCGCATCTGCTAACACAATCCCGATATAAATCAAGGATAATGGTGTAACCAAGCCACCAACATATGACAGGGTCTGGTTCATAAATGTTGGTACTGGAATTCCTAATAATAACCAAACAACTGCTACCACAAATCCTACCAATGGCATTGGCAGAAGTTTCTTCCAGTTAATCTTATGACTCTTTTCCTGTTCACTTTTATCTACTGTTGGATCATCGTTGGAAATCAAATAGATCCCAAACGCCCATGTCGAAACCGTATTGATAATATAGTAAATCAAGAAATAACTCATTGCCTTGGCGCCAAACAAAGCGTTGTTCAATGGCATTCCGATGAAGATTGTATTCGCGTTAACTACGGCGTTCATGAAGATCCCTCGGCGACCGGGACGGATCCGTGCTACTTTGACTGTTACCCAAGCGATTAGATAACCAATGATTACCGCGACTGCTGGGAAAAGAATCCCTACCCCTAAGCTTGCCAATTTATCCCGTGTTAGGTAGTTCATTACACTGACGAAAATCGACGCAGGCAAGGCAATCTTGGTAATCAACCCAGCAATATTACTCCCAAAGGAATCAGCAAACCAACCGGTCCGCCGCAAAATATATCCCAAAGCCATAATCAACACGATCACAGCGATGCTTGATAATGATGTTAAGAATACTTGCACTTGTATTCAACTCCCCTCAAATCAATTCTCTTTCTAAATCTCTTTACTTAATATTTAGGTTCCCATTTCATAGCTTGAACGGCATCATGGGCTGTTAAATCGGTTTGTGCCAATCCTTGGTCAATAGCTGCTTGAGCTACTGTTTCAGCCACCGTAGTGGAGAATTCCGTTAATCGTTCTACTGGAGGTAAGACGGCTGCCCCTGGTTGGTCTGGATCAACAATCCCGCCTAAAGCATGGGCTGCTTGAGCCAACATCTTCTCATTGATTACTTTGGCATTAACGGCCAATGCCCCAACCCCAACACCAGGGTAAACCAAGGCATTGTTAGCCTGTCCAATTTCATAAGTTACTCCCTTGTATTCAATTGGAGCGACTGGAATACCTGTTCCGATCAACGCTTTACCGTCTGTCCACTTCAACAAATCAGCTGCTTTTGCTTCAGCTAACTTCGTCGGATTGGAGATTGGGAAAATAATTGGCCGTTCAGTATGAGCCGCCATTTCCTTAACAATTGCTTCGGTAAATGCTCCTGGTTGTTTGGAAGTCCCAATCATCACTGTTGGGTGAACTGCTTTGACTACTGCTTCTAAATTAGTCAATTCATCCGCGTTAGCAAATTCACTCCGCTTACGTAAAAATTGCTTTTGCTCTGGGGTTAAATCTGGAGTATCTTCAAATAGCAATCCTTGTTTATCAACTAAATAGAAATGTTGCTTAGCTTCTTCAGGAGTTAACCCTTCACGGAGCAATTCATCATACATCATCTTGGCGATTCCGACACCGGCATTACCAGCTCCGAAAGTCAGGAATGTTTGGTCGGTGATTTTTTGCTTAGAAATGTTTAAGGCACCTAGAACCCCAGCCAAACAAATAATCCCCGTTCCCTGGATATCGTCATTAAATGTCAAAATCTTATCTTGATACTTATTCAAAATATTGGAAGCATTGGCACGGCCAAAGTCTTCAAAGTGCAACAACACTTGCGGGAATAATTTTTCAGCAGCGGCTACAAACTTGTCAACCATCTCATAGTAACGGTCCCCATAGACCCGCTCATGGCGATTTCCTAAATACAATGGATCAGTAAGTAATTGTTCATTATTTGTTCCGGCATCTAATGAAACGGCTAGTACTTGGGCGGGATCAATCCCGGCAGCTGCTGTATAAACCATCAACTTACCAACAGAAATATCAACCCCGTTGACGCCCCAGTCACCAATTCCTAAGATTCCTTCACCATCAGTTACAACGATAAGACGGATGTCACGACCAGAGGCTGCGTTCCGCAATGTATCTTCAATTTCATCCATTCGGTCAATTGAAATAAAAGCTGCATCCTGTGGTCGGGTGTAGATTTCACTATATTGTTCAATCGATTCAGCAATCACCGGATCATAAACAATTGGCATGAATTCCACAATATGCTGCCCAAAAAGGTAATAGAATAATGTGCGGTTAGTATCAAAAATCTTCATTAAAAAGAGGCGTTGGTCCAACCCATCTTCAATCCGTTGAAATTGTTGGTAGGCTTGTTCAGCTTGTTCAGCTAACGTTTGGACCCGGGGTGGCAATGCCCCCACTAAGCCTAATTCTTTTCTTTCTTCATAAGTAAAACCAGTTCCCTTGTTGAGATAAGGGTTGTTTAAAATAGTTGCTGCTTGTGGCATGTTTCCACTCCCTTTGTTTTTGTTTACATATAGTATCTTAGCGTGAAGATTAGTTTATAGTCAAAAGTGTGGTAACATATAAATATATTTTATACTAAAGCTATTTAAGCTATGCTTTAAAGGAGGTTTAGCATGAATTTAAAATGGTTAGAATATTACGATAAATTAGTCGAAGAAAAAAATTTCTCTAAAGTTGCAACTTTTTTTGGTGTTAGCCAACCTACCATCACGATGGCTATCAAACGCCTTGAAGAAAGTTACCAAACACATTTTTTTGAACGTGACTACCGGCATAAAACCCTCCGCCTAACCGCTAGCGGTGAAAATTTTCACCGCCATGTCAAAAAAATCCTGCAAGAATTAGCCCTAGCTCAAACAGAATTAGTTCGCCTTAAAGCACGTAAAATCAAGTTTGGCCTGCCACCAATTATTGGGACTTATCTCTTTCCTTTACTTGCCCCCCAGTTGCTCCAAGCCAACCTACTCAACCGAATGCAACCAGTCGAGCAGGGATCTCAGCGCTTGTTATCTCTTGTTTCAACAGGAAGCATTGATTTTGCTTTCATTGGTATTTTGGATGAGGTCAAAGATCCTAACCTTGTAGTTAATTACTTTGCTAATTCCACTTTCAAGATCATTGTTAGTAAAAACCACCCTTTAGCGCACCGGACCCAACCCCTGTACTTTAAAGATTTAGCATCCTATCCGTTTATTGCCCTAACTAATAGTTTTACCCACAATAAGGCTTTTTCCCGGCTTGAAACCATCAATGCTATCCACCCACCGCGGATCTTTCATACTGACGATATCCAAATCGTCAAAAAACTCGTTGCTCAAAACGTAGGGATCAGCTTTATTACCTCAATTGCACTACGTCCAGATGATGATCTTGTCGCCCTTGATTTGGCTAACAAAGGGGTGCCTGAGTTCAAGATTGGACTTGCTTATCGGGAAAGTTTTCCTCCTGCCCCTGCATTATTGGACCTAATTACCACTTTTCATCCTTGGAATAACTAAAAGAGTGAGGCCAACTGAATTATCAGCTGGCCTCACTCTTTTGATAACCAATATTTTATTATCATCTATGAGCTTTCCCATAGTATTTTTTTCTACGCTTACGTCACTCTTAATCTCTATGTAGTGTACTTTCCGTAATAATATCGGTTGTTTCTCTCAAAACCTGTCTAAAAATTGCTAAATCGCTTGGAGTAACACTTTCTTCGAGCTTTTGTTGTAGGTCTGCCCAAAAAGCAGCATCAAACTCTAGCATCTGTAGATACTTTTCCGTGACATATAGGTGAGTAACCCGTCGATCCACGTCATCTAAACGCTTTTCGATAAGCCCACTCTTTTCGAGCTTCTTGATATGGTAGTTAGTGTTGGGGGTAGATTGACCCAGAAGCTTAGAAATCGTCCCAATAGTTGGATCTTTAAGCTGATAGATTGCTTCGAGATAATAAACATCTATTACACCCAGCTTAGCCAGTTCATCACTGGATCCACTCTTTTGTTCATGAAGCCGTAGCACCTGAGCCAAATTAGTCATCGACTTTTGCAATGAATTCACACTTGTTCGCCTCCTATTGCATAAAGGTAACTTAATATGGTAAACAAAAAATGTAACCGCTACTGGTTGCCAACTACTATATAATTCCTACCAGTGTTAATTAATTAATAGTTTATCCCGCAATAGCTACTACTATTTTACGCTTTTTAAGATTGTATGTAAAATAGAAAAGCTAAACTAATCGTTAATATTTATTTTCTTATCCTTCAAGCTCTCTTCAATATGGAGGATAAAGCGGGCGAGTTCTTCTTCATCCATCTCATAGTTGGTACTAATCCACTCGATTAATACCGTTAAAAAGCCCCCAGCAATCATATCTGTGGCAATTTTAGGATACTTACTATTTTTGACCATAATCTCGATCCACGGAATTTCATGCAGGTGTCCTGCCATCACCGCGTCATAGATTTGGCTACTAAAAATACGTAAAATTGTCCCAAATAAATAATAATCTGCCTTATTGTTATTATTAAACACATTACGAAAAATTTTCTTTTCACTAGCAATGTGTCTGATAATGGATTCAACTACGTTGCTCCGGTCCACTTGCGCAACGAAGATATTTTTAAAAACGTATTCTAAGAGGTCGTATTTATCAGTGAAGTAGCGATAAAAAGTACTCCGATGAACGTTAGCTTCCTCGCAAATTTGATCAACTGTGATTTTCTCAATCGCTTCTTTCCGCAATAAATTAGTTAAGCTAGCAGCAAAAGCTTGCTTCCGTTCTTCTTGATGTCTTGTCATTGCCACCTCTCCTTATCCTTCCTATCAGTAGTTTAGGATATAAAGATAATATAATTTATTTTATATATTGACTTTACCATAAAAACAGCAAAAGGGGAGAATAATTAGCAAAATTATTCTCCCCTACTATTACTATAAAATTTAACGTACAACTAGAACTGATACTGGTGAATATTTAGCCATGTATGCTGCTTGCGAACCAAAGTATTTCCGGACGCCTTGTTTACCAATCGAACCAACAATTAGCAAGTCTGGCTTGACTGATGGGATCACATCTTTAACAATTGTTTTCCCTGGATTGCCTTCAACCGAAATAATCTTAACGTTCTTTACCCCAGCTTCTTCAGCCAGTTGCTTATACTTAGTTAATGTTTCACCGTGCATGCTCCGCTTGCGACGCATGAAATCATCGTCTAACTTTTCATACACGTTAATGTCATGGTCTTCAATAACATTAACAATATATAGGTCTGCTCCCAATTCGCGGGCCCGGTGAATGGCCACCCGAAAAGCCAGTTGCGCGTCATCGGAAGCATCAACCCCAACTAAAATTCGTTTAATATTGCGAATCTTTTCCAACCTAATCACTCCTCATTGCATATCTGCCACCATAGATCTTTGACCCTTTTATTATACCACATATTTAGGTTTGCCAAACTTTTTTATCAAACATCCCTAACGACAACACGTTTGTTCATCATGGTCTAATTCTGGAGCCAACTCTGCCGGTACACAATCACATGGCAGTTCTGTCGGTGCATCCGCCATCTTGGCTTGCAAGATATCTTGCATTACCTGGAGGTCATGTTTCGTAAAAGTAAACTTGCGGAGAATTTCTGCTAACGAACGGCCCGTGTGCATTTGACAAATTGTTCGCAGGTCAGCCTCTAACAGCTGGTTGATGGTTGCCTGTTCGTCTACGGTTGGCCGATAAATAAAAGCGCGCCCTTGTCGCGTAGTTTCAAGATAATTTTTAGTTACCAAACGTCCCAACAAGGTTTTCGTCGTTGCCATTTTCCAGTTTTTCTTAACCGCCATCACTTCACTGATCTGCTTACTTGTTGCTGCCCCTAGAGTCCAAACGATGCGCATAATTTCCCACTCCGCATTGGTAATCTCAACTGAGCTTGCCTCTTTCACGTTGTGATCACTCCTCCCCTTCTTTCTTCTACTGTGATTATACCAGAACGTCCAACTAATTCTGTACAGTGAGTTCCTTGGCATATACATAATTCCGCGTTAACGGTAAATTCTTTGCACTTGGGCCTTTCGACATCAGGAACTGGATCACATCGATATTGCCTGATTCAAATGATGCTGCACATGCCTGTAGATATAAGTCCCACATCCGGGCGAAACGTTCCCCTTTTTGCGCAATCACTTGGGGAATTACCTTTTTGAAGTTAGCATCCCAGATCTCTAATGTTTTTTGGTAATGACGTCGCAACATTTCAATATCGGCCAGCTGCATCCCTGCATCCAAGATGTGTTGAATATTTTCTTGCAAACCAGGGATATAGCCACCGGGGAAAATATATTTATTGATCCATCCATTATAAGCTCCCCCTTGTTGCCGCGTAATTCCGTGAATCAATGCCGTCCCATCATCCTTCAACAATGAAGCTACAGTTCGAAAATATTGGCCGAGATCTTCTTGACCAACATGTTCAAACATCCCCACACTAGTGATGTAATCGAAAGGAACATGATCTAATTCACGATAATCAGTCAAAATTACTTGCGCTTGATGTTCTAAGCCCAATTCCTTTATCCGCTTGTTAACAAACTCATATTGCTCTTGACTAAGAGTGATTCCACACACGTTTAGTCCATATTCTTGTGCTGCCGTTAAAATCAACGTTCCCCAACCACAGCCTATATCTAACATGGTCTTTCCAGGTTGCGGATTCAATTTATTGATGATGTGATGTACCTTATTTTCCTGGGCTTGTTCTAAACTATCAGTGGGCTTTTCAAAATAAGCACAAGAATAGGTCATTGTCGGGTCAAGCCACAAACGATAAAAATCATTGCCAATGTCATAGTGTGTTTGCACATCATGCTTAGTTTCAGCCTCATCGTGACTTTGGTGGGGCAAAAAACGCTTGAACTTTTTATTGTTTAAAAAACTATCAGCTGATGCATATGCTGATGCAATGAGCTTTTGCAATGAGCCTTCGACTTCGATAGCTTTATCCATATATGCTTCTCCCAGTGTGATGGATGCATTCTTTCGCAGGTCTTTCAGAGCAATCTTCTGATTAAATTTAACTTTAACCTCAGGTGTTCCTTTCCCGTACCGTTCCGTTTTACCGTCAGCATAGGTCACTTCAATAGGGATAGTAAATGACCGCTTCATCACTTGTTTGAGAATCATATTGTCTAACATCTAAAAACGCCTCTTTTACTAATTATTAAAGTTATTTATAGTTGTTTATTTTAGCACTCTTTCTTAATAAATTCATAAACGGACTATTCTTGGGTCCTATGGTATAATGACAACAAGAAGTAGTAGGTAAGTTCTGTTTTGTAAGAAAGGGGCTTTTATGACGAAAAATATTGCTAAGTTTTTTTGGTTATTGTTAGCTGTTCTTGGCTTTACATGTGGAATTATTGGTCTACTTTTGCCAGTCATTCCTCAAGTTCCTTTCTTCTTACTGGCAATCTTTAGTTTATCGAAAGTTTCGCCGCGCTTCCATGCTTGGATCACTCATACTCGTCTGTACCAAAAGTACATTGTGGGGATGTTTGATTTCATGCTCAAAAAGAAGGAACAACTAGAACAATTGCATCAGCTCAATCTTTACCAACGTTTATTTGTTAAGTTTGCTGCTGTTGTTACTGCTAATATTAAAGACTAAATATATACTAAAAAAGGCTGGAAAACTATTTTCCAGTCTTTTTATTATTTCCCATAGTTTAAATGACGGGAAAATTACCCGTAAGTCTAAGTGCTAAGTACAAGCGGATTACACAAAGATTATTTTCTCTTCACTTTTTATCCGGGCTTTTAATTTTTACAATAAAAAAGCACCAGCAAATGCTGATGCTTGGAAAGTGTAACCAGAAATCTGATTAACGCTTTGAGAATTGGGAAGCCTTACGAGCCTTCTTGAGACCTGGCTTCTTACGTTCCTTCATCCGTGGGTCACGAGTTAAGAGACCAGCGCGCTTTAATACGCCACGGAAGTCAGGATCAACAGTAAGTAATGCACGTGCAATACCATGACGAGTTGCACCAGCTTGGCCAGAGAAGCCACCGCCGTTAACATTTACTAAAACATCGTATGAACCGTTTGTTTCAGTAACGTCGAATGGTTGCATCATAACTGCGCGTAAGTTTTCATATGGAATGTATTCTTCAGCAGGTTTGCCGTTCATAGTGATCTTACCAGAACCTGGTACTAAACGAACACGAGCAACGGAATGCTTACGACGACCTGTGCCGAAATATTGTACTTGTGCCAAATCATTTTCCTCCTATGTTATTAGATTAACTTGTTGATGTCCAATGCTTCTGGTTGTTGTGCAGCATGCTTGTGTTCTGCACCACGGTATACATGCATCTTCTTAATCATCTTGCGACCAAGAGAGTTCTTTGGAAGCATGTTCTTAACTGCTAATTCAATCAAGCGTTCTGGCTTGTCATTCCGCATATCGCCAGCCTTGATCTTCTTAAATCCACCAGGATAATCTGAGTGGAAGTAGTAAAGCTTCTTAGCAGCCTTGTGACCTGTTAAAGCAACCTTTTCTGCATTGATAATGATAACATTGTCACCAGTATCAACATGAGGTGTGAATGTTGGCTTGTTCTTACCACGTAAAATAGCAGCAACTTGTGATGCTAAACGACCTAAAGATACATCAGTGGCATCAACTACATACCATTTACGTTCTACTTCGCCTGGTTTTGCAATATATGTTGTACGCACGTTTATTTCCTCCATTTTTAATGCATGTTTGACAAACAATAAGGTTAACGGGGCTTACTGTGGGGCAAACAATACCAAGTACTATAATACTTACTTTCAGTATCTAAGTCAATTACAATTCACGAAATAATTGTAATGTTTTCTGCTTATTGCGGTTGATTATATACTACTTCTTTCAAATATAACCCACTAGCTGGAGCAGTACGATAACATTCTTTGCGATTTTTCACTTCATATAACCGTAAAAAATCATGGACCGGTCGTTGCCCCCGCCCAATTTCTAACAGGGCTGCTACCATAATTCGCACCTGATTATACAAAAAGCCATTCCCATAGAATTCAAATATTACTTCATCGTTAGCCAGATCTTCTCGAACTGTTGCCTCATAAATTGTCCGAACATGATCGCGGGCCTGACTACCAGCTGCTACAAAGCTAGTAAAATCATGTGTCCCTACAACATCTGGCAATGCAGCACGAATTTTATCAATATCTAACGGATACTTGTAATGGGCCGTATAAAATCGCTTAAACGGATTAACAAACTCGCCCCGACTTACCCGATACATATACCGTTTACCATGAGTACTGAACCGAGCATGAAAACTATCATCAACTATTTCACAGTCTTTAACTTCTAGATCCAAAGGTAACATACTGTTAAGTCCTCGTTTCATCCCTAGAGCTGGAATTTCATGGGGAAAATCAAAGTGAATTACCTGAGCTAAAGCATGGACACCTGCATCAGTTCTCCCAGAACCAACAATGAAAATATGTTCGTCCGTTTTATTCATCTTGTTCAGTGCATCTTCGATAACAGATTGCACCGTACGCTGCTGGGGTTGTTTTTGAAAACCAGCAAAATTAGTTCCATCATACGCGATGGTTACCTTATATCTTTGAGTCACAGCTCTCCTCCTCTACCCGTTATTTACGTAAATAGATCAACAAGCCTGTCACTACCGCAAAAAGCATCATCACAAGCGTATCATTGCGGTGCCATACTTGCTGCCGATACTTAGTGCGATGCGAACCACCACGATACCCCCGTGCTTCCATCGCAATCGCTAAATCTTCTGCCCGATTAAATGAACTAACGAATAACGGAATCAATAACGGAACCAGCATCTTAGCACGATGCCATAAGCTACCTTCCTCAAAGTTAACCCCCCGTGATCGTTGGGCATTCATGATTTTCGTTGTCTCATCCATCAGGGTCGGGACAAACCGTAGTGCTATTGACAACATCAAAGCAATCTCATCAACCGGGACTTTTACTTTCTTTAATGGCTTCATCAAAGCCTCCATCCCGTCAGCAATCTGTAATGGCGGTGTCGTCAAAGTCAGCAAAGTTGACATACATACAATCAGGACAAACCGACAAAAAATATAGATTGCATTTTCAATCCCCAAGCTAGTGATTCTAAAAATTCCCCACTGCCAGTAAACATGACCACCACTGGAGAAGAATAGTTGTAATACGACCGTAAAGATGATCAACCATACTAAGGGGCGAATCCCATCCCAGAAAAACTTCAATTTTATCTTGGAACATACCACACTAACTAAGGTTAAAATCCCTAATAAAGTATACGTTTGCCAGTTGTTACATAAAAAGATGATCACTATGAAATAAAAACTCAAAAATAGCTTTGCGCGTGCATCCAATTTATGAACGAACGAATCAGCATGAATGTACCGCCCTAAAAGGAGTTTATTCATTGGTTATTCCCCCCTTTGAGCATCATAGCTAACTCATGTGCTAGTTGCTTTTCAGTTAAGGGTAAACCTTCGGTAAAGACAAACCCTCGTTGTTGTAGTTGATATGCAAAAGCCGTTGTCTGTGGAAGACCTAAATGATGATCCGTCAACCACTGTGGATCGGCAAAAATTTCCCGTGGTTGTCCGTCTCCAACAACTGTTCCTTTTTCCAGCACTACAACATGATCAGCATAGTCTGCCACATCATTCATGTTGTGGGTGACCAATACAATAGTTAAGCCCTGTTCTTGATGTAACCGTTGAAATAAACTCATAATTTCACGGCTACCTTGGGGATCTAAACCGGCCGTTGGTTCATCCAGAACCAGAACTTCGGGCTTCATTGCTAAAATTCCCGCAATGGCTACCCGCCGCATCTGCCCCCCAGAAAGCTCAAACGGAGATTTCTCCCAAACGTCTGTCGGTAGTTGTACAGCTTGGGCCTGCTCAATTGCTATTTGTCGTGCCTCCTTAGGACTATATCCAAAGTTCAGCGGAGCGAATTCAATATCTTTTAAGACTGTTTCTTCAAACAATTGGGCTTCGGGAAATTGAAAAACATAGCCTACTTTCCGTCGCAATTTATTCAGGTCCTTATTACTAGTTGCACTTGTAATCACTTGCTCACCGATTTGTACTGTTCCTGTTGTTGGTTTCAGTAAACCATTCAGGTGTTGAATAAGAGTAGATTTACCACTTCCAGTATGCCCGACAATTGCTGTGTAGCTATGTTCCGCAATCGTGAAAGAAACGTCCTTTAAAGCTGTAAATGCTAACGGGGTTCCTGGTTGATAGGTAAAACCTAATTTTTCGAATGTAATTTGCATAGCCAGTCAACCATTCCCTTCTCAGTGAGATATTCGTGTGGGACCTCAATCCCATTGTGAAGCAACTCATCCTTAAGACGTTCTGAATATGGAACATCTAACCCCATTGCTATTAACTCTTTTTCTTGTGCAAAAATCTCTGCTGGACTGCTATCAGCAGCTATCTTCCCATCGTCAATTACACAAACCCTGTCTGCCATAGCGGCCTCATCAATATTATGGGTAATTGAGATTAGAGTGTAACCTTTCTTGTGCAATTTGGTCATCAACTTGATAATATCCTGGCGTCCTTCCGGATCAAGCATACTCGTTGCCTCGTCAAAGATAATAACATCTGGACGCAGGGTCAAAACACCAGCAATGGCTACTCGCTGCTTTTGCCCCCCAGATAAACGTGATGGATCATGGCCTTTGAAGTCCTCCATATTCACCTTGCGCAGTGCCTGGTCTACACGGTACTTCATCACATCGCGGTCAAGACCTAGATTTTCCATCCCGAATGCAACATCGCCTTCGACATCAGCGCTGACAAACTGATTGTCTGGATTTTGAAAGACCATCCCGATCTTCTCCCTAATTTGCCAAATATTCTCTGGTGTCACAGGCATTCCATCAACAAAGATCGTGCCGGCTTGTGGTGCTAAAAGACCATCGATTATCCGTACAAGGGTACTCTTGCCACTACCATTGTGACCAATAATCGCTACCCATTGTCCTCGTTCAATACTCAACGACAGCTGGTCAAAGAGTGGTTCTTTTTGGTCAGGATAATGGAAGGTCAAGTCCTTAACCTCAATGATCTTACCCATCGTTACAACATCCCTTCTCGTTACTAATGTCTCTAATATACCATAGTCTTAAACACAAGAAAAAGGCATTAAAATCATCATATCGATCATTTTAATGCCTATAAAACAAAAAAATCACTTTTTATAATGAAAGTTCCCCCGCCTCAAGGACGACGTACTCTGAGCTAGACTAGGTAAAGGTTGTAACCAACATCCTAACGCCCATTTATCATTATAAAAGTGACACTTTGTTAATTGAATATATTCAATTAATACCAGTTAACGAATTAGTCAACCAATTCAAGAACAACCATTTGAGCAGCATCGCCCCGACGCTTGTCCATCTTTAAGATCCGAGTGTAACCACCGTTACGTTCAGCAAAACGTGGTGCAAGATCATCAAATAACTTTTGTAAAGCAGTTTGGATAACTACGTCGTCACCGTTTTCCTTAACGTCAGCAATAACGTTCATCATGAAAGCAGCAGCGCGCCGGCGAGCAGCCAAGTCACCCTTCTTACCTAAAGTGATCATCTTGTCAGCAAATTTACGTACTTCTTTAGCACGTTGTTCAGTAGTAACGATCTTTTCGTTAACAATCAAATCAGTAGTCAAATTGCGTAACATTGCCTTACGGTGTTCGCTTGTCCGACCTAATTTGCGGTATGCCATGAATGTTTCCCTCCTTTATTTCTGATAATGTTTAGTCATCTTGGCGTAATGATAAACCAAGGTTTGCTAATTTTTCCTTAACTTCATCCAAAGACTTGCGACCAAGGTTTCTAACCTTCATCATATCTGCTTCAGTCTTATTAGTTAACTCTTGAACAGTATTGATACCTGCACGCTTCAAGCAGTTGTATGAACGAACAGAGAGATCAAGCTCTTCAATTGTCATCTCAAGCATCTTTTCTTTGTGAGTTTCTTCAGTTACAACCATCATTTCAGCATTCATTGCTTCTTCAGTCAGGTTAACAAACAAACTCAAGTGTTCAGTTAAGACTTTTGCGGATAAGCTAACAGCTTCACTAGGTGTGATGGACTTGTTAGTCCAAACATCTAAGGTCAACTTATCGTAATCGTTCTTTTGACCAACACGTGTTTTTTCAACTTGGTAGTTCACGCGTTCGATCGGGGTATAAATCGAATCGATTGGTAAAACACCGATTGGCATATCATCAGCCATTTCTTTGTTTTCCTTTGCAGAAACGTAACCACGACCCGTGTTAGCGGTCATCCGAACATGGAATGAAGCTCCATCAGCCACAGTACAAATATATTGATCTGGGTTGAAGATTTCAACGTCGGCACTACCTTGGATATCACCGGCAGTTACTTCCATTGGACCAACAACATCAATCTCTAAGGATACACGATCATCTGACTTGATACCCAATGCAACCTTCTTTAAGTTCAAGATGATTTGAGTAACATCTTCTAGAACACCTTCGACGGTAGAGAATTCATGGAGAACCCCATCGATTTGGATATCAGTAATAGCAGCACCTGGCAATGAAGATAATAAGACCCGGCGTAAAGAGTTACCTAAAGTTGTACCATACCCACGTTCAAGCGGTTCGATAACAAACTTGCCGTAGCCATCATTTTCTTCAATCTTATGAATTTTTGGTTTTTCAAATTCGATCATTCTTATCTTTACCCCTTTCAAAACGTAACGTGTAGTAACATGGTTTCAACACTGTGAAGGCAAGCTTCAAAGTTCCACATTAAACACGCCGACGCTTTGGAGGACGACATCCATTATGAGGAACTGGTGTAACATCCTTGATAGATGTAACTTCGAGACCTGTAGTTTGAAGTGCACGAATAGCAGCTTCACGACCTGAACCAGGACCCTTAACAGCAACTTCAACAGTCTTCATACCGTTTTCCATTGCAACCTTTGCAGCAGCTTCAGAAGCCATTTGGGCAGCAAATGGAGTAGACTTACGGCTACCCTTGAAGCCTAAGGAACCAGCTGATGACCATGCAACGGCGTTACCATGAACGTCAGTGATCATAACAAGTGTGTTGTTAAATGTTGAGTGAATGTGTGCAACGCCGGCTTCAATATGCTTCTTCACACGGCGCTTACGTGATTTCTTAACAGCCATGAATTTGACTAACCTCCTTTATTTTAATTTATTTATTAACCTTTTTTACCAGCAATAGCAACTGCTGGGCCTTTACGAGTCCGCGCATTGTTCTTCGTGTTTTGACCACGAACTGGTAAATGACGACGGTGACGAAGGCCACGGTAAGAACCGATTTCAGAAAGACGCTTAATGTTCAAGGAAACTTCACGACGAAGGTCACCTTCAACCTTGTAGTTATCAACTTGTTCACGGATCTTGTCTTCTTGATCTGGA
The DNA here is from genome assembly GCF_000423265.1 of Ligilactobacillus saerimneri DSM 16049. Taxonomy (GTDB): domain Bacteria; phylum Bacillota; class Bacilli; order Lactobacillales; family Lactobacillaceae; genus Ligilactobacillus; species Ligilactobacillus saerimneri. Next base: position 27,425 of record NZ_AUHQ01000010.1, on the reverse strand, counting down.
GTCAAGTCACGAACACGGATATCTTCTGAAACACCGGCATCAGCCAAAATCTTTTGAGCTGTTGTATTACCGATACCAAAAATATATGTTAAGCCGATTACGATACGCTTGTCACGTGGTAAGTCGACACCTGCGATACGAGCCATTTAAAATTCACCTCCTTAAAAATTAGCCTTGACGTTGTTTGTGCTTAGGATTGCTGCAGATAACCATTACGCGACCCTTGCGCTTAATGACCTTGCAGTTTTCGCACATTGGTTTAACTGATGGTCTTACTTTCATGAATTATACCTCCTATATTTACTTGAAGTACAATCTATTTAAAGCGATAGGTAATGCGACCCTTAGTTAAGTCGTATGGTGACATTTCAACCGTTACCTTGTCACCAGGTAAAATCCGAATGTAGTGCATTCTGATCTTCCCAGAAACATGCGCTAAAATCTCGTGACCATTTTCGAGCTCAACTTTGAACATCGCATTTGGTAAAGTTTCTTTTACTTTACCTTCAATTTCAATCACATCATCTTTCGCCACGTAAAAGTACCTCCTTAAATTTTGGTTTGAAAACTTTACACGTAAAAATGTGAGAAGCTTCACGGAGTCCCACCTTTTTCCGCAGGATGAACGCAAAAAAGCGCGAACTAATCCTATTGAAAAGATAAACCTTGATAATACTATCATATTCTAAAGTGCTTAGCAAGGATTTGTTTTCAATAAAAATTTCCATAAAAAAAGTTGCCGCAAAGCGACAACTTCATTGTAAGCCTTTAGCTACTTAATTGCATCTAAAATTTGTTTAATATCAGCGAAAACCTTTTCGATTGGTTGATTTCCGTTTACTTCGTGTAAAATACCTTCTTCACGGTAGAAATCGAGTAAAGGTGTATTCATTTCAATGTTAACCTTCAAACGGTTCTCAACTGTTTCCGGCTTGTCATCGTCCCGTTGGAAGAATTCATGGCCACCACAACGATCACAAGTGCCTTCAACTTTAGTTGGGTTGAAAACCTTATGGTATGTAGCACCACAGTTCTTGCAAATAAAGCGTCCCGTCAAACGTTCCATCAGTGATTCAGGATCTACGTGAATATTGATCACACAGTTCAATGGTTGACCAAGTTCAGCACTAAATTCCTTTAATGCTCGTGCTTGAACCATGTTTCTTGGAAAGCCATCTAACATGTAGCCGTTTTGAACATCGTCTTGGCCTAAACGTTCTTTCACAATCCCGTTAACCACATCATCCGGCACCAATTCGCCCTTGTCGATATATTTCTTAGCTTCAACACCCATTGGGGTTTGATTCTTGATTGCTGCCCGGAAGATATCCCCAGTTGAAATATGTGGAATCTTGTACTCATCAACAATCTGTTCTGCTTGGGTCCCCTTACCAGCACCTGGCAAGCCCATTAACATTAACTGTAAAGCCATAGTAATGACTCCTCCTCAAATATTTATACGATTATCATTATACCGTACTTTAAGTTTTTCATCTAAAGAAAATACGGGAAATAAGGTACTACTACTTATTTCCCGTATTAATAAATAGATAAATTATTCTCTGATGAAGCCAACGTATTCTTGTTTCATCATCATCCCGTTTAACTGATTGATTGTTTGGATTGTAACCCCAACAACAATTAGTAAACTGGTACCACCTAGTCCGATTGATTCATTCAATCCCCAAACATTGCTGGAGACTAACGGAATCAATGATACTAAGCCCAAGTAAAGTGACCCAACCGAACTTAGTCGGATCAATAGACTAGAAACATAATTTTGTGTTTCCCGTCCTGGCCAAACAGATGGAATATAACTTCCCTGTTTTTGTAAATTTTCTGCTAGCTTCTCAGGGTTTACCTGAACAAAAGCGTAGAAGAAAGTAAAACCAACAATCAATACTGTATATAAAATCATCCCTGCTGTCGTCTGCATTGAAAACAGATTGGTCATGATCTTATACCATGTATCTTCAGAATGATTTTGCGTGAAAACCATTAGGATTGCTTGGGGCGTAGCAATAAACGAACTAGCAAAGATAACTGGGATAACCCCAGCAACATTGATCTTTAATGGCAGATATGAGCTATCAGATGCTCCAGCCATCCGCCGCGTATACTGAATAGGAATCTTATAAGCAGCTTGTTCAACAAACGTAACAAAAGTTACGATGATGAGGATTACTACCAATAAGAGGCCACAGTATAGCAGTGGCTGAACCAAATCACTTGCACTTCCAAATTGTTCTTGGTAAATTTGCTGAATTCCAGTAGGAACCCGAGCTAAGATACCAGCCATGATGATAATGGAAACTCCATTACCAATCCCACGATCTGTAATCATGTCACCAAGCCAGGCGGTAAACATTGTACCCCCCGTTAAAATCAAACCAATGCTAACATAGGTTTGAATACTTGGATTTTCCACAAGGTTTAATGAACTCAAAAAATTAAACCCTGCTGTAACACCAATTGATTGTATAAACGCAAGGACAATCGTCAGGATCCGCGTATGCTGATTAAGTTTACGCCGACCAACTTCACCTTGTTTGCTCCACTCCACATACTTCGGCACAATGTCCATTTGTAATAATTGGATTACAATTTGTGCAGTAATATATGGTGAAACCCCCATTGCCAAGATGGAATAGTTAGTCAATCCACCACCACTGAAAGTGTTCAATATACTAATTAACCCTGAAGACGCAACACTTTGCAGAGCTTTAGCGTTGATCCCAGGGACAGTGATATAAGTGCCTAAGCGAAATACAATCAAGACACCTAAAGTAAATAAGATTTTATTGCGAATCTCTTTTACAGTAAAGGCGTTCTTCATTGTCTTAAGCAATTAAATCACCTCAGCTTGACCGCCTTTTGCTTCGATCGCTTCCTTAGCAGATGCAGAGAACTTGTTAGCTTTAACAGTTAACTTCTTGTTCAATTCACCATTACCAAGAATCTTGATCCCATCTTTGAGATTCTTAACGATGCCTGCTTCAGTTAATTCTGCAACAGAAACAACAGCACCATCTTCAAATTTGTTTAATTCAGTAAGGTTTACAACAGCATATTCTTTACGGTTAATGTTGTTGAAACCACGTTTTGGCATCCGGCGGAATAATGGCATTTGGCCACCTTCGAAACCAAGACGAACCTTGCCACGAGCCTTTTGACCCTTTTGACCACGGCCTGCAGTCTTACCATTACCGGATGAAGTACCACGACCTACGCGGTTGCGTACTTTACGTGAGCCTTCACTTGGCTTTAATTCATGTAATTTCATTAGGGTTGGCACCTCCTCATTAACTTATCTTGACTTTAGTCAGCCAATTTAACGTCCACTAAATGATTGATCTTTGTAATTGCTCCGCGCATAGCTGCGTTGTCAGGAACAACAACTGAACTATTAATGCGGCCAAGGCCTAAACCTTTAACAATTTCGCGTTGATTTTGAGGACGTCCAATGACAGAACGAATTAATGTAACTTTTAATTGAGCCATAATTTTTGTCCTCCTTATTCAGCTAAGTGTTGTACAGAAACACCACGTAATTGGGCAACTTCTTCTGCACTCTTCATACGCAACAAACCATCCATTGTAGCACGGACTACGTTAACTGGTGTGTTTGAACCTAATGACTTACTTGTCACATCGTCAATACCAGCAAGTTCCATGATGGCACGTACGGCACCACCAGCAGCAACCCCAGAACCGGCAATAGCTGGCTTCAACAAGATGCGACTACCGCTGTGTTGACCGATGATTTCGTGAGGAAGAGTAGTTCCAACAACCGGAACTTCGATTAAGTTCTTACGAGCAGCGTCAACAGCTTTACGAATAGCTTCTGGAACTTCTTGAGCTTTACCAGTACCAAAGCCAACGTGGCCATTGTGGTCGCCGACAACAACTAAAGCAGCAAAACGAAGACGACGTCCACCTTTTACAACTTTAGTAACACGGTTGATTGCTACAACACGATCTTCTAATTCTAATTGAGTTGGATCGATAAAAGCCATAAATGTTATTTCCTCCCTTTCCTAGAATTGTAAACCATTTTCACGTGCAGCTTCGGCTAAAGCTTGAACACGTCCATGGTACAGGTATCCACCACGGTCAAATACAACTTGTTCGATACCCTTATCTTGAGCACGCTTTGCAACAACAGCACCAACTGAAGCAGCTTGTTCAGTCTTAGTGTTGCCACTAACTTCACTGTCTAAAGTAGAGGCACTAACTAGCGTCACACCCGCTACGTCATCAATAACTTGAGCGTAGATGTTTTTGTTTGAACGATAAACATTTAAGCGTGGGCACTCAGCAGTACCAGAGATCTTACCACGAACACGAACGTGACGACGTTGACGTGTCTTATTCTTATCTGGTTTTGAAATCAAAATTTTCACCTCTTAATTAAATTTGGATCAGCAAGTTATGCTGCATTATTTACCAGTCTTACCTTCCTTACGACGTACGAATTCGCCAACATAGCGAACACCCTTGCCCTTGTAAGGTTCTGGAGCACGCTTAGCACGAATCCGTGCAGCGAAATCCCCAACTTCTTCTTTGTTAATCCCAGAAACGATTACAGAAGTTGCAGAAGGAGCTTCAAGCTTAATGCCATCTTCTTCTTCAAAGTAAACTGGGTGGGAGTAACCAAGACTTAATTCAAGCTTGTTACCCTTCTTAACTGCACGGTAACCAACACCACGCAATTCAAGTTCTTTCTTAAAGCCCTTAGAAACACCTTCAACCATGTTGGCGAAGTTTGCACGAGTAGTACCGTGAAGAGCCTTAACTTTGTTATCTTCTGATGAACGTTCGAAAGTAACTTCGTTGCCTTCGATCTTCATTGTGATTTGATTTGAAAATTCACGAGTTAATTCACCCAAAGGACCCTTAACAGTAACTACGTTACCATCTTGTTTTACTTCAACGCCTTCTGGTAATTCAACTACTTTATAACCAATACGACTCACGAGATTGACACCTCCTTACTGTTTATATTAATTACCAAACGTAAGCGAGCACTTCGCCGCCAACGTGCTTTGCCCGTGCTTCTTTGTCAGTAATCACGCCTTCTGGTGTTGACAAGATAGCAATACCTAAACCGTTTAAAACCTTAGGTACATCATCGGACTTAACGTAAGAACGTAAACCTGGTTTAGAAATACGACGAAGACCAGTGATTACGCGTTCGTTGTTCTTACCGTATTTAAGGAATACGCGGATAACGCCTTGTTTGTCGTCATCAATGTATTCAACGTCGCGGATAAATCCTTCTTTTTGAAGGATTTCAGCGATGGCCTTCTTCATGTTTGAAGCAGGCACTTCTAAAGATTCAAGTCTTGCTTGATTTGCATTACGAATGCGAGTCAAGAAATCTGCAATTGGATCTGTCATGACCTTGTTTGCCTCCTTTTATCAAAGTATATGTGGATTACCAGCTAGCCTTTTTCATGCCAGGGATTTGACCCTTGTGAGCAAGTTCGCGCAGGCAAACACGGCATAACTTAAATTTACGATAAACAGAATGTGGTCTGCCACAACGTTCACAACGAGTATATTCTTGAGTTGAGAACTTTGCTGGACGCTTATTCTTTGCAATTTGTGACTTTTTAGCCAATGTGAAACCCCCTCTTATTTGGCGAATGGCATTCCTAATTGAGTTAATAATTCCTTGGATTCTTCGTCTGTGTTAGCAGTTGTAACAATAACGATATCTAATCCCCGTACCTTATTAACGTTATCAAAATCGATTTCAGGGAAGATCAGCTGTTCACGTACACCCAGTGTGTAGTTACCACGACCATCGAAAGCACGCTTGCTTACACCGTGGAAGTCACGCACACGTGGAAGTGATACAGAAACTAACTTGTCTAAGAATTCGTACATCCGTTGTCCACGTAAGGTAACCTTAGTACCGATTGCCATACCTTCACGCAGACGGAAGCCAGCGATAGACTTCTTAGCTCTTGTGATAACTGGCTTTTGACCAGAGATAAGAGTTAATTCTTCGACAGCTTCATCCAAAAACTTAGAGTTATTTACAGCATCACCAACACCCATGTTGATAACGATCTTGTCAACCTTAGGCACTTGCATGATTGATGTGTAGTTAAATTTTTCCATCATTGATGGGACAATTTCATTAGTATATTTATCCTTTAAACGACTCATGAAGAAAGTATCCTCCTTCCTTATTTATTATAAAGTTTTGCCAGACTTCTTAGAAACCCGGACCTTTTTACCATCTTCTACCTTGAAACCAACACGAGTTGCTTCATTGTTAGAAGGATCGATCAACATAACGTTTGAAACGTGGATTGGTGCTTCCACATCAATAATTCCACCGTTTGGATTAGCGTTAGTTGGCTTTTGGTGTTTCTTAACAACGTTAACACCCTTAACAATCACACGGTCTTTACCAGGGAAAGTTTGCAATACTTCGCCTTCCTTACCCTTGTCTTTACCGGCGATTACCTTGACTTTATCATTCTTCTTAATGAACATCTTTATCTGTGCACCTCCTTGCTAGACGATGGTTGATTATAATACTTCAGGTGCTAAGGAAACAATCTTCATGAAGTTTCCGTCACGTAATTCACGAGCAACTGGCCCGAAGATACGTGTCCCTTTAGGTGACTTATCTTCACCGATAATTACAGCAGCGTTTTCATCAAACTTGATGTATGAACCATCAGGACGGTGTGTGCCGTACTTAGTACGAACAACAACAGCCTTGACAACGTCACCCTTTTTGACAACGCCCCCTGGTATTGCTTGTTTAACAGTAGCAACGATGATATCACCGACAGTAGCAGTCTTTACACGAGAACCGCCCAAGATCTTGATAACTAAGATTTCACGAGCACCGGAGTTGTCAGCAACTTTTAAACGACTTTCTTGTTGGATCACAGTTAGTGTCCTCCTTTCACAATTTATTAGATAAGAATACGAATCAGTGCAATTTTATCAGTTAACTATCTTAAATGATAACTGCTTTTTCAACGATTTCTAATAAACGGAAACGCTTTGTAGCTGACAATGGGCGTGTTGCCATGATCTTAACAATGTCGCCAGTCTTTGCTTCGTTGTTTTCATCATGGGCCTTGTATTTCTTAGAGTACTTAACACGCTTACCGTAAACTGGATCGTTCTTGTATGTTTCAACAACAACGGTGATGGTTTTGTCCATCTTGTCAGAAACGACACGTCCTTGGTAAACCTTGCGTTCGTTACGTTCACTCATTAGGAATTAGCCTCCTTTTCGTATTCTTTATTTGTTTAATTCTTGTTGACGCAGCGCAGTCTTAATACGTGCGATCGTCTTACGAACTTCCTTCAAGCGAGCAGTGTTTTCCAACTGACCAGTTGCTAATTGGAAGCGTAAGTTAAATAATTCATCTTTGAATTGCTTTTCTTTTTCAAGCATTTCAGCAGTGGTTAATTCAGTAATTTCCTTATTAGTCATTTGATTCGCCACCTACTTCCCCACGTTTTACAAACTTAGTCTTGATTGGGAGCTTGTGAGAAGCCAAACGGAAAGCTTCACGAGCAACTTCTTCAGAAACGCCGGCAATTTCAAACAATACCTTTTCGCGCTTAACTGGAGCTACCCAACCAGCAGGAGCACCTTTACCTGAACCCATCCGAACACCAATTGGCTTATCGGAATAAGTCTTATGAGGGAAAATCTTAATCCAAACCTTCCCGCCACGCTTCATGTAACGAGTCATCGCAATACGCGCAGCTTCAATTTGACGGTTTGTGATCCAGTGTGATTCAAGTGCAACTAAACCATATTCACCGAAAGCAACAGATCTGCCACCCTTAGCGCGACCACGCATGTGACCACGGAATTCGTGACGATGCTTTGTACGTTTTGGTACTAACATAGATTATTTCCCTCCCTTACTGTTATCTTTTTTTTCTGGTAAAACTTCACCACGGTAGATCCAAGTCTTGACACCGATCCGACCATAAGTAGTGTGAGCTTCAACCCATGCGTAATCAATATCCGCACGCAATGTGTGCAATGGCACAGTACCTTCAGAGAAGTGTTCAACACGGGACATATCTGCACCGTTTAAACGACCTGCAGTCTGAATCTTGATACCCTTTGCACCAGCACGCATTGTCCGTTGGATTGCTTGCTTCATAGCACGACGGAAAGCAATCCGGTTTTCTAATTGAGCAGCAACATTTTCACCGACCAACTTAGCATCTAAGTCAGGCTTCTTGATTTCCACAATGTTAATGTGTACTCGCTTGCCTGTCAAATCATTTAATTCTTTACGAAGCTTTTCAACTTCAGAACCGCCTTTACCGATTACCATACCAGGCTTAGCTGTATGGATTGAAATATTAACGCGCTTTGCGGCACGTTCGATTTCAACGGTAGAAACAGAAGCGTCGGCTAATCTATTTTCGATATATTCCCGGATACGAAGATCTTCATGAAGGTTAGCAGCAAAATCTTTTTCAGCGTACCATTTTGCATCCCAGTCACGAATGATACCTACACGTAAACCAGTTGGATTAATTTTTTGACCCACGCGTTATCCCTCCTTATTTTTCAGATACAACTACAGTAATGTGGCTTGTCCGCTTGTTGATTGGAGAAGCAGAACCCTTTGCACGAGGACGGAACCGCTTAAGAGTTGGTCCTTCGTTAACAAATGCTTCGCTTACGTATAAATCTTCAGCGTCTAAGTCAAAATTGTTTTCTGCATTTGCAACAGCTGATTTCAAAACTTTTTCAATGATGAAAGCACCTTTGTTAGGTGTGAACTTTAAAATCCCCATTGCTTCAGCAACGCTCTTGCCACGAATAAGGTCGATCACAAGACGAGCTTTACGTGCAGGAATGCGAACTGTGCGAGCAGTTGCTCTTGCCGATGTTACTTGTTCAGCCATCTATATTATCCTCCCTTATCTATTTCCCAGTCTTCTTGTCATCACTAGCATGACCATGGAAAGTACGTGTTGGAACGAATTCACCCAACTTGTGGCCTACCATATCTTCTTGAATATAAACTGGAACGTGCTTCCGTCCATCATATACTGCGATTGTGTAGCCAATGAAGCTTGGGAAGATCGTTGAACGACGTGACCATGTCTTGATAACAGACTTCTTTTCTTGATCAGCTTGTGCCTTGATCTTCTTTAACAGATGTTCATCTGCGAAAGGTCCTTTTTTCAAACTACGACTCAAAGTGTAATCCTCCCTTCGGATTATGAGTCACGCTATGCAGCTAATGCACGGTGACTATTTCTTTTTACGGTTACGAACGATGAATTTGTTTGATCTGTTCTTCTTCTTACGTGTCTTCTTACCAACAGTCTTCTTACCCCATGGGGATAATGGACTTGGACGACCAACAGGGGCCTTACCTTCACCACCACCGTGTGGGTGATCGTTAGGGTTCATTACAGAACCACGAGATTGTGGACGCTTGCCTAACCAACGGTTACGACCAGCTTTACCAATGTTGATCAATTCGTGTTGTTCATTACCAACAACACCGATAGTTGCCCGGCATGATAAGAGGATCATCCGTACTTCACCAGAAGTCAAACGAACGATAGCATATTTGCCTTCCTTACCAAGTAATTGAGCAGAAGTACCAGCTGAACGAGCCAACTGGCCACCCTTACCAGGCTTTAATTCTACGTTGTGAATAACAGTACCAACAGGAATGTTAGCTAATGGCAATGCATTACCAACCTTGATGTCGGCATCTACACCAGATTCAACAACTTGACCTACTTCGAGGCCCTTTGGTGCGATAATGTAAGACTTAACACCGTCTGCGTAAACAAGCAGCGCAATGTTTGTGGAACGGTTTGGATCATATTCAATGGCCTTTACAGTTGCTGGAACATCATCTTTAATCCGCTTGAAGTCGATGATACGGTATTGGCGCTTGTTGCCACCGCCACGATGACGAACAGTGATGTGGCCGTATGCGTTACGTCCAGCTGTCTTTGCTTTAGAAGCAAGCAAGGACTTTTCTGGCTTGGACTTAGTGATTTCAGCATAGTCAAGTCCAGTCATATTACGGCGACCATTTGATGTAGGTTTAAACTTTTTGATCCCCACTGTGATTCCCTCCTATATATAGATTTATTCTTCGTCGAATAATTTGATTTCTTTAGAATCGGCAGTCAAAGTAACGATAGCCTTACGCCGGTCTTTTCTGTAACCAACATATTGGCCCATACGCTTCTTTTTGCCTTTTACGTTCATAATGTTAACCTTAGCAACTTTAACATCAAAGATGTCTTCAACAGCAAGCTTAACTTGTGTCTTAGTTGCACGTGGGTCAACTTCGAATGTATAACGCTTATCATCTAAGCTTGCCATTGAAGCTTCAGTGATGATAGGACGTAAAATAATATCGCGTGATTCCATTATGCAAGAACCTCCTCTACTTGAGAAAGAGCTCCTTGAGTGATGACCATCTTGTCGTTATTGATAACGTCTAAAACGTTTAAGCCCTTAGCAGGGATAACAGTAACGTTTGCTAAGTTACGTGCAGCTAATGCAGCAACTTTGTTGTCATCTTCAAGAACTACTAATACTTTTTCGTTAACGTTTAAGTTAGCTAAAACTTGTGCAAATTCCTTAGTCTTTGGTTGTTCAAATTGTAATTGATCAACAACTACTAAGCTTTCGTCAATAACCTTTTGAGAAAGGACGGACTTGATAGCCAAGCGACGAACTTTGCGAGGAAGCTTGTAACTGTATGAGCGAGGTGTTGGGCCAAATACGACACCACCACCAACCCATTGTGGTGAACGAATAGAACCTTGACGAGCACGACCAGTACCCTTTTGACGCCATGGCTTACGACCGCCACCACGAACTTCGCTTCTATTCTTAACATCATGTGTACCTTGACGTAAAGATGCACGTTGCATCAACACTGCGTCAAATACAACATTGTTGTTTGGTTCGATACCAAAAATACCGTCGTTCAATTGAACGTCACCATTTTTGCTACCGTCTTGTTTGAATAATGCAACTGTTGGCATGTTGTTTCCTCCCTTCCTTATTATTTAACTGTACTCTTGATAGTAACGTAAGACTTGTTTGCGCCTGGAACATTACCCTTGATCAAAAGTACGCCGTTTTCAGTGTCAGCTTTAACAACTTCGAGATTTTGAATAGTAACAGTCTTGTTACCCATCCGACCTGGTAATAACTTACCCTTGAATACCCGGTTAATGATTGAACCCATTGAACCAGGACGACGGTGGTAACGAGAACCGTGTGCCATAGGACCACGTTGTTGGTTGTTCCGCTTGATTGAACCTGCGAAACCATGACCTTTAGATGTACCTGTGACATCCACGAATTCACCGGCTTCGAAAATATCAGCCTTGATTTCATCTCCGACGTTGTATTCTCCTAGCTCAACATCGCGGATTTCACGAACGAAGCGCTTAGGAGCAGTTTTTGCTTTATCTGCATGACCTTTGGCAGGTTTGTTAGCTGCAACTGGACGTTGATCTTCGAAACCTAATTGGATAGCTTCGTAACCATCGTTTTCCATGGTCTTAACTTGCATAACAACGTTAGCATCAACCTTAACAACAGTTACAGGAACCAATTCACCAGCTTCAGTAAAGACTTGCGTCATACCTACCTTTTTTCCTAAGATTCCTTTTGTGGTCATGAGTACACCTCCATATATTTAATAGTAATTTGTATTTCGTAAATTATAGCTTGATTTCGATGTCAACACCTGATGGTAAGTCGAGCTTCATTAATGAGTCGACTGTCTTTGGTGTTGGGTTGACAATGTCAATCAAACGCTTGTGAGTCCGCATTTCGAACTGTTCACGTGAATACTTGTACTTGTGTGGGGAACGGATAACAGTGTACACTGTCCGTTCTGTTGGCAATGGAATAGGACCTGAAATTTCAGCACCTGTTCTCTTTGCTGTTTCCACAATCTTGTCTGCGGATTGATCTAAAATGCGGTGTTCGTATGCCTTTAAACGAATACGAATCTTTTGTTTTGCCATGTTATTCCCTCCTTCGTCTATTTTAAAAAATAAGACTAGCTCCGTAGAAATTACCGCCACGTTCGTGGCAAAGCGTCCGGGCGTGTCGCAACCTTCTACATCATAGCTTAATTAAAACAACTAAGTACATACTTGTCCCTTGAACAAGCACTTAACTATAATAATACATTCAATTCTTGAAATCAAGGGCTTTTTTCAACGAAATTCATTGAATACCTTTTCAATAATTGCCACTTTATTTAGTTAAATAAAAAAAGACCGAGATGCAGTTTCAATACATCTCGATCTTTACTTTTCCAATTAAATCATTATAGAAGAATTATTCTGCGTCGCCGCCGTTCTTCTTGATGATTTCTTCTTGGATTGACTTAGGAACAGCTTCGTAGTGATCCATAGTCATTGTGAAAGTACCACGACCTTGTGTTGCAGAACGCAATGTAGTTGCGTAACCGAACATTTCAGAAAGTGGAACAAAGGCTTTAACAACTTGTGTATTACCACGTGCTGCCATACCTTCAACACGACCACGACGAGCAGTAACGTGACCCATAACATCACCCAAGTTGTCTTCAGGAGCGATGATTTCAACCTTCATAATTGGTTCAAGGATCACAGCGCCAGCCTTCTTAGCAGCATTCTTCAATGCTAAGGATGCAGCAACTTTGAAGGCAGCTTCTGAGGAGTCGACTTCGTGGTAACTACCATCGTATAACTTAGCCTTAACGTCGATCAATGGATAACCAGCCAAGACACCGTTAGACATAGCTTCTTTCAAACCTTCTTCAACTGAAGGAATGTATTCACGAGGAACAACACCACCGACAATTGCATCTTCGAATTCGAAGCCCTTGCCTTCTTCGTTTGGAGTAAATTCTACCCAAACGTCACCGTATTGACCCTTACCACCAGACTGACGAACGAACTTACCTTGGGCACTAACTTGCTTAGTGAATGTTTCACGGTAAGCAACTTGAGGTGCACCGACAGTAGCTTCAACGTTGAATTCACGCTTCATCCGGTCAACGATGATATCCAAGTGCAACTCACCCATCCCGGCGATCAAAGTTTCACCAGTTTCAGGGTTAGTTTCTGCACGGAAGGATGGATCTTCTTCAGCTAACTTTTGTAAAGCAACGTCCATCTTATCTTGGTCAGCCTTGGACTTAGGTTCAACAGAAACTTGGATAACTGGTTCTGGGAATTCCATAGATTCAAGAATCAATGGGTTCTTTGGATCAGTTAATGAGTCACCAGTTGTAGTGTTCTTCAACCCGATAGCGGCAGCGATATCACCAGAGAATACTTCTGGGATTTCGTTACGGTGGTTAGAGTGCATTTGCAATAAACGACCTACACGTTCACGCTTGCCCTTAGATGCGTTCAATACGTATGAACCAGCTTCCAAGGTACCAGTGTATACACGGAAGAATGTCAAACGACCTACGAATGGGTCAGTTGCAATCTTGAAGGCCAAACCAGCAAATGGAGCACTGTCATCAGCAATCAAGTCAACTTCTTCGTTTGTATCAGGGTTAGTTGCCTTGTATGGCTTAACATCTAATGGTGATGGCAAGTAGTCGTTAACACCGTCCAACATCATTTGCACACCCTTGTTCTTGAAGGCAGAACCTGCAAAAACAGGGAATACATCTAAGTTCAAAGTAGCTTTACGGATAGCAGCCCGAATTTCGTCGTTGCTGATTTCTTCACCTTCAAGGTACTTGTCCATGATGTCTTCATCAACATCAGCCAAAGCTTCAATCATTTCGTCACGACGTGATGCAGCTTCTTCCTTGTAGTCTTCTGGAATATCAACAACATCCCACTTAGAACCTAATTCATCTTCGTCATAAAGGTCAGCCTTCATTTCGATCAAGTCAATGACACCTTCGAAGTTATCTTCAGCACCAATTGGCATTTGAACTGGCAATGGATTTGCTTGCAAACGTTCCTTGATTGTGCTTACAGAATAGTCGAAGTTAGCCCCGATCTTATCCATCTTGTTAACAAACACAATTCTTGGAACACCGTAAGTAGTAGCTTGGCGCCATACGTTTTCAGTTTGTGGTTCTACCCCTGATTGAGCATCCAAAACAACTACGGCACCATCAAGAACACGCAAGGAACGTTCAACTTCGATAGTAAAGTCAACGTGCCCTGGGGTATCGATGATGTTAATCCGGTGATCTTTCCATTGAGCTGTAGTAGCTGCAGAAGTGATAGTGATACCACGTTCTTGTTCTTGCTCCATCCAGTCCATTTGGGAAGCACCGTCGTGAGTTTCACCGATCTTGTGGATCTTACCAGTATAGTAAAGAATCCGTTCAGTAGTCGTTGTTTTACCAGCGTCGATGTGGGCAACGATACCGATGTTACGTGTCTTTTCCAATGAGAATTCACGTTTGTTTGCCATTGAGAGTTTCTCTCCTTCCTAAAATTAAGAAAATCTTTTATTGGTTAGCTTCAAAAAAAGGCTACTATAGGATTTGCCTATGAAATCATATAATAGCCAATGCAAAATATTACCAGCGATAGTGAGCAAATGCACGGTTAGCTTCGGCCATCTTGTGCGTATCTTCACGCTTCTTAACAGATGCACCAGTGTTGTTGGCAGCATCCATGATTTCCTTAGCTAAACGTTCTGGCATAGTGTGTTCGCCACGTAAACGAGCGTAGCTTACTAACCAGCGTAAACCTAAAGTAGTACGACGTTCTGGACGTACTTCAATAGGAACTTGGTAGTTAGAACCACCAACACGACGTGCCTTAACTTCAAGAACAGGCATAATGTTCTTCATAGCTTCTTCAAACACATCCAATGGTTCATTGCCAGTTTGTTCTTTAATAATTTCAAAGGCCTTGTAAAGGATCTTTGATGCGTTACCACGCTTACCATCGATCATTAAGTTGTTGATGAGGCGTGTAACCAATTTTGAATTGTACATTGGGTCTGGTAAAACGTCACGTTTTGCGACAGCACCTTTTCTTGGCATCTATATTACCTCCTCTTATTTCTTAGGCTTCTTAGCACCGTACTTGGAACGGCTTTGCATACGGCCTTCTACACCAGCAGTATCAAGCGCACCACGGATAACGTGGTAACGAACCCCAGGCAAGTCCTTTACACGACCACCACGGATAAGTACAACACTGTGTTCTTGTAAGTTGTGGCCAATACCTGGAATGTAAGCAGTAACTTCAATCAGGTTGGACAAGCGTACACGAGCATATTTACGTAAAGCTGAGTTAGGCTTCTTAGGTGTCATTGTGCCGACACGAGTAGCAACCCCACGCTTTTGTGGAGCAGGATTCTTAGTTGTAACTTTCTTGTGACTGTTATACCCAAAGTTTAAAGCTGGGGAGTCAGATTTTGAACTTTTAGACTTACGACCCTTCCGAATTAATTGGTTGATTGTAGGCATCTAAAGAGTTCCTCCTTCCTATTTTCCGATTAAAATTATGATTTAAGTACACACATCCAGGAGTTTCTTTTTTTGGGTTTAAAAAAGACGTCCAAGACGTACGAAATTGTGTGCTAACTTTGCTCACAGCCAGCACGATTCTGGTTGCCCAGAAGAACTGTTCACATAAAAGCACCTTCAATAGGTTAACACTTTATTTCATTCCCTGTCAAACACTTTTTTAATGTTAACTTCCGATTGTTTTTCGTACCTATCTTGTAAAGGAGGAATTAATTTGTTCATTTATTACTTAATCTTCTTTACTCTTGGCACTTGCTTATGCTCATTTAGTCAGTGCCTTGGCTGGCGCCTAGCGCAAAATAATAATTTAACTCATCAGCATCGTTCTATTTGTGACAATTGTCAATCCCCACTAAGTTTTCAGCAATTGATTCCTGTTTGGGGCAGCATCTGGGGGCCAAGTTGCGCCCAATGTCATTATCATCCCTCAATCTGGAAAGGAATCCTTGAATTTCTAGCAGGAATCTACTGTTCAATTATCACTTACATTTTTCCCCTTGATCAAGCTATGGTTTTAATCGCTTATTTCACTTGGGCTAATATCCTTTTATTTGAAGACTATTATGAACAAGCTGTCTCCTTTTTTCTTTTTGGGAGTGGACTACTAATATTAATCCTCTACAGCTTTTGTTTTTGTCACCATTTTTCTTTTCCAGACCAACCGGCAATTATCCTTATTTTGATTCTCACTAGTTGCTGTCTCAGTCAACTTCTTGGCTGGGCGGATTTTTTACTTATCCTTTTCTGGATTTTAACGTGGGGGAGTACTTTAACCTGCTTAAATCTCTTGCTAGCCAGTAGTTGCGGACTACTCTATTATTTGTTTATTGAGGACGATAAAAAATCTCTCGCATTCTTCCCTTGCTTTTTCCCCGGAAATTTTATTCTATTACTCTTTTTTCCGTTTTATTAAATTTATAAATCCATAAAAAATAGGAGTTTGCACTTAGTGCAAACTCCTATTTTCAATTAATTAGTTGTTATCAGAAGACAAATTGAAATCAGTTGGAATGTTACCAGCTTCAACATCAGCAATTGAGTAAACGCTCTTAGAAACAGCACCTACTTCTTCTGGTTGAATATCACGGTACTTCTTCATCCCTGTACCAGCAGGAATGATCTTACCAATGATAACATTTTCTTTCAATCCAACTAATGGATCATTCTTACCGCGAATAGCAGCATCAGTCAAGACACGAGTTGTTTCCTGGAAGGAAGCAGCAGACAAGAAACTATTAGTTTCCAAGGATGCCTTAGTGATCCCTAACAGAACAGGACGTGCAGTGGCAGGAACACCACCACTGATAACTGTCTTAGCATTTTGATCCTTGAATTGATCGATATCCATCAAGATACCTGGCAAGAGGTCTGTTTCGCCAGGATCCATAACCCGAACCTTGCGCAACATTTGTCGAGCCATAACTTCGACGTGCTTATCAGAGATATCCACCCCTTGCATCCGGTAAACCTTTTGGATTTCCCGCAAGATGTAGTTTTCAGTTGTCAACACATCACGGACCTTGATTAATTCCTTAGGATCCACAGACCCAATAGTCAATGCTTGCCCCCGAACTACTTCATCACCTTCAGCAACGCTAAGCACAGCAGTGTAAGGTAAGTTGTAAGTCCGAGTATCAGTCTTACCACTGATTGTAATTTCCTTAGTTCTTTCAGCTGGATTTTCTTCGATTGAATCGACCACACCTGTAACTTCAGTGATTGTAGCACGCCCCTTAGGATTCCGTGCTTCAAAAATTTCTTGAACACGAGGAAGCCCTTGCGTGATATCATCGCCACCGGCAACCCCACCTTGGTGGAAGTTACGCATGGTTAACTGAGTACCTGGTTCACCGATTGATTGAGCGGCAACAGTACCAACGGCTTCACCAACTTCAACCGTATCTCCAGTAGCCATGTTACGACCGTAGCACTTCACACAAACTCCGTGACGAGTATTGCAAGTGAAGACGGAACGGATAGTAACTGTCTTGACACCCGCATCGATCACAGCTTGAGCTAACTTTTCGTTCATCATTGTATCAGCAGGAACGATGACTTCACCTGTTTCAGGGTTCTTAACTGTCTTCATCGCATACCGACCCAAGATCCGGTCATACAGAGGTTCAACCATTTGGTTGCCTTCCATAATAGCAGATACTTCCAGGCCACGATCAGTATGACAATCAAATTCACGAACAATGACATCTTGAGCCACATCAACTAAACGCCGTGTCAAGTAACCAGAATCGGCAGTCTTCAAGGCTGTATCCGTCATCCCTTTACGAGCACCGTGTGTAGAAATGAACATTTCCAAAACAGAAAGACCTTCACGGAAGTTAGACAAGATTGGCAATTCCATAGTCTTACCGTTAGGAGCAGCCATCAAACCACGCATCCCAGATAACTGAGTAAAGTTAGAAATGTTACCACGGGCACCGGAGTCACTCATCATTTGAATTGGGTTGCTTGGATCGACGTCTTCAACCAGTTTAGCTTGAATTTCATCCTTAGCATTGTTCCAAATTGAGATAACCCGATTGTAACGTTCGTCGTCTGTAATCAAACCACGACGGAACTGCTTAGCAACTTGTTCAACCTTATGCCGAGCATTGGCAATAATTTCTGGCTTTTCTTTCAAGTCAGTAATATCAGCAATTCCCACCGTCAAACCAGACTTAGTTGATTCATAGTAACCTAAGTCTTTCATCCGGTCCAACAGTTCTGCAGTTGCAGTAACTTTGTATTCCTTATAAACTTCAGCGATGATATCTGCCAAGAAACCAGACTTGAATGGTGCTACTAATTCTTGAGCAGCCAAGAAAGCATGAATATCCTGTCCTGGTTCCAAGAAATACTTATCTGGTGTTGCCTTAGTTAAGTTTTCTTGTGTTGGTTCATTTAAATAAATGAAATCTTCAGGAAGAATTTCATTAAAGAATACCTTACCAACAGTCGTTACCAGGATCCGATCTTTTTGCCAATCAGAGAATGGCTTACCTTGTGCAACTAAGCAATCAGTTTGCAAACCAACACGTGTGTGCAAGTGAACATAACCATTTTGGTAAGCAGTCCGAATTTCGTTGATGTCCTTAAAGATCATCCCTTCGCCTTCACGGTTAGCTTCTTCAATTGATAAGTAGTAGTTACCAATCGTCATATCCTGTGATGGAGAAATGATAGGCTTACCATCCTTAGGTGCCAAGATGTGGTGTGCAGCCAGCATCAGTAACCGTGATTCAGCTTGTGCTTCAGCAGATAATGGCACGTGAATGGCCATTTGGTCCCCATCAAAGTCGGCATTGTAAGCCGTACATACTAATGGGTGCAACCGCATAGACTTCCCAGATACCAATACTGGTTCGAATGCCTGAATCCCTAAACGGTGTAACGTAGGTGCCCGGTTCAAGAGAACTGGGTGTTCCTTGATGACATCTTCCACAACATCCCAGATGTCTTCATCGCGGCGATCAATCTTACGTTTAGCATTCTTAATGTTAGAAGCCATATCCCGTTTAACTAGTTCCCGCATTACAAATGGCTTGAACAATTCTAAGGCCATTTCGTGTGGCAACCCCATTTGTGTCAAACGCAACTTAGGTCCAACGTCGATAACGGAACGACCAGAATAGTCAACACGCTTCCCTAACAGGTTTTGACGGAAACGTCCTTGCTTACCCTTGAGCATGTGTGACAAGGACTTAAGTGGGCGGTTACCTGGACCAGTAACTGGACGACCACGGCGACCGTTATCGATCAAAGCATCCACTGCTTCTTGCAGCATCCGCTTTTCATTTTGAACAATAATACCAGGTGCATGTAAATCCAATAACCGCTTGAGACGGTTGTTACGGTTAATTACCCGCCGGTATAAATCATTCAAGTCAGAAGTAGCGAAGCGTCCACCTTCAAGTTGAACCATTGGCCGCAAATCTGGTGGAATAACTGGGATAGTATCCATAACCATCCATTCCGGTTTGTTTCCGGAAGTTAAGAAGGCTTCCAAGATATCCAGACGCCGTACTGCCCGTGTTCTCTTTTGACCGGTAGCTTCACGTAATTCTTCTTTCAGTTCAGCACATTCTTTTTCAAGGTCAACATCACGTAACAATGTCCGAATTGCATCGGCACCCATGCTAGCCTTGAATCCTTGACCATATTGGTCTCGTTTTTCACGGTATTCTCTTTCAGTTAAGAGTTGCTTCTTTTCCAAAGCTGTGTCGCCTGGATCAGTAACAACATAGGAAGCAAAATAAATGATTTCTTCCAAAGCACGAGGACTCATATCTAAAACAAGTCCCATCCGACTTGGAATACCCTTGAAGTACCAAATGTGAGTTACAGGTGCAGCAAGTTCGATGTGCCCCATCCGTTCACGCCGTACCTTAGCCTTAGTTACTTCGACACCACAACGGTCGCAGACCACACCCTTATACCGGATACGCTTGTATTTACCGCAAGCACATTCCCAATCTTTTGATGGTCCGAAAATACGTTCATCGAACAAACCGTCGCGTTCTGGTTTCAATGTACGATAGTTGATAGTTTCAGGTTTCTTTACTTCACCATAAGACCATTGACGGATCTTATCAGATGAAGCCAAACCAATTTGCATACTATCGAATTTATTGACATCGATCAAAGGACCGACCTCCCTTTCAATATTTTGCTTTTAATTACTTTTCAGACTGTTCTTCTTGTGCCTTTTCTTTAGCAGCTCGTTTGTCCGCTTCTTCTTTGGCAACCTTGCTCAATGCATCGACGTTAATCACTTCATCATCGTCGCTTTCCATTTCACGGAGGTCAATGTCGTTCTTATCAGCATCAAGAACCTTCATATCCAATCCTAAAGCTTGTAATTCTTTTACAAGCACGCGGAAGGATTCAGGTACACCTGGTTTAGGAATTGGTTCACCCTTGACGATGGCTTCGTAAGTTTGAACACGACCCACAACATCATCTGACTTGTAAGTCAAGATTTCTTGGAGAGTATATGCTGCCCCATATGCTTCAAGGGCCCAAACTTCCATTTCCCCGAAACGCTGACCACCAAATTGTGCCTTACCACCAAGTGGTTGTTGTGTAACCAAGGAGTATGGTCCAATTGAACGTGAGTGAATCTTATCATCGACCATGTGTGCCAACTTCAGGTAGTACATAACACCAACGGCAATCCGATTATCAAATGGTTCACCCGTCCGACCATCATACAACACAGACTTACCATCAGATGGCAAGCCGGCTTCTTTAAGTGCATCCCAGATGTCATCATCGGTAGCACCGTCAAAAACAGGCGTTGCAATGTGAATTCCTAATTTACGTGCAGCAAAGCCTAAGTGGAGTTCCAACACCTGCCCAATGTTCATACGGGAAGGCACACCCATTGGAGAAAGCATGATGTCAATTGGCGTACCATCTGGCATAAATGGCATATCTTCTTCTGGAATAACAATGGAAACAGTCCCTTTGTTACCGTGACGACCAGCCATCTTATCCCCAACTTGGATCTTACGCTTTTGAGCAATGTAGACACGAACCATCATGTTGACACCAGGTGCCAATTCATCACCATTTTCACGGGTGAAGACCTTAACATCTTGAATAATACCGCCACCACCGTGTGGAACACGGAGAGAAGTATCCCGTACTTCGCGTGCCTTTTCACCAAAGATTGCGTGTAAGAGTCGTTCTTCAGCGGATAATTCTGTCATACCCTTTGGTGTAACTTTACCAACTAAGATATCGCCATCTTGTACTTCGGCACCAACCCGGATAATCCCGAATTCATCCAAATCCTTCAGTGCATCTTCACCAACATTAGGAATTTCCCGTGTCATTTCTTCAGGTCCTAACTTAGTGTCACGTGCTTCAGATTCGTATGATTCGATATGGATGGACGTATAAACATCTTCCTTAACTAATCGTTCATTGATTGCGATGGCATCTTCGAAGTTGTATCCGTCCCAAGTCATAAAGGCGATCAATGGGTTTTGCCCTAGGGCTAATTCCCCTTCTTCCATTGCTGGACCATCTGCAAGAACTTCGTCAGCTTCAACTTTTTCACCCACACGAACAATCGGTGTTTGGTTATAGTTCTTACCACCATTAGAACGACGGAACTTCATCAGTTTGTACTTGTCAAGTGAGCCATCGTCACGCCGAACACGGATTTCTCGTGCATCTACATATTCAACAGTCCCTGCATACTTGGATAACAATGCTACCCCAGAGTCATGGGCTGCCTTGTATTCAATCCCTGTACCAACAAGTGGTGCATGTGGATGAATCAACGGAACAGCTTGCCGCTGCATGTTAGCCCCCATCAAGGCACGGTTGGAGTCATCGTTTTCCAAGAATGGAATACATGCTGTGGCAACCGCAACTACTTGCTTAGGAGAAACGTCCATGTAGTCAACTTTTTCAATTGAAATTTCAACGTCATCATCTTTATGACGTGCCATAACTTCATCATCAACGAATGAACCATCATCATTTAACGGAGAGTTAGCCTGAGCAATGATATAGTTATCTTCTTCATCGGCAGTTAAGTAGTCAATCTTATCAGTAACTTTATGAGTTGTCCAAGAAACACGCCGGTATGGGGTTTCAATGAATCCATACTTGTTAACCCGTGCATAGGAAGACAAACTGTTAATCAAACCGATGTTAGGACCTTCAGGTGTTTCAATTGGACACATCCGACCATAATGCGTATAGTGCACGTCCCGCACTTCATAACCCGCACGATCACGAGTCAAACCGCCAGGACCTAAGGCTGATAGACGGCGCTTATGTGTCAATTCACCCAATGGGTTAGTTTGATCCATGAACTGTGATAACTGTGAAGAACCAAAGAATTCCTTCACAGAAGCTACAACCGGACGAATATTGATTAACTGTTGTGGCGTAATTGTAGATGTATCTTGGATTGACATCCGTTCCCGTACAACCCGTTCCATCCGTGATAAACCAATTCGGAATTGGTTTTGCAATAATTCACCCACAGAGCGAATCCGACGGTTCCCCAAGTGGTCAATATCATCAGTTGAACCTAAGTTTTCTTGTAAATTCAAGAAATAGTTCATTGATGCAATGATATCAGCTGGGGTAATGTGTTTAAACTTAAGATCAATGTTTCCATTACCGATTACATTAATTACACGGTCAGGATCCACTGGTGATAGAACCTTAATGATTTGTAAAGTCATTGGTTCTTGAACAACACCTTCTTCAGAAGGTGTAAAGGTAACTGTCTTAAAGTCATCACGCTTTAAATATGGTGCTAACTTATCCATCACTTGCTTAGTGATTACATCGCCTTCACGAGCAATGATTTCACCAGTATCAGGATCAGCCAACGTTTCAGCTAATGTTGTGTTTAGCAAGCGCGTCTTAAGATCTAACTTCTTATTGATCTTGTAACGTCCCACTGGCGCTAAATCATAACGCTTTGGATCAAAGAAACGAGCTGTTAACAAGTTACGAGCAGATTCAGCAGTCTTTGGTTCACCAGGACGTAACCGTTCGTAAATATCCTTTAATGATTCTTCAACCCGTGAATCATTAGTATCCTTATGAACATCCTTTTCCAAAGTAAGCATCAGGCTTTCACTATCACCAAGCATATTGATGATTTCACTATCGGAGCCATAACCCAAAGCCCGAACTAATTCAGACATTGGCAACTTACGTGTTCGATCAATCCGAACATAGGAAATATCCTTGGCATCTGTTTCGTATTCCAGCCATGCCCCACGGTTAGGGATAACTGTTGTTCCAAATGTTGTCCGTCCATTCTTGTCAACTTCTGAATTAAAGTAGACACCTGGCGAACGAACCAATTGGGAAACAATAACACGTTCAGCACCGTTGATAATGAAAGTTCCTTGTTTTGTCATCAATGGGAAATCACCAAAGAATACATCTTGGGACTTGATTTCCCCAGTTTCATGGTTAGTAAGTCTTAAAGTAACATGTAATGGAGCAGAATAGTTTGCATCGTGTTCCCGTGCTTCTTCAACCGTATACTTTGGTTCAAGTAACCGGTAATCAACGAATTCTAAAGAAAGATTGCCTTGGAAATCTTCAATCGGCATAATGTCGTTGAACATTTCACGTAATCCTTCATCCAAGAACCAGTTATAGGAATCAGTTTGAATCTCGATCAAGTTAGGCAGATCAAGTACTTCTTTAATCCGCGCATAACTTCTCCGAGTACGGTGCTTGCCGTATTTTACTAAATGTCCTGCCAAGTTGTTCACCTCTCGAAAATATTCTGTGAATGCCAACCAATATTACATTTTTGTTACAAATGCTGATATTGGCGCTTTTTTCCCTTTTTTTGGCAAAAAAAAACCAAAAATAGAACTGGTAAAAGAACCTTTAACCCTCTATTTTTGCTTCTTTATAGCAACTATCATGGACAATAGATCATGACAGCCGTTAAATTCACAGTTTTTGCATTTATTTATTATAGCGAGAACAAAAAAGTTTGTCAATACAAAAAACACGGTATTCGAACCGTGTTTTTTGTGCCCTATTTAGTTGTTGCTAATTCTTTAACTGTGACTGTAATCTTACCCTTAGAAGCTCCAACTGTAAGTTGATCTCCTTGTGCAACATGTCCTCGCAAAAGTTCATCACTTAATCGATCTTCGATTTCAGTCTGTAACGCCCGCCGTAATGGTCGAGCACCATATTGCGGATTAAATCCTTTCTGAGCCACAACATCAATAGCTGCCGGAGTAATTTTTAGCTTGATTCCTTGATCTGCTAATCGTTGAACTAATTTCTGTGCTAATAGCCGGACAATCTGATGTAGTTCCTTTTGGTGTAATGCATGGAAAATAACAATGTCATCAATTCGGTTTAGAAATTCTGGCCGATACGTTTGTTTCAATGTTTCCCGAATTTTTTTACTCATTGCTTGATAGTCATCAGCCAATTCTTTTTTACCAAAGCCCACAGTCTTCTCATCACGTAATGCAGTAGCGCCGAGATTAGATGTCATAATTATGATTGTATTTTGGAAATTGACCTTACGCCCCTTTGAATCTGTCAAATAGCCATCATCTAAAACTTGTAATAGCAAATTAAAGACATCAGGATGGGCTTTTTCTACTTCATCAAGCAAGACGACTGAATATGGATGCTGCCGCACTTTTTCCGTCAATTGCCCCCCTTCATCATAACCAACATAACCAGGAGGGGATCCCACTAAGCGACTGACCGAGTATTTCTCCATGTATTCACTCATATCGATCCGGATCATACTATCTTCCGATCCAAATACTGCTTGCGCTAAAGCTTTGGCCAATTCTGTTTTCCCTACACCAGTAGGCCCTAAAAACATGAATGAACCAATAGGACGGTTAGGATCACCTAATCCACTTCGAGCACGCCGAATTGCCTTTGCTACAGCAACAACCGCCTCGTCTTGCCCAACAACTTGGCGATGAAGTGTTTCTTCCAAATTAATTAAGCGTTCCCCTTCATTCTTATTTATTTGTGTTACCGGAACACCAGTCCAATCAGCAACTACCCGTGCAACATCTTCAGCGGTAACTTTAGCTGTAAACTCACCTTTCGTGACCATTGTTGCTTGGCGTTTAGTTAATGTTGCCGCCTTTTTATCTCGAGCTTGTTTCTGTTTGCGCAGAGCTGCCGCTTGATTAAAATCACCTGCAATTAAAGCAGATTGAATTTGTTGAGCTAATGAAGCAATTTCATCATTAACTTGAGCTAGACGTGACTTCTTGTCGTTTTTATCAATTCGAACTCTAGCTGCTGCTTCATCCATCAAGTCGATTGCTTTATCAGGTAAATAACGATTGGTAATATACCGATCACTCAATTTTACCGCAGCAACAAGTGCTTCATCAGATAATTGCACATGGTGGTGTTGTTCATACCGCGGGCGCAAGCCTTGAAGAATCTTTACTGTCTGATCAGGAGTAGGTGCTTCAACTGTAATCGTTGCAAAGCGGCGTTCCAATGCAGAATCTGATTCAACATATTTTTGATACTCATCTAATGTTGTGGCCCCAATGATTTGAACCTCACCCCGGGCTAATGCAGGTTTTAAAATATTGGCTGCATCAATTGCCCCCTCTGCACCTCCGGCTCCAATGATTGTATGCATTTCATCGATAAAAAGAATAACGTTCCGATCACGTTGTATTTCTTCGATGATTTTTTTAAGACGATTTTCAAACTCACCACGGTATTTAGTTCCGGCGACTAATGATCCCATATCTAACATCATTAGGCGTTTATTCTGCAAGTTCTCTGGAACTTCATTTTGGGCTAGTTTAGTAGCGAGTCCTTCAACAATAGCTGTTTTTCCTACACCAGGATCCCCTAGTAAAACTGGGTTGTTTTTGGTCCGACGACTTAAAATTTGTGTTAGGCGGCGGATTTCCCGCTCCCGACCAACCACTGGATCAACTCGCCCTTCTGCTGCTGTTTTAGTTAAATCGCGTGCGAGCTCATTTAAAGTTGGTGTCCCTTGCTCTTTATTACGGTTCATTTGGCGTTGTTTTCGCTGTAATTGCGCCCCATTTACCCCGATCATTTTATTAATTGTTCTGGTTAAGACATTAGGATCAACATTTAAGTCTGTTAAAATTCGCCGCGCAATATTATCTTGATCAGCTAACAATGCCAATAAAATATGTTCCGTTCCTACAGCTGGTGCCCCAATTAACCGTTGCAATCTTTGTGCTTCATCCAAGACAAGCTTAGCTTTAGGTGAATACGGTAAATAGTCATACCGTTGGGAACGGTCTAGGTTGCCATAACTGACAATGTACTCAATTTCTTCTCTAATATCCAACGGAAAAAGTGAAAACTGCTTAAGTGCTTTACCAGCCACTGAGTTATCAACCGTTGTTAGTGCCAATAACAGGTGCTCTGTTCCTACTGCCTGGTGTTTGAAATGCTTAGCCTCTGACTGAGCAATAACCAGTACCCGCTTGGCACTTGGGGTATAGTTTTCTGTCATTCATCGTCACTTCCCGTTTTTTAAGTCATATCGGAGCCGATTAAGTACCCCGATCATAATATGTGCACGTACTTTCTCTTCTAAGTACTTGTCACCAAAGTTCAATGTTCGCTTATCAATTGTGGCTAAAACAATGTTAGCCTCTTTTTCTGTCATCACTTTATCTTCATACAGACTCTGAATAATATTAAAAGCCTTACTATCAGATAGACGATCACCAATTGATGCAATCAACGTATCCAAGAAGTCCGTATTATCGAGTAAGTTGACTTTTTCGATACGAATATAGCCACCACCGCCACGTTTACTCTCTACAATGTACCCTTCTTGAGTAGTAAACCGGGTCTTAATCACATAATTAATTTGCGAAGGGACTACATCGAACCTATCTGCAATTTGCGAACGCTTGATCTCGATTTGATTATTATCTGATAAGATGCTTTTTAAATAATTTTCGATTATATCAGAAATATTTCTTCCTTGCATAAGATCTACCCTTCTTTAAAAACAGTTTGACTAACTTTGACATTAATTATACGTAACTTTTCAGACAAATAAAAGAATTTAATCCAGCGATTAACTTCTTCTAAATTTAGTTCGCCAATTGCAATAATAAATTGAACACTTGCCAATAGCATCTGGTAGATTTTGACTATCTGTGTCGATAAATATGGTCAAGCTCTATGTCAAAGCACTCTTCTGGAGTCTTGTAGTTTAAGATCTTTCGAGGAAGAGAGTTGCACCATACTTCGATCTTAGCAATGTCTTCCACGCTGTACTTATCTATCCGGTCTCCCTTAGGAATATAGCGTCTGATAAGCCCGTTGTGCCGCTCTACGCTACCTTTATCACAGGATGTATAAGGGTGAGTATAATACACAAGCGTCTTGGAAACTTGCTCAAGATTTGAT
>NZ_AUHQ01000009.1 GCF_000423265.1 Ligilactobacillus saerimneri DSM 16049 | reverse complement strand
CTTGTCTTCGATTAGTCGCTTGAGGTTAGCCGTTAATGAGCATTTACGACCACGATAACTAAGTTTAGTTTCGTGGTCGGCTTGCGCACTAGTCGCATGGTATTCACCCTTTAACCGGTGAATTTCATTAAAGATAGTAGTCTTACTAAAGCCCAGGTAATCAGCGATATATCGAAGAGATCGCTTTTCATGACGAAGCGTTTCGATGACAATTCGGTCTTCAAATGATAAGATAGTGGTGCCCATAAAGGTCCTTCTTTCTAATGGAATGTTGTAACGACACCATTAAAGACCTTTATGGGTTTTTCTGTCCACTAAAATGTTCAACTTAAATTTTACAATCTGCCGTATGCAAAAATATGCAGATTTAGCGATAAAAATCCGTTATACACTTAATAATACAGATTTTAAGCCCAACTATACTTTAAATGGTGTATAATTAAGTGTATATATTCTTTAAAGAAATGGGAGATGCACACAGTGAGTCAAGAAAAAAGAATCGAGTTGATCAAACAGCTGCTAGAAGAGCGGCAAGAGTTGTCAACCAAAGACATCATGAGAGAATTCGGGATCTCACAAGATACAGCTCGCCGCGATATTGTTCTGCTAACTAAGCGGGGAGAAGTGAAGCGGACACACGGGGGTATTCTTCCATTGGATTTTGGACGAAGTGTCCCTAATTTTCAGAGTCGCTTGGCTAGTTTCACCAAAGAAAAGACCCAAATTGCTTTAAAAGCAGTGGAATATTTTAAACCTCACCACGTTTATTTTGTTGATTCATCTACAATCTTACTGAAAACATGTCAAAATCTCAGCTTACCGTTGACCGTAGTGACCCACTCTTTGGATAACTGTATTGCTTTATCTGAGCATAATAAGGTCAAGGTTAAGGTTTTGAGCGGGACATTGGACCATGAAAATCGTTTCTTCTATTCTAACCTAGCTATCCAAGAGCTAAATAACGTAGTGTTTGACACGGCTTTTGTTGCGGCTTCTGGAATTGACGAGAACGGAATTTATCTTCTTGATCAAGGAGATGCCGAAATCGTAGGGTTAGCTGCTAAACGGGCACGTAAAGTGATTTTAGTGGCTGAACATCAAAAATTTGTTAACAATTCATATTATCGAATTTGTAGCTTGGACAAGATTTCTATTTTTATCACAGATCAGGAATTGACTAAGGAGCAACGAGCGATGTTCTCACCAGATACGCAAATTGTTGTAGCTTCAAACAAGGACAAATAAGAATAAAAGCTGTATACTGAAAAGAAATGTCATAGGAGTTGGTTATGTATGGCAGGAAGTAAAAACTATAACAAAACGATCGAAAAAATAGCTGTTTCAGACATTCGGCAGTTTGATAGTGAAGCAAGCCAGTTGCCTGGAATTATCAAATTAACTTTGGGTGAGCCTGACTTTAATACGCCAGAGCATATTAAAGAAGCGGCCATCAAAGCGATTCAAGATAATAAGTCACACTACACCCCTAACGCAGGGATTCCTGAATTGCGCGCAGCTACGGCTAAGTATTTTAATGAAAAGTACAACTTAAATTATCAAGCCAGCCAAGTGATCACAACAATTGGCGCCACTGAGGGGATTAATGCTTCATTACAAGCCTTGCTAAATCCCGGGGATACAGTGTTAGTGCCAACGCCTGTTTTCCCAATTTATATGGTTGATACTGAGATCAATGGTGGTCAGTTTGTAACGCTGGATACTAGTGCCGACGACTTTATTTTAACGCCTAGCCGTTTGGAAGAAGCAATCGCGGCCCATCCAACGACTAAAGTTGTCGTGTTCAACTATCCTTGCAACCCAACTGGAGTGACATATTCACGGGAACAGCTTGAAGCAATTGCTGCGGTTGCTCGGAAGCATGACTTATGGATCCTTAGTGATGAGATCTATGCAGAATTAACTTATTCTGGGGACCATATTTCGATGACTGAGATTTTACCAGAGAAGACAGTGCTTTTATCAGGCTTATCCAAGTCACATGCAATGACAGGTTGGCGGATTGGGTTTATTTTGGGACCACAGGCTTTCATTGATCAAGCTATCAAATCGCACCAATACATGGTGACAGCCCCAACAACTAATGCACAGTATGCGGCTTTAGAGGCAGTTTCACACGGACAGAATGATGCTGCTGTTATGAAAGCAGAGTATGCACGGCGGCGAGAATACCTAAAAACTGCTTTAGAAGATGCTGGCTTTACTTTAGCTGATCCTCAGGGGGCTTTCTATCTTTTTGCTAAGATTCCAGATGGAAAGTTACAGGATTGGGACTTTGTACGTGACTTAGCTCAAAAGGCCCGGGTAGCAGTTATTCCTGGTTTATCATTTGGCCCTGGAGGCGAAGGGTATATTCGCTTAAGCTATGCTGCAAGCATGGAAAACATTAAACTGGCTGCTAGCCGGATCAAAGATTATATGGAAGGGAAGTATTTTGATGATTAAGGAAAAAAACAGTCTTCCGATTGGGGTATTTGACTCGGGAGTTGGCGGAATTAGCGTTTTGCGCTCACTGGTTGAGTTGATGCCCAATGAAGATTATCTTTTCTTTGGTGATTCTAAAAATGCTCCTTATGGAACTAAATCAGTTGCCCAAGTGCAACAACTAAGTATGGATATTGTTGATCGCTTTGTTGATCAGGGAGTTAAGGCTGTTGTGGTTGCTTGTAATACTGCAACTAGTGCGGCCATTACGAGAATTCGGGCTAAGTATCCGGATTTGATCGTTGTAGGACTTGAACCTGCTGTTAAGCCGGCCGTTGCTCACAAGCGGAACGGGCGAATAGTGGTAATGGCAACGCCATTAACTCTGCGTGAACCAATGTTTAACCAGATGGCTGATAAATATCGTTTAGAAGCTAAACAGATTATCAAAGTTCCTGCTCCAAATTTAGTAGAATTTGTAGAACGAGGTGAGCTGGATTCACCTGCACTTTATCACTATTTGGAAAAGATCTTACTTCCATATCAGGAAGTTGACGCAGTGGTGTTGGGATGTACGCATTTTCCTTTTGTTGCCCCAGCTATTAGGGATGTTGTTGGGCAAGACACTTTCATTATTGATGGCGGTCCGGGAGCAGCCCACCAGCTGCAACGGCGCTTGCATCAAAAAGGTCTGCAGCAAGTCAATCCGTGGCGCAAAGGGCAGGTTACTTTTGCTAATAGCAACCCTGATCCACGGGAAATTGAACTTAGTAAACGCTTGTTTAAATCATAATTATCATTATTCTAAGAGTAACTTGGTTTCATGCCGAGTTACTCTTTTTGTATTGAGGGCAAATAATAGTCCTAAGTGCCTTTTGGGGTGTGATAATATTTGAGTGAAAACGTTTTAGATAGCATTGTTTTAAAAGGTAGGGAGACATATGGAAAAAGAGCCTTTATATATGGACATTGACTACAAGCAAGCGAGAAAGATTGCTAAAAAATTTGCTCGTGAGAATGGGCTTGAGTTGGGAAGTTATGCTGGTAGAGGTAAACACGACAACGCTTACCGTTGGCATGCAGAAAATCCGGAAAATTATGGTATGATCATCGGCTGGCCAGGATACATCTTTGTCGATGACCTTGGAGTGGCTATGTTTGATCGCGGACCATTTATCTAATGTTATCTGCTATATTCCATGGTATTGTCGAAGTCTTCTGCTATAATGATGAAAGACCATTTCAAAGGAGAGTTTGTGATGATTTCTACTGCAACTAAATTAGCTAACCGTTCCTTTTCTAATTGTATGATGAATGCTGCTGGTGTCTGGTGTATGGATGAAGCAGAACTGACAGCGATTGATGACTCTGCTGCTGGGACTTTTGTCACTAAGTCGGGGACACTGGTATCCCGTCCCGGCAACCCTGAACCGCGCTATTATGAGACGGCTCTGGGAAGTATCAACTCTATGGGGTTACCCAACCATGGGATTGATTATTACCTAGATGTAGTAGCGGCTTTTCAAAAGAAAAACCCTGGCAAAACATATTTCTTATCGTGTACTGGGTTTAGCATTGAACAAGATCAAACGTTATTACGTAAGATTAAAGACTCTGAGTTTAACGGAATTGTTGAACTTAACTTGTCTTGCCCTAACGTTCCAGGGAAGCCACAAATTGGATATGATTTCGAAACTGTTGACCAAATCTTAGCGGCTGTATTTGCTGAATATGATGGTCCATTAGGAGTTAAGTTGCCACCATACTTTGACTTGGTGCACTTTGACCAAATGGCAGCTATCTTAAACAAGTATCCGCTAGCTTATATCAATAGTATCAATAGTATTGGTAACGGTTTGTATATCGATGATGAAAAAGAAGAAGTTGTTATCAAACCTAAAAATGGTTTTGGGGGAATTGGGGGCGAATACGTCAAACCAACAGCCTTGGCAAACGTCCATGCCTTTTACCAACGGCTCAAGCCTGAAATTCAAATCATCGGTACCGGCGGGATCACTTCTGGACGGGATGTTTTTGAACACATTTTATGTGGTGCTTCGATGGTCCAAGTGGGGACAGAATTGGCTAAGGAGGGCCCACAGGTCTTTGAACGGTTAACTAAAGAGTTGCAGGACATCATGGCAGCTAAAGGCTACACTACTTTGGCTGATTTTAGAGGTAAGTTACGCCATCAGGACTAAATAAAGCGTAATCATAGCTACATTCCATGCTATACTTAAATAGAATTAATTAAAATTAACCACTTAGTTGGGGAGGATTGTCTCTATGACAAAGAAAACAATTATGGTTGCTGGTGGAGCCGGCTATATCGGTTCCCACATGGTATATGATTTGATTCAACAGGGTTATGATGTTGTAGTTGTTGATAACCTTTCAACGGGCCACAGACAAGCCGTAATGGAACCAGCCCGGTTCTATGAAGGTGATACTCGTGACCGTGATTTTATGCGACAAGTATTTACCCAAGAACCAAATGTCGATACAGTAATCCATATGGATGCTTTTTCAATCGTGCCAGAATCAGTGGCTGATCCACTCAAGTATTTTGACAACAACGTGATTGGTGTGATTGCTTTACTGGAAGTGATGAAGGAATTTAACGTCAACAAGATCGTCTTTTCATCAACGGCCGCTACATATGGTAATCCAGAAAAGACACCAATCGAAGAAGCAGATCGTAAGGATCCTATCAATCCATATGGCGAAAGCAAGCTAATGATGGAAAAAATTATGCGGTGGGTTGACCAAGCTTATGGGATTAAATTTGTTGCTCTCCGGTATTTTAATGCCTGTGGTGCTCATCCAGAAGGTCTGATTGGTGAAGCTCATACTCATGAAACACACTTGATCCCTAATATCTTACGGGTAGCTCTGGGTCAAAGTGATACTTTCCATATCTTTGGTGATGATTATAACACTCCTGACGGAACTAACGTTCGTGATTATGTTCATATCTTGGATCTGGCGGATGCCCATATTTTAGCAATGAAGTATCTGGATGCTGGTAATCCAAGCGATGTTTTCAATTTAGGATCTAGTACCGGTTTCTCTGTCAAGCAAATTCTTGAGGAAGCGCGAAAGGTTACTGGAAAAGAAATTCCTGCTGATGTTTCGGCACGGCGGGCAGGCGATCCGGATATCTTAGTGGCTGATAGTAGTAAAGCACGGGAAGTATTAGGCTGGAAGCCAAAATATGACAATGTTCATGATATTATTCAAACTGCATGGACATGGCATTCCAAGCACCCAAACGGCTATCAAGACTAATTTAGCTAAGGGGGTTGGCTACTAATGAAACGAATTGCCGTTTTTGCAGATGTTCATGGGAACCTGACGGCATTCAAAGCCATCCATCACGATATTTTGCAGCAAAATGTTGATGAATGCTGGTCTCTGGGGGATATTTTTATGCCTGGACCTGGAACCAAGGACCTATGGGAGCTTTTTGAAGACCTCGATCCGCAGGTTTGCGTTCGTGGCAATTGGGATGATTTGTTATTGCGCGGGTTCCAAGGCGAGCTTTCTATCGACCGGGAATCACACGTTTACATGGCTCGTCTGGCGCAATTTATTGCGCCACGGCTTCCCAAGCGAGCACTTGCTACGATAGCAAACTGGCCTTTGACTCGGGATGTTGCGATTGAATCGCTACGGTTCGGTTTAAGTCACAATTTGCCCTGGAAGAACTTCGACCAGACGCTATATCCCACAGCTGATCAGAAGGGCTTTGACAGCTTATTTAAAGAGCGAATGATTGATGTTGCAATTTATGCGCATGTTCATCACCCAATTATGCGTTATGGGATGGGCGAACAGCTAGTATTGAATCCGGGTTCTGTTGGAGAACCATTTAACAGTTGGCGTGCATTAAAGCGCGACTTAAGAGCTCAATATTTACTTATTGAAGTTGACGAAATGGGACTGCATGATATTTCCTTTAGAAAGATTGGGTACGATCGTCAAGCAGAATTGCACCAAGCTCAGTTGATTGATCTGCCATATCTGGATTTGTACCAGGACTTGATGGACAATGGTGTGGTTCATACCCATGATCATGACTTGCTCCGCAAGATCAACCATGAGCGTGGATATTTAGATGATGTTCACAAATATCGGGCGCAGTTGAAAAAATAATCAAAGAACTTTACTTAGCTTGTGCAGATCTAAGTAAAGTTCTTTTTATATGGAGCGATAAAAAAGAATTACTTTTATCAGGAATAGGTATCAGGGAAGAGCAATCCAAAATGAGAACGTGATTTTTCTTCACTCTAGTTTACATAATATGTATTATCGAAAGTGGAATTAAAAAACAAAAATAGCAAGTGTATTAACACTTGCTACATTAAGTATATACAATTAGCAGATTCCGCACATCCCAAGGATAATCCCCAGTACCATGATACCTAGCATTACCCAGTTAACGTTGACTTTCTTGTTTCTAATTAACCAGAAAGATACTAAGGTTACTGCCAGAGGCACAATGCCAATAAATAACTGATCCAAGTATGTTTGAATCTTCATAGCTTCTTTGCTACCTTTGACGGATACTTGTAAGATAGTTTGGAACTTAACATTAGAAGCTGTCATACTTCCCATCATCATCAAACCAAGGATACTAGAAACTTTGGTCAAGATCTTCATCCCACCAGATTCATACATCCGTTCAATGAAGTTGGCACCAACTGAATAACCACCATATAAAGCATAATAATGAATAATAAAGGCTGGAATATTGTATAACAGTAAGAATACAATGGCACCTAACGGTGAACCAGTGCTTGCTAATGAAATCCCAATTCCGGCAGCAACAACTCTAAGAATTCCCCAGAAGAATGAGTCACCAATCCCGGACAATGGTCCCATCAGTGAAGCCTTAACAGCAGTAATAGAACTAGTATCAAAATCTGGATCTTCACTATTCTTTTTTTCCATCGATGCCACTAACCCCATAATGAAGTTGTTAATGTGCATGGTGGCGTTAAACCAGGTAGTGTGCCGTACGATTGCTTCAGCACGATCTTCTTTTGTCTTATAGAATTTGTTAATTACTGGAAGTAAGGTATAAATAACTCCCAATGCGTGGTATTGTGTGGCCCCAGTTCTGCTGGCATTCATTGTCCATGAGCGCCAAAAGACAGACCGCATCATTTTTCTTTCATCTGGGCTTAAATTCTGTGTGTATTTCATGAGAAAAAGTCCTCCTCTTCCTCTTCTGCAGTCATAGCAGTCTTATTAGCAGAACCTGCTACCCCTTCAGAAGCCATTTTGTTGAAACGAATTTCGCTTTGTGCAACAGCTACACAAATAACAATCCCTAAGGCAGCTACTGCAACAGCTGGTAATTTCACATATGCAGTTAAGATAAAACCTAAAAGATAATAAACAGCCAGTTTGTTATCCCACAAGAGCTTCATCAGCATTGCAAACCCAACGGCTGGCAATAAGCCCCCAGCGGCATTTAAACCATTCATTACGTTTTGTGGAATTGTCTTAACGAATTCGTTAACAGGACCACTTCCAGCATAAATACCAATAAATGAAATTGAAGAAATGATTACGTAGTAGATAATCCATGTGCCATAGTGAAGAGCAACAATTTGCTTTTCTTTCCCTTCACGAGCAATTTTATCTAAAACTGGTGCGAAGATGTTCATGAAGACGTTTTTCAAGAACATAACCACGAATGCGGCTAACATCCCAACAGGAATAGCCAATGTCAAGGCAGCGCTAGTGCTGACCCCAGATGTAATTGCAAACGTTGTTGAGATAACGGATGCAGTAACTGGTTCAGCCGCAATGACACCACCAATGTTGACATTACCCAGGAAGATGGCTTCTAGAGAAGCCCCCATTAAGATCCCGGTACGCATGTCCCCCATTAAAAGTCCGGTTACAAGTCCAACTACTAATGGACGTTCCATCATACTTTGTCCTGTCAGATAATTTCCAGCAAAACAAATAAAGACTGCCAAGGCAGCCAATAGTGCGTTAGTTAACATACACTTTAACCTCCCCTAAAAGTTAATAGCGATTTATTTGTTCTTTAAAGCTGATGCCAAACTCTGCTTTTGGTTGCTAGGTAGAACTTGGTTATATGTTTCTACCCGAGTCAGAGCAGCTAGTTCCTTAGCTGCTTGCAGTTCGTCCGGATTTAGCTGAACGCTAGAAAAGACCATCGTCTTAGTCTTAGGATCAGATTTATCAAAACGACCAGCATTAGCAACATTGACTGCTTCAATGTCTTGAACATTTTGAGCAATCTTGTTGGCGTCAGAAACACTGTTTACGATACCAAAGATCCGTTTGTCCTTTCCCCGCGGATCATTAAAGATCTTGATTGCATCATCAACAGAACGAATTAACAGTTTCGTTCCTGTTGGAACAGCCATCTTTAAAGTCATTTGCATAACTTTATTTTTAGCGGCGTTGTCATTAGCAACAACCAGTAATGGTGTATTTAACTCTTTTGTCCATACAACAGCGACTTGACCGTGAATTAAACGATCATCAACTCTTAATTGTGCTAACATATTTAGTCCCCCTATAACTACTATATATTAAGCAAAAAAGTCATCATCTTGCTCGTCTTCAGGAAGGCTTGTTTCAACAAGCTGAACTTGACACTCTGCAATCGTATTATTGATTACTGTCGGTGTCAGCTTCATTCCTTCAGGAAGCATCATCAATGACAAAATAATTGCTAGGTTGGAGTTAGAGATAACAAAGATATTATCTTTCTCCAATGGCACAAGTTGCGTAACGACTTTTTGATTAACACTGCCCCCAAATAAATCAGTGAAAATCAAAGCTTGTTCATCGTCAGCAACACTGGCGATGAAAGCTTGGATCTTTTCCGTATAATCTGAGTCATCGACATAAGCATCAATC
This sequence comes from Ligilactobacillus saerimneri DSM 16049, assembly GCF_000423265.1. GTDB lineage: Bacteria > Bacillota > Bacilli > Lactobacillales > Lactobacillaceae > Ligilactobacillus > Ligilactobacillus saerimneri. Next base: position 56,306 of record NZ_AUHQ01000009.1, on the reverse strand, counting down.
GTGGCCAAGTTTGCACCCTTCCCCGTCAGGATGTCGATGGAACTACGAAAACCAGATGCTAGCTTTCCGTGTGTTGCTACTAGGTATTTCATTTTCATCCCCCCTTTTTGTTAACGATATTATTATATATTTTCATAGGAATATATGCAAACGCTTTCTTAGATGACAATAAATAATTTTTTAAAACGTTACCACATGTGGCGTGGACGCCAGTCTTACGGTAAAATAAATAAGTTATGCTGTAATTAAAGGCAGGTGGTACTGTGTTTCCAATTTGTCGGAAACTTCATAACAAATCTCCGATTGGCAGTTACTATGCCAATTAAATAAAAAACTTAAGGGAGATTGTTTATGTTAGACGAAAAACAAAATACTCATTACATGAACTGGATTGTTATTGCATTACTTGATTTTGTGACGATTATTAGTTTCGAAAACATTTTTTATCCGTTCCAAAATCAGGGATTATCAGTAGTTATTTCGTGGATTTTCTTACTGTTTACTTATGTCATCCCCTACGCCCTGATCGCAACGCAATTAGGATTAACCTTTCAAAATCAAGATGGTGGGTTAGCATCCTGGATTAGACGGGGAACACATAGTGATCTTTTTGGTTACATTACTTCATGGATGTACTGGACGCAAACCATCCCCTACCTTGTTGATGTATCCAACTCGGTAATTGTTTCTCTATCCTGGATCATTTTGGGTAATGATAGCTTGGGACAGCGGATGTCGACTTTCACCTTCGGGATGCTAACTTTTGCGATCATTTTATTCTTTATTATTTTTGAAAATCTGTTTCGGGACTCACTTGAAGTTCTCTCGATTATCGGGGGCGGGGCTATGTTCTTGATTTCGGTCTTGTTTGTATTCATGACCGTTTGGGCATTGACACATGGAGCACATCCAGCTACACATCTCAGCCTGCATGCCTTCAAGCCCAGCTTTAGCCTTCACTACTTTTCTACCACAGGCCTGCTAATCTTTGCTATGTCTGGTGCTGAATTGGCCGCACCATACATCAGTAAGATGCGCAATCCTAAACGAGAATTTCCTAAAGCAATGTGGCTTTTGGCCATTATGACAGGTTTTATTACTATCTTTGGGACTTTGGCTTTGTCAGTTTTCTTTGATGCTAACCATATCCCTAGTGACTTTAAGATGAACGGACCATACCGTGCGTTCCACCTTTTAGGCGAACAAGTTGGCCTGGGCAAGTCTTTGATGTACCTGTTTGCGTTTGTGCAACTTTTCTTCATGCTGGCACAGTTAGCGATCTTAATTGATGCTGCTTCGCGTGTTTTTGCATCCGATACCGCAACTAAATATATGCCGACATGGTTGACTAAGAAAAACAAAGATGGTCGTCCAGTGCATAGTTATACTTTAACTGCAGGCATTAGTTTGTTATTGTTACTTTTGAGTGGGACACTGCCAAATATCAACGCTATTTATAACTGGTTACTCAACTTAAACGGGATTGTTTCGCCATATAAAACTGCGTTAGTCTTCGTTGCCTTTTTAGCTATTCGTTGGCATGAAGGTGAGTTCAATTCAGATTATGTATATATCAGCAATCGGCGCGGAGCATTGGCTGTTGGCTGGTGGTGCTTCATCTTTACTTTCATTTGTGCAACGATGGGCTTCATCCCCCAAGATGCAGCCGTGGGAACCCATGCCTTTAACCACCAATTATTGATGAATTTCTTAACTGTTGGTTTCTTGATTGTGCTAGGCTTCCTATTACCATATTTACGAAAATTAGAAATGAAAAAGGAAGCATAGGTTAATTCAATATTTGATATAAAAACAGGAGACGATTAAAATGTCGTCTCCTGTTTTGTTCTTAATTACGGAAGGATTTCACAAAGTTTATTAAATTAATGAGCCGGCACTCCACTAACGATTGTATTATCCGCAATAGTAGCGCGCACAACGCTCCCAGCTTTTATTAAACAGTTCGCCCCGATCGTTGTTCCTGGAACAATGGTACATCCCGTTTCAACGATGGTGTTGTCACCAATAGTAATAGGCAACTCACTGCACCAATGTTGGGCACGCTTTTCCGCATCAAAAGCATGATTAGAAGTATAAATCCCTACATTATCACCTAAAGTAACATTATCGCCGATTACTACGCGGTTACAATCAATAATCTTCAAATTTTTCCCGGCGTGGAAATTGTTGCCAATATGAAGATTAAAACCAAATTCAGTGATAAACCCATAACCAACCGTAAAATTAGTGCCACATGTAGCAAATAAAGCCTGTAACCATTCATAATGGGGTTCTTGGGTCAAGTAGGCTTGGTTGAATTGCCGACAGACAGCATATGCATAGTTTCGTGCCTGTTCAATCAACGGATCGTAATCGTAGTACAGTTCCCCAGTATTAGTGATAGCTTTGACATGTTCAATTTCTGCTGCTGTTAATCTCTGCATTTAAATCCCTCCACTAAAAGCGTAAAATAATGAATGAGGTGTTTTCACATGAAGTTCGATAATAAATTAATGAACGCTGCCCAACAAATCTTACATCAAAAAGAATTTAAGCGCCAGGCGCCAGAGCTCTTACAGTGGCAAGCGGTAGTTGATCAGGCTTGCGCACAGTATAACCAACAAATCAACTTAAACCGTAAGTATGATTATGCTTTACTCCGTCAGTTATTAGCCACCGTAGGGACGGATCCATTTGTAGAATCCAATTTTTGGTGTGCGTGTGGCTTCAATATCACTTTTGGCGATGAAGTCTTCTTCAATCATGACGTAATCGTCAACGATTATGCTCCAGTTACATTTGGTAATCAAATAAATATTGCTCCGCGAACAATTTTTGAAACGCTGGTCTATCCGCAAGCAGTAGCTGAACGTAACCAAGGTCTAGTTACTGCCAAATCCATTACGGTTGAAGATGGTGTCTGGATTGGAGCAAATACAACAATTACTGCGGGAGTAACCTTAGGAAAGAATGCTATTATCGCAGCGGGGAGTGTGGTTACCACTGATGTTCCACCGCAAACTCTATATGCTGGGAACCCTGCAAGACTTATCAAACATTTGTAATTAACGGTGACGTCACTGATAGCTTTCAGGGACGTCTTTTTTATTACAGTATTTAAAGCACCCTTGCATAATAATAAATATACAAAAACAGGAGCCCTCAACAGCGCTCCTAGTTTTAATCTTATTGTGGATATGAGTTGATCACAGACTTCTTCTTATTCCAGAAAAAGACTTTTGCCACTCCAGTGATCTTGGACCTTTTGACAAAACCATAGTAGCGACTATCGTTAGAAACACTCCGGTGATCCCCCAAAACAAAGTATTCACCCTTAGGAACGGTAAAAATGTGCCCCGTACCCAAAGTAACATCTTTAGCAGCTGGTAGTTGCAAGTCGAGGGTGCCACTGGTTTGTTCTTTTTTAGAAATATAGCTTTGTGATTGGCGGTGCCCATTAACGTAAAGTTGACCATTACTCTTGTACTCGATCTGGTCCCCCGGCATCCCAATCACCCGCTTTACGTACTGGGTTGACTTAGCTACTCCAGGGCGTTTATCAACACCATAAGCGTTGAAAATAACTACTGAATTACGCTTAATTGATGCTGTTTTGAGTTCAACAATGCGTTCGTTATTTTGTAAGTTAGGATACATTGAACTACCATCAACACGTACCGTAGTAATCCAAAAAGTTTTGATGACCATTGCGATCGCAAAACCTACTAAGATGGGAATCACCCAACTCAAGATTTCTTTTGTTTTGTTCATTGAACTTTCCACCTCTTTATCGATGCGAGAATGCTTATTCTTCGATATCGCGCATCCAACCTAAGGCCATGGCTTTTTCTCCTAAGTGACAACCAATAACCGGACCAAAATATGTTACTGAGATCCGCAAATTAGGGAATTGCTCTTGTAAGCTATCCCGCCACTCATTGGCAGCTTTTTCGTTATTGGCATGAATTACAAACAAATGCACGGGATAGTCTGTCTTTTCTAACTGTTCAATGAATAAACTTTCTACCCGTTTTTTAGCCCGTTTCATCGATCTAACTTTATCAAAAGCAACAATTTTATTGGTATCATCGTCAAATGTCAAAATCGGCTTGATTTTGAGCATAGTTCCGATAAAGGCAGAGGCGTTGGAAAGACGGCCACCCTTAACTAAATTTTGCAAGTCATCCACTAAGAAGTATTCGTCAACAGTACTCCGAAGTTCATCAAGATGGGCAACAATACTATCAATATCCATGCCCTTGGCTGCATCTTGTGCTGCTGCCACGGCTAATTCACCCATCAGGCGAACAGTAATGCCTGAATCATATGGAATCACCTTAATTCCTTCAATCTGGCTAGCAATGTTTTGCAAATTACCCACTAATCCAGAGATGGTTGCAGCTAAATGAATGCTAATGACGGCTTCATAACCTTCATCCCGTAAATCTTCATACAATGAAATCATTTCACCCAAAGGTGGTTGTGATGTTGACGGTAACTCAGGTGATTGGGCTAATAAGGAGTAAAATTCCTCAGTAGTGATGTCGACGCCTTCTTCATAAGTTTTTTCGTTCAAGATAAAAGGAATCGGAACGACCCGAATATCATATTTTTGAATAAGTTCTTCTGGTAAATAGGAAGTACTGTCTGTTACAACAGCAATTTTCATTGGTTACACCCACTTCTAAAAATTATATAAAATACTATACCATACTCACTGGAGCCCTACATAGTAAACTAATAACTTCGTTAAAACTTAAAGGGTCCGTTGGAGGCTGGTATCAAGCCTGTTCAGGAGAATTTTTAATAGATTGTATTCTTCTTCTGTCCAGGGTGAAAAAATCTTTTGAGTTAAAACTTGGTAATCATGATTCATCTGTTCAAAAGCACGTTTACCTGTTTCGCTGATTGAATAACTAATCGTCTTACGGGTTTGGGCGTTAGCTGACGGAATCTTTTCTTTTTTTAGAAAATTCTTAGCAGTTAGACGCGCCAATTGCCGGCTTAACGTCGAAACATCCAAACTTGTATTGGAAGATAGTACACTTTGGGTGTTTTCGCCCCCAACAATTCTTTTCAACAATTGCCATTCAGAAATGGTTAAATTATTAGCCCGTGAAAGGCTCTGTAATTTACGGTGAAGGAATCGCTCCACTTCAACTAAACTATCCAAAGGCTCTAGCATTGTAATCTACCCTCCTATGGAGTTATATGTATAATACAATTTACATTATTCATTATGCTCTGACTTGTTGGTATTTGCAATAGGCAATAAACTATCAAACCAGGGTTTTTCTTACCCAAACTAATATTTAAGCATAAAAAAGACACCCGTAATGGATGTCTTCTACAGAAATGACGGGAGTTGCACCCGAGTCCATCAGCTAAAAGCTGTGCTTTCCTCCTAAGCTACATTCCTTACTTTATATCTTCCCATACCTTAATTGACGAAGTCAATCATTACCACTTTTTTGATTTGGCAACAAGGGTTTCTTTCATCATGCAAATAACCCCAAATACACGGGCTTTAGTTACCAAATTTCTCGTCCTTGTGGCTTGCCCCAATCGTACTCGTTTTTATTTTCTTCAAAATATCTATCGGTATCAAATCCAACAAATAATTTTTCTAATGCTTCTAAGGAATTTGTCTGCGTTTCTTTTACTCTGCTATTCATTGCTTCACCCCACAAAATACTTCACAGCGAAATATGCAATTATGATTACTCCAACAACACCAAAAATAACTTTTCCTGCTTTGTTTAACAAGTTGTTCACTCTGTCCATTTAATCTTTTAATCCTCCATTTTAACTCTGGCAGGTTTGCTAGATTAACTATAAGTGCTCGCCTAGAACTTTTCGCAATTTATATACTGGTGCATGGTATTACCGTAATTCTTCTAAAGCATAAACAATTAGTTGAGGTAAGATGTAAAAGTCATACCTCTTTACCATTTCATTATACTATAATTATGAAATGCACGGGCTGACGTAGCTAGCATAATTCGAACAAAGTAATGAACAATGAATATTATGATAGCTTGAGAAACTACAAAAATCATACGATTATTTTACAATTCAACCCAATTTTTACCATGATTAAGTGGTCTATCCACCTGAAAGAACTGTTTTTTGGTAGAATATACTCATGACATTATAATTTAAGGAGGTTAAGTATGATATTTGATGGTATTTTTACCCATGCAATGGTCAATGAATTGGCCGAACAATTAACCGGAGGCCGGGTAACTAAGATCTCACAACCCTATCCGAACGAAGTGATTTTGACGATTCGATCTAACCGTCAAAACTATCCTTTACTTTTATCTGCTAACCCTAGTTATGCACGGATCCAAGTCACCCAGATCCCATTTACCAACCCTCCTGTACCAACCAACTTTACAATGACGCTCCGCAAGTATTTGGAAGGAGCAAAATTAGTAGAGGTTGCGCAACTAGCCAATGACCGTGTTGTTAACTTGACTTTTAGTACTCGAAATGACCTGGGGGACCAGATGCCTTTGTGCTTAAGCATCGAAATTATGGGACGACATAGTAATGTAATCCTAATTGATGTTAATCGCCAACGTGTTATTGACGTTATCAAGCGAATCGGGATGGACCAAAACCGGTACCGGACTCTTTTACCAGGGGCTGCATACAAGCAACCTCCTGCCCAAGGTAAAGAAAATTTATTTACAACGACGGCAGAAACATACCGCCAATTAGTTCAGATGTATCCCAATCGAGAAATGCTTGGCCAAGCATTAAGCCAGACATATCAAGGGTTGGGTAAAGATACAGCCTTGTATTTGGCAGATCTTTTTCACTCTGTGGCTGATCCACAACAAGCAGTTGCTGAGTTTATCAACCAAGTCAATCATCCCACCCCGCTGCTCTGTAAGGAAGGCAGCAAAATCAATTTTACCTTGTTTAAACAAGAGTATTATTGGCAAAAATTTGCTAGTTTAAGCGCCTTATTGGATGAATATTATCGGCATAAAGCCACGTTAGATCGGGTCCAACAGCAAGGAGCTTACCTGATTCACACGGTAAAAAATGAGCTCAAGAAAAATAAGCGTAAACTCAAGAAGCTTCAAAAGGAGTTTCAAGCAACCGAGAATGCAGAGAATTTCAAGATCAAAGGCGAAGTACTGACCACGTATTTGTATCAAGTGAAAGCTGGTAGCGATACAATCACGCTCCCTAATTACTATGCAAATAACGCGCCACTACAAATCGCCCTCTCCAAGCGACTTTCCCCTTCCCAAAATGCGCAACGCTATTTTAAGAAATATCAGAAACTCAAGAATGCCGTTCAGCATCTTACGGAACAGATCAGACTTACTCAGGAAGAAATCGCGTATCTGGACCGTATCCTGGCTCAAATCGAACTGGCAACCCCTGGGGATTTGCCAGATATTAAGGTTGAGTTGCAAGAGCAAGGCTATATCCAAAAGGATAAGCAAGCCAAACGTAAACGTCCCCACAAGCTCAGTAAACCGGAACGTTTCCATGCTAGTGATGGGACGCCAATCTTGGTCGGAAAAAATAATCTTCAAAATGATCGATTAACTCTCAAAACTGCACGGAAAAACCATTACTGGCTCCACGTGAAGGATCTACCAGGGTCTCATGTGATTGTAGAGAGTGCAGAGCCAAGTGAAGCAACGTTAGTGGAAGCAGCTACCATTGCTGCTTATTATTCCAAGGCCCGCCTATCAGCGAATGTACCGGTTGATTATGTAAGAGTTAAAAACATTCACAAACCTAATGGTGCCAAACCAGGCTTTGTAATCTACACGGGACAAAAGACTTTATTTGTTACTCCAGAAGAAAAAGAAGTTTTAGCATTACAAAATTAAAAAAACGTGCTAAGCATTGGATTTAATCCAGTTACTTAGCACGTTTTTCTATTGTTAAGAGGTCAAATTATCAATTTGCGAACAGTAGCAATAGCCCCCTGTGTTTCTTCATCCAACACGAATGAACCATTGGAATGTTTATCAGAAATAGAATAATCAGCAACAATTACGTTTATATTGGCTCCATCGACAGTCTGAATGAGCACTTGATCATGACTAGTGATACTATCCATAAAGATCACCTTGTGCGGGCGCGTCTTGAGTGGACGGAGTACTTTAATGCCACGAATGGCGCGATTCTTTAGCTCAACCTCACTAACTTTCATTCGTTTGAAGGCACCGCGTTGGGTTACCATAGCAACCTGATCATCCTCTTGGACGAGAGCTGCCCCAGCAACAAAATCATCATCTTTAAGATTTACTGCCTTGACCCCGGCGGCTTTGGCACCACTAACAGGAACATCCGTCAACTGATACCGTAAACCATAACCTGCATGCGTCACAACAAAGGCCTGCTTTGTAGCTAAATCTGCTTCAGGAACATATGTTGCCAAGATAACTTCATTGTCTTCGCCTTTCAAGTTGATGTACTTGCTAGCGCGAGAACGGTAGGTTTTTCCTGGTTTCATATCAGTAAAGTCGGTTTGCTTAATGTTGCCTTGTTTACTTGCAAAAACAAACCGTCCTTTTTGTTGTAAGTCAGCAAAGCAAAAGGCTGTCAGAATGCTTTCGTCACTATCTAGTCCAACTGTTTGTGAAAGGTGTTCTCCAGTATCCTTCCACTTAGTTTCAACTAATTCATGGACAGGGCGATAAATCATATTACCCTTGTTAGTGAAGATCAGTAAGTGTTGGAGTGTATTAACGGTTTCTTCAAAAATTGGGTAGTCAACTTCTTTTAAGCCATTTTCAGCCGGGTCCGAGGCCTTATAAGAACGAAGAGAGGAACGTTTGATATAACCATCATGTGAAATTAACACTTTGACCTCTTCGTCAGCCACCGTAACGCTCGTTGCGATCTTGAGTGACTGTACTTCTGCTTGAATCTCAGTTTTTCGGGGCGTCCCGTACTGTTTTTTGACAGCCAGGAGTTCCGTTTGGATGACCTGATCCAACTTGTTAGCGTCACCCAGGATGCTTTGGAAGCGTTGGATTTTAGCCTGCAAGTCAGCTGCTTCCTGTTGTAAAGCAGTAATGTCAGTGTTGGTTAAACGATAGAGTTGGAGCGAAACGATGGCTTCAGCCTGCTTATTGGTAAAGCCAAATTCCGCTACTAAGTTATTTTGAGCATCTTTTTTATTTTCAGAAGCCCGAATAACACGAATTACATCATCAAGGATCGACAAAGCTTTAATCAATCCACTAACAATATGTTCCCGTTCCTGCGCTCGTTTTAAATCAAACTGAATTCGCTTGGTAGTTACAATCCGGCGGTGGTCAATATAAGCCTGCAAAATTTGTTTTAAGCCAACATGTTCAGGCCGCTTATTGTTGATTGCCACCATGTTGAAGTTATAAGAAACTTGTAAGTCTGTATTTTTGTATAAGTAGTTTAAAATCCCCTGTGCGTCGGCATTCCGCTTGAGTTCAATAACAATTCGCAAGCCTTCACGGTCAGATTCATCACGGACTTCAGCCAAACCTTCGACCTTTTTGAGGAGACGAATTTCATCGATCTTTTTGACTAAGCCAGCTTTATTGACTTCATAGGGGATTTCAGTAATCACGATTTGTTGCTTACCACCCTTAATAGGCTCGATGGTTGTTTTCGATCGGAGAACAGCACGTCCCCGTCCTGTCTGGTAAGCTTTCTTGATTCCGTCAAGTCCCTGCATGATGCCCCCGGTTGGAAAATCAGGTCCCTTAACAAAAGTCATCAGCTCATCTAAAGATGCTGCTGGATGTTTCAATAAGTGGATGGCGGCATCAATTGTTTCACTCAGATTATGGGTTGGGATCGCAGTCGCATAACCAGCCGAGATCCCCGTGGCCCCGTTGACCAATAAGTTGGGGAAACCTGCCGGCAAAACGGTAGGTTCATACTCAGTATCATCGAAATTTAGTACCATATCGACGGTTTTTTTGTCGATATCGCGGAGCATTTCGGTAGCAATCTTAGACAAGCGAGCTTCTGTATACCGCATAGCAGCCGGTGGATCACCATCCATAGACCCATTGTTACCATGCATTTCAATCAGCGGTTCGCGCAGTTTCCAATGTTGACTCAGACGAACCATTGCTTCGTAGATGGAACTATCACCATGCGGATGGTAGTTCCCCATGACATTCCCTACTGACTTAGCAGATTTACGAAATGGCTTATCAAAAGTATTGCGGTCCTCGTTCATCGCAAATAAGATCCGGCGTTGCACAGGCTTTAAACCATCACGGATGTCGGGTAAAGCCCGCTCTTGGATGATGTATTTAGAATAACGGCTAAAGCGTTCGCCCATAACCATTTCCAAAGAGAGTTCTTGGATCTTCTCTTGGTTGTTAGTCATCTATGCTCACTCTTTCTATAAAATTAATAATTTTTATTTTGACGTAATTTTTCATCAATGGCAGCACTATCCGTCAAGCCATGAGCTTCTTCAGCGATAGCATTATCCAAAAGGCTACCTTCTTCTTCTAAAGTAAACTTAACGTTTTGTTCGATCCATTTACGCCGGGGTTCAACCTTGTCTCCCATCAAAGTGGTTACCCGCTTTTCAGCTAAGGCAGCATCATCGATGGTCACCCGTACTAAGGTCCGAGTGGCAGGATTCATCGTTGTTTCCCAAAGTTGATCGGCATTCATTTCACCTAATCCCTTGAAGCGTTGGAGTTGATAGCCTGTACCTAACTCATTAATTGTTTGTTCGAGTTCACCATCGGTCCAGGCATAGCGTACAGACTGCTTTCCGTGGGTATTTTTTTGCAATTTATACAAAGGTGGCAATGCAATATAAACCTTACCGCTCGTCAGCATTGGTCGCATGTATTTGTAGAAAAAGGTCAGCAAAAGAGTTTGAATATGTGCCCCGTCATTATCAGCATCCGTCATGATAATAATCTTGTCATAGTTAGCGTCCGCAATATTAAAGTCGGGTCCAACGCCAGCACCAATGGTATAAATCATGGTATTAATTTCTTCATTCTTGCTGATGTCTTCAAGACTTGCCTTTTCAGTGTTTAACACCTTACCCCGCAATGGTAAGATTGCTTGGAACTTTCGGTCACGTCCTTGCTTTGCAGAACCACCCGCTGAATCGCCTTCGACAAGGAAAAGTTCATTTTTCTTAGCATTTTTAGATTGCGCTGGAGTTAACTTACCGGAAAGAAGACGTTCTTTCTTTTTGTGTTTCTTACCACTTCGGCTGGCATCGCGAGCTTTCCGAGCTGCTTCCCGCGCCTCGCGGGCTTTTATAGCTTTGCGGACTAAGTCTTGAGCAAATTCGCCATTTTCCATCAGGTAGTAAGTTAACTGCTTGTTGACGATATTGTCAACCACTTGGCGCGCCTCGGCTGTACCTAGTTTTCCCTTTGTTTGGCCTTCAAATTGAAGGAGTTTTTCAGGAACACGGACCGAAACTACTGCTGACAGTCCTTCACGGACATCAGAACCTTCGAGATTCTTGTCACTTTCTTTAAGCAGTTTTACCTTCCGTGCGTATTCGTTGAAAGCTTTAGTCCACGCAGTTTTCATACCTACTTCATGCGTACCACCATCCTTAGTTCGGACATTGTTAACAAAGGAGAGGATGGTCTCGGTGTAGCGGTCATTGTATTGGGCAGCAACTTCAACTTCGATTCCGTCTTTTTTGCCTTCGAAATACATGATACTGCCGATAGTATCCTTATCTTCATTTAAGTAGGTAATGAATTCTTTGATGCCTTCATCAAATTGGAAGATCTCTGCTTGCCCTGTTCGCTCATCAGTAAGAGTAATTTTTATCCCTTTAAGTAGAAAAGCTGATTCCCGCAAGCGTTCAGCTAGAACAGAGAATTTGTAATGGGTAGTCGAGAAGATAGCTGGGTCAGGTTTGAAGGTTACGGTTGTGCCGCTCTTTTTTTTCGTCTTTCCGATCCGCCGTAATGTGCCAACCGGTTGCCCACCATTGACGAAATCTTCTTCGTATTCCACACCGTCACGGACAGTATTAACAGTTAGTTTAGTCGACAAAGCATTTACAACCGATGCCCCTACACCGTGGAGGCCACCAGAAGTTTTATAGTCCCCTTGACCAAACTTTCCCCCTGCATGGAGAACAGTAAAAATCACTTCAACAGTAGGAATCCCTGTTTCATGCATCCCAACAGGCATTCCCCGACCGTTATCAACCACGGTAATTGCATCATCTTTGTGAATTACAACATTGATTTCTTTACCATATCCTGATAATGCCTCATCAATTGCGTTATCAACTATTTCATAGACCAAATGATGAAGCCCCTTAGAGTCAGTGGAACCTATGTACATTCCGGGGCGCTTACGAACAGCTTCAAGTCCCTTTAGAACTTGAATTGAATTATCATCATAATTTGGTGTAGTCATAAATTGAAGCCCCTTTATTATTAATTTTGAGAACTAATCAATAGTATATAAAAAAGATTAATTCGTAAAGTCTTAATATTTATTATAACATAGCGAATGTATGTTCTAAAATCGATATTTGCCAACCGCTTAGGTCATCTTGTGATAGAATTGTACTATTGGTGTTTTTATCAATAAGAACACTGATAGTGACCGACTGTCTGATGTCAGAAAAAGTCGGGCTCGTGGTGTTTTTTCAAAGGAGAAATTAATAGCACTGTTAACATTCTATTTAATTAGTAAAAGTTACTGGCTCTGTACGTAACTTATTAAAGGAGGCTACTCACTTTATGAGTATCGATCTAAAAATAATCATTATGATTATTATTGGATATCTACTGGGATCAATCCCTTCAGGAGTATGGATCGGAAAGTATTTTTTTAATAAAGATATCCGTAACTACGGTAGTGGGAATATGGGAACAACCAACACTTTTCGTGTCTTAGGCAAAAAAGCTGGTATTACTGTTTTGCTTTTGGATATGTTAAAGGGTAGTTTGACCGCTTTACTTCCCTTTTTCTTCGGCGTTCATGTCAATGCTCTGTTAATCGGTTTATCTGCGATCTTAGGTCATGCTTTCCCAATTTTTGCAGGGTTTAAAGGGGGTAAAGCCGTAGCAACTAGTGTTGGGGTTTTACTCGTCTATAATCCCCTCTTCTTTGTCATTGCATGGGCATTCTTTTTAACTACCCTTTATTTGACAAGCATGGTTAGTGTAGCTAGCATGGTAGGTTTCACCTTACTAAGTATCGTATCCTTTTTCTTCCAAGACCGTCTGCTGACAACAGTTGCAGTGGTATTAACTATTTTTGTTTTTATTCGTCATTGGAGCAACATCGAGCGAATAAAGAATGGGACCGAAAACATGGTACCGTTTGGGTTAGGTTACAAAAAAAGGCATAACTAAAAAAAGATCATTTAGTGAATTTGTATCACTGAATGATCTTTTTTATTCGCTTAATTCTACTTCAAAATATAGCGCTCCATAGCCTGAGCAACACCATCATCATCGTTGGATGGTGTCAAAACATCAGCAGTCTTTTTGACCAGGTCATTCCCGTTAGCCATTGCCACGCCGATACCGGCTTTTTCTAGCATAGTTAAATCATTGTTCTGGTCGCCAATAGCCATGGTTTCAGCGGGGTCAATTCCTAAATACTCACATAAATCCATTAGGGCATTCCCCTTGGAAGCATCTTTATTCATGAATTCAAATGACCATGATCCTGTTCGCACAGCATAGTAGTCGGTTAAGATTTCTTTAGGAAGTTGACCGCCTAACTTACTAATGCGAGTAGGATCGTCAACAAACATGATCTTAGCAATTTCAATATCAGGACTAATCAGATCTGCGGGACGATACTTAATTTGCATGTTGGTATTAAAAGCATCACGCACTGTATACTTGCTGATATTAGCTGAAGTTGTGAAAATTTCAGATTTTAACGTTACAACTTGCATCCCAAAACCGAGTTTTTGGGCTAAGTCATGAAACTTAACAAAATCATCATAGCCCAACGGATGCGTCTTGATCACTTTAGTGTTAGTGACGTTGGATGATTTAGCTCCATTGAACGTGATCACGTAGTTGTCGTGGTCTGTTAAGCCTAATTTCTTTAGGTGAGGCATCACCCCACTAACAGGACGGCCTGAACATAAAACCACATGCACACCCATTTGTTTGAGTTTTTCGACTGTTTCAATTGTCCGGTATGAGATTTTTTTGTCACTATTCAACAAAGTACCGTCAATATCACTAGCTACTAACTTAATTTGCGCCATTTCTAGTCCTCCGAATATATGCTTTTCCATTTTAATCTATCAAAAACTTGCCCACATAACAATGATTCTAATAAGACACTCAGAAAAACCTGCTAATTATTAGAGGGATTTTTTCAAAGAATAAAAAAACAGGAAACTAACCAATGCTAGTTTCCTGTAAAAATTTAACTATCAGCCTAGGAGCTGGGTTTTAGTCCATTGATAAATATGCAGCCACAACGTTTTCAACTGTGAATCCATATTCAGCTAAGACCTTTTCACCTGGTGCGGATGCGCCAAATTCGTCAATTCCTAGGGATTTGCCGGCAGTGCCAACAAATTCACCCCAACCAAATGTGGAGCCTGCTTCGATGCTCAAACGCTTAGTAATAGTAGCTGGCAATACACTGTTACGATATTCTGCACTTTGGGCTTTGAAGCGATCGAAACTTGGCAGTGACACAACGGAAACCGCGTGACCTTGAGCAGCCAATTCCTTTTGAGCAGCTAAAGCCAAGTTAACTTCTGATCCAGTTGCCAACAAGATCCCTTCTTGGGTACCTTGAGCAGGTGAAACAACATAACCACCCATGCGCATTCCTGCCAAAGCATTAGCAAAGTTTTGTGGTAATGTTGCTAAGTTTTGCCGACTTAAAACAAGAACAGTTGGCTTATCAGTTGTTTCAAGTGCAGTTAACCAAGCTGCTGATGTTTCATTTCCATCAGCTGGGCGAAGAACTTGCACATTTGGCATTGCCCGCAAGCTTGCTAATTGTTCAATCGGTTCATGAGTTGGGCCGTCTTCACCGACAGCAACAGAATCGTGAGTCAAAACATAGATTGCTGGGATGTGTTGCAGGGCTGATAAGCGAATTGCTGCCCGCAAGTAATCCGTAAATACAAAGAAAGTTCCGCCAAAGACCCGTGTTCCACCATGAAGTAAGATCCCGTTCATAGCGCAAGCCATTCCAAATTCACGTACCCCGAACCAGATGTTCCGGCCAGCATATGAATCTGGTTGGAAGTCACCACTACCAGAGATCATAGTCTTGTTAGAACTTGAAAGATCAGCTGCCCCACCCCAGAGATTATCCATCTCTTGAGCAATAGCATTGATTGCATTTGCACTTGCAGCCCGTGAAGCAATACTTTCAGTAGTGTATGTTGGTACAGCGCTAGCTAAGTTAGCTGGTAATTCGTTTGTAAAGGATGCCTTGAATGCTTGGGCCAATTCTGGATATTCAGCAGCATATTTAGCAAACATTTCGTTCCAAGCAGCTTCTTGTTGAGCGCCGGCTTCAGCAATATCACGTTTGAAACGTGCATATACTTCATCAGGAACTGTAAATTCTGGATAATCCCAGTTTAAAGCGGCCTTAGTTTCCTTGACACCTTCAGCGCCTAATGGTGCACCGTGGACAGCATTAGTCCCCGCTTTAGGAGCCCCAAAGCCAATAACAGTCTTAACTTCAATTAAAGTAGGCTTGCTTGTTTCTTGCTTAGCTTCTTCAATAGCAGCATTAATTGCAGCGAGATCATTGCCATCTTTAACCACAATGTGTTGCCAACCATAAGCTTCAAAGCGTTGCCCTACGTTTTCAGTGAAAGCAGCAGATGTTGGGCCATCAAGAGAGATATCATTTGAGTCGTAAAGAGCGATCAACTTCCCTAATTTAAGGTGCCCTGCCAATGAAGCTGCTTCATGGGAAACACCTTCCATTAAGTCGCCATCACCGCATAAAGTGAAAGTATAGTGGTCCATTACAGGGAAGTTAGGCTTATTAAACTTAGCAGCTAAATGAGCTTCAGCCATTGCCATCCCCACTGCCATGGAAATCCCTTGGCCTAAAGGACCAGTAGTAGCTTCGACCCCATCAGTGTGACCATATTCTGGGTGACCAGGGGTCTTGCTTTGCCATTGTCTGAAATTCTTGAGATCATCAATTGAAACTTCATAGCCAGCCAGGTGTAACAAACTATAAAGCATAGATGAACCGTGACCAGCAGACAGGATAAAACGGTCGCGGTTAACCCAATTCAGATGGGTTGCAGGATTAATATTCATTTGCTTAGCCCAGAGGACATAAGCCATAGGGGCAGCCCCTAATGGTAACCCCGGGTGACCAGAGTTAGCCTTTTGAATTGCATCGATACTAAGTGTTCTAATAGCATTAACGCTTAATTCATCAATTTTATCAAACACGGAAATCTCTCCTTACAATAGTGATAGCTATTTGCCTATTCGAATCTACTATAAACTAAAATGAACGAGGTTACCAGCAATATTAGTAGGAAGGCAGGAAATTCCCTGTGTCTTAATATATTTTGTTATAGGTTAAAGTAACTTTTTATTATGAATTTAGTTTAAAATAAGACCAACCTGTGTATACAAAAAGAGCCAACCCCTCCGGCTGACTCTGTAATGTTTATAAAATATAGCGGCTAAGATCCTTGTCTTTAACAATATTGCCGATCTTCTCAGTAACATATGCTTCAGTTACCGTAATCTCGCCCATTTCCATATCTGGTCCCTCATACAGAATATCTTCTAATAATTTTTCAAGAATCGTATGCAAACGCCGGGCACCGATATTTTCAGTTTCGTGATTTACTTGGTAGGCAATTTGTGCCATCTTGTGGATTGACTCGATAGTAAACGTCACTTTGATGTTATCTGTGCCAATCATAGCTATATATTGCTTAATCAATGCGTTATTTGGTTCTGTAAGAATCTTTACGAAATCTTCTTCAGTCAAATCATCTAATTCAACCCGAATTGGGAACCGCCCTTGCAATTCTGCGATCAAATCACTTGGTTTAGATTCATGGAAAGCCCCTGAAGCAATAAATAAGATATGGTCGGTATTAACCAGCCCATACTTTGTCTTGATCTGTGATCCTTCCACAATCGGCAAAATGTCTCGTTGAACCCCTTCGCGGGAGACACTTCCGTTATTATTACTGTTCTTAGAAGTGATCTTATCAATTTCATCGATAAAAATAATGCCTGTATTTTCAGCTTTCTTGATAGCTGCATCCGCCAAATCGGCACTGTTGACTAATTTAGCTGACTCTTCTCGGATTAAATATTCGCGGGCTTCAGCTACTGTCATAGTCCGTTCAACTTTCTTTTGGGGCATCATAGCGCCCAAAGTATCGGACAAATCTATCCCCATCTGTCCTAGCATTCCAGCTTCATTTTTAAACTTTTGACTAGGATCATCAACCAATAGTGTCACTTCTTGCTGTTCTAGTAAGCCATTTCGTAACTGCTCAGCCACGGACATTCGTTGATTCTTGATTTCATCCGTTACAGTTCCTTCATCTTCTTGATTTTTTGCTCCCATCCAGGGATTTTGTCCATTCTGGATACTTTGCTGCATTTCTTGCATCATCTTGAAGAAATCATTGGTTGAATTACTATTTGCATTTTGCTTTTGTGCCGGAACCAAAAGCTTGACTAGGCGGTTATTGGCTTTCTTGAGAGCTTGCCCCCGAACTTCCTTATACATAGACTTCTCAACCAACCCGTATGCAACTTCAACCAAGTCCCTAACCATTGATTCAACATCCCGGCCCACATAGCCTACTTCAGTAAACTTAGTTGCTTCCACCTTAACAAACGGTGCATTAACAATTTTAGCTAAGCGACGTGCAATTTCTGTCTTCCCTACCCCAGTAGGTCCAATCATCAAAAGGTTCTTGGGTGTGATCTCGTCCTGCAAGTCTTTAGCTAACTGTAACCGCCGATATCGGTTGCGTAAGGCCACGGCAATGGCTTTTTTAGCTGCTGTTTGTCCAACAATAAACTGATCTAATTCAGCAACAATTTGCTTTGGCGTTTTATCAATTGGATTCATCGTATCCCATCCTTTGTCTGTTTATAGCGTCTCACTAATAATGTTGTGGTTAGTGAAGATATCAATATCGCCTGCTATCCCAATAGCTTCTCGAGCAATGTCTTCGGCGGACATAGTAGCAGCATGGCGGACCATGGCTTTAGCGGCTGCTAAAGCGTAATTGCCACCTGATCCAATGGCCAAAATCCCATCGTCTGGTTCGATAACTTCACCTGATCCAGAAACCAACAGTAAGTTATCTTTATCCATTACAATTAATAATGCTTCTAGCTTCTGTAATGTTTGGTCACTTCGCCATTCTTGAGCTAACTCGACCGCAGCCCGTTGGAGGTTACCACTATACTCATTCAGCTTTTTTTCAAAACGTTCTTCTAAATTAAAAGCGTCAGCAACGCTACCGGCAAAACCTACTACTACATTGCCATTGTAAATCCGTCTAACCTTTTTGGCGGTCCCCTTCATAATTACTTTTTCACCCATCGTTACTTGACCGTCTCCAGCCATAGCCGTATGTCCGGCATGCTTTACCGCACAAATAGTGGTTGCATGAAATGATACGCTCATATATATTCCCCTTTCTGGTTACTTTCGTTTAAAATATTTTTGATAATCACGTTGCAAGTGTTCAGTTGTGATGTGGGTATATATCTGGGTAGTCGATAAGCTACTGTGACCCAGTAACTCCTGCACACTACGCAAATCAGCCCCGTTGTTCATCATATGGGTTGCAAAAGTGTGACGCAGTTCGTGGGGGTGAATACTTGTTGTCAACGAACTACGTTCAATAATCTTCTGCAAAACATATGTTACTCCTGCAGCTGTTATTGGATCCCCATAGTGGTTGATGAAAACATAGTCATGTTCCTTGTGATACTTCTGCATCACTGGTGCACGGTAAGTTTGAAAATACTTCTGCAATGCCTCCGCACAATAACTACCAAAGGGAACATACCGCTCTTTGTTTCCTTTCCCATGCAACAGCATAGAATGAGTATTAAAGTCAATTGCTGCCAGGGTCAGACCAGTACACTCACTGACCCGCATCCCAGTCCCATACAAGGTTTCTAACAAAGCACGGTCGCGAGTCAATACTGGATCATCCCCAGTAGTAGCATCGAAAAGTGCCTGCATCTCTTGCATATAAAAGAAACGTGGCAGACTCCGTGGTTGGCGCTTCAATTGGACATAAGCAAACGGATTATCCTGGCAATAGCCGTTTTTGTCCAGAAAATGGTAAAAGGACCGTAAACTTGATACCATTCGTGAAACGGTCGTTATTCGATAATGCTGGTCATATAAATAACTCATATAAACATGGACATCAAATTTACCAACATTAGCAAAAGAACTACTACCACCATTAGCCTGCAAAAAATCACTGAAGTGTTTAATATCCTTCAGATAAGCCGTAGCAGTATTGTCTGAGTATTGGCGCTCAACCAATAGATAACGTTTAAATTCATTAAGCCACTCTTTTTCCATGAATTCACCCACTTTCTAGTCATTTTCTAACTTTGGTCAAGGTTAGTCAAGAAAATAATAAGCCCTTTTAACTTTTTTAAACACCACTTAACAAACGTTTGTTCGCAAACAATTATAACATATCCAGATTACAAATTAAAAAACATGGAGTGGCTTCACTTCCATGTTTTTAGACATTATTTAATTTTCCTGCAATGCTTCTTCGTAGTCACCATTAGGACATTTAACTTGCATTCCTTTCTTGGTCTTTTTGTAGATCAAGAAATGCTGACACCGTGGACAGTCGCGTCCAACTGGCTTATCCCATGAAACAAAGTCACAGTCAGGATAGCGCGAACAACCATAGAAAGTCCGGTTCTTCTTGGACTTGCGTTCAACAACGTCGCCTTTATGACATTTTGGACAAGTAATTCCAATCTTTTTAATAATTGGCTTAGTATTCCGACAGTCTGGGAACCGACTGCAAGCATAGAACTTTCCAAAACGGCCTAATTTAATTACCATCGGTGCACCACAAATGTCGCAATCAATGTGGGCTGGCTCATCTTTAATCTTAACCTTTTCGAGCTTTTTCTCTGCTGTTGCGACTTCCTTAGCAAACGGTTGGTAGAAGCTATCAATAACTTTAATCCACTCTTGTTTACCATCTTCAATTTCATCTAACTTGCTTTCCAAGTCAGCTGTAAACGCAACATTCAAGATATCAGGGAAACAATCTTCGATCATTTTATTGACAATTTCCCCTAATTCAGTTGGTTCAAACTTACGGGTAACTAACCGCACATAATAACGTTTTTGAATAGTGCTCAAAGTTGGTGCATAAGTTGAAGGACGCCCAACCCCATTGCTTTCCAATGTTTTAATCAACGTTGCTTCAGTATAGCGGGCTGGTGGCGTTGTGAACAATTGGTTGGGACTAGTTTTAACCAACTCTACTTCGTCGCCTTCATTGAGTTCAGGGAGAATATTATCTTTGTGCTTTGAAACAGTGTATACCTTACTAAAGCCCGGAAACTTGAGTTTTGACCCATTAGCCCGGAAAGTAACGCCATTTTGAGTAATATCAACCGTCATCGTATCGTAGACCGCTGGCGTCATCTGTGAAGCAACAAAACGCGACCATATCAATGAATAAAGCTTCATCTGGTCTTTGCTTAGGTACTTTTCAAGTTCCTGTGGTGTCCGCATCACTGAAGAAGGCCGAATAGCTTCGTGGGCATCCTGAGCCCCTTCAGGTAACTTCCCTTTGCGTGGACTATTAGCTGCATATTTTGCCCCTAAGTTTTCATGAATATAGGTGGCCGCCTCATGCTTAGCCACAGAGGCAATCCGTGTTGAATCCGTCCGCATATAAGTAATCAACCCTACTGTTCCGGACCCGATATTGATACCTTCATACAGCTGTTGGGCAACCATCATCGTTTTGGCTGTTCTAAACTTCAAGATATTGTTAGCCGCTTGTTGCATGGTGGAAGTAGTAAACGGTAAGGGAGCTTGTCGCTTGCGTTCCTTGCGTTTGACGGTGGCAACGGTAAATGGTTGTTGCTTATCAATCCGTTGTAAAACTGTTTGAACATCCTCATTGGCGTGAAGTTTCTTCAGAGCACCATCCAGATCATGATAATCGGCTGCAAACTTAGTTTTACCCTTCTTAAACTCACTATCAATCTTCCAGTATTCTTCTGGTTTAAATTCTTTGATTTCGCGTTCCCGCTTGATAATCAAGTTTAAAGCGATAGATTGCACCCGCCCAGCTGACAGGCCTTTTTTGATTTTAGCCCATAGTAATGGCGAGATAGAATAACCTACCAAGCGGTCTAAAACCCGCCGTGCTTGTTGGGCATCAACCAAATTCATATCAATTGAACGGGGATTCTTAAAGGCATTTTTAACGGTGTCTTTCGTAATTTCGTTAAAGACAACCCGGTTTTTTCCGTTTGGATCCAATCCTAAAAGATAAGACAAGTGCCAAGCGATAGCTTCCCCTTCACGGTCCGGGTCAGATGCCAAGTATACATGGGCTGCCTTTTTGGCTTCCTTGCGTAGCTCTTTAATTACGTCGCCCTTGCCACGAATAGAGATATAATGTGGTTCGTAATCATTTTCAATATCGACCCCCATCTTGCTCTTAGGAAGGTCGCGAATATGGCCTAAACTAGCCATTACTTTGTAGTGTGAACCTAGATACTTGCCGATCGTCTTAGCTTTGGAAGGTGATTCGACAATAACTAGATTCTTCCGAGGTTTTTTACGTTTCTTTTGGGTCGTTGGCATTAACCCAACTCCTTTTCTTTCTTTAATAATTTTAATCAATGTTCAAATCGATATATATCGTATGGATTTACCCGTCTTTTGTCAAGCATGCCCCCTCAATTATATGTTAGTTTTCTTCGCGCTGGCGCCCAAATTCCAGATACTCGTTGGCCTGATCTTGCAGCTCGTCCATACTTATGAGAGTCAGTTGATAGTCCGTCTTTTCCTGTTCAATGTAACGTTTGACATACTTAAAATCATACTGCGATTTGCCCGGATACTGGGGATCATAAATCAGCAGGCACCGATCAGTATGCTCCACCATAAATTGCTGGTACTGCCGTAGTTGCTGGGGATTATTATAGGGAGCCTGAACTACTGCTTCATTGAAGTCCACTTGACGCCGTAAATCTGCCAGGTGGAGTTGCTTATTCTCCTGCCACCTATTCCCAAAATCTAAAAATGGTTCCATCAAGGCCACTTTTAACTCCGAATATTCTTTTTTCATTGCTAAGGCAGTTTCGACAGCCCACTGTTCAACTCCTAACTGTCCCCCTGTAAGAACCCATTCCAAGCCCTCATCTAACTGATCAGCCAGAGCGTTGCGCAAAACATATTTAATCACCTCAATTTTTTCGTCTTTTTCCTGAAAGACTCCCAGCTCATAACTTCGATAACCAGTAATCCATAACCGCATCAAGGTTCCTCCTTTGAATATTATTAATTATTACATTTCAAAAACATCGTTCTCATCATAACAAAAATCAACTTTTATAAAAGTCTTTCTAAGCAAGCGAATTTTGCAAACACTAGCACAGTGCGCGCAACTAAAACAATTTAGGCGTTCTCACGGTTGATTGTGGTATAATTCCAATCGATAGGGAGGGATGCGAGTGGCAATCCGATATCCTGGCGGAAGGCTCTTTCATGAGTCTGATCATTCCGCAAAGAAAAAATCAGTTTCATCACAAGTTATTTATGGTAACCGGGGGATGTCACTTGAACAAGAGATCAACGCTAGTAATCAATACTACCTGACTCACGGCATTGCTGTTGTCCATAAAAAACCAATACCCGTCCAAATAGTTGATGTTAATTACCCCAAGCGAAGCGCAGCAGTAATCAAAGAGGCATATTTTAAGACGCCATCGACGACCGATTACAATGGTGTATATAAAGGAAAGTATATTGACTTTGAAGCCAAAGAGACCAAAAACAAGACTTCATTTCCGCTAAAAAACTTTCACGAACACCAAGTGCAGCACATGCGGGCATGTGTGGCCCAGGGGGGGATTTGTTTCACTATAATTAAATTCACGCAAACTCAAGAGATTTTCTTACTTCCAGCGCGGGTTTTATTTGACTATTGGCAACAACAAGCCACAGGTAGAAAATCTATCCCTAAGCAAGCCATTATCCAGGCAGGATATGCGATTCAATATCATATCAACCCTACGGTGCCCTACCTGGATGCAGTGGATAAATTTATGGCAACGATCCAATAATAATAAGGAGATTTAATCAATATGGCAGATAACGATCCTAAATATTCGCGTGTTGCACGGCGACACGAAGAGGAAAAAGGCCGACGGGGCGCAAAAAAACCAACAAATAAGAGCCTCGCTAAAAAGATAATCCTAGGTGTTTTAGCTTTCATACTTTTAATAGTAGTCGGAGGAGCGACATTGTTCTTTGTTTACGCATCACAAGCTCCCCGTTTAACTGCAACCCGTCTTGAAAGTTCGGGTTCAACTGTTATTTATGACGCTAGCAATCACAAGATCACTTCACTAGGTACGGAAAATCGGGATTATGCGCATAGTAATGAGATCCCACAACAACTTAAAAGCGCTGTGGTTTCTATCGAAGACAAACGCTTCTACAAGAGCCACGGGGTTGATCCTTTCCGAATTGCTGGAGCTGCCTGGGCCAACCTCACTGGGGGTTCCAATGGTCTTCAAGGTGGTAGTACGTTAGAACAACAGCTGATCAAGTTATCATACTTCTCAACTAAGCGGTCTGATCAAACATTAAAGCGGAAAGCTCAAGAAGCTTGGCTAGCTTTGCAACTTGATCGTATGTATGACAAAGATCAAATCTTGACATTCTATGTCAACAAGGTCTTTATGGGGAACGGATGTTACGGGATGCAGACAGCTTCGCGCTATTACTATGGTAAGAGCTTGAAGAATCTCGATTTAGCTCAAACAGCCCTGATCGCTGGTATCCCTAATGCACCAACTGACTATAACCCATACTCCAACAAGCAGCTGGCTACCCAACGGCGGAATGAAGTCCTCGACGCAATGGCGAACAATGGCAAGATCACTGCCACGCAAGCTGCCCAAGCCAAGCAGGAAAGTATTACCTATGGCTTGAAGAAACAACGCCCTGCATCGCAGGTTTCTAAAAAGGCAAAGATCGCCGATCCTTACCTCAAACAAGTTATTGCTGATGCTAAGGCTAAGGGATATGATCCATACTCAGGAAGTTTACGGATTTATACTAACCTCAATATGGACTACCAAAAGAAGCTCTATAATTTAGCTAATGATGATACGAGCTTCATTTTCCCAGATAACAAGTTCCAAATCGCAGCAACGGTTGTCAACCCACGTAACGGTGCGGTTATTGCTATGCTGGGGGGACGAAAGACCGGTAATGTAACTTATGGTTTGAACCGGGCTGTCCAGACGGATCGAACTAATGGTTCGACTGCAAAACCGCTGATGGATTATGGACCAGCTATCGAATACCTTGACTGGGCAACATACCATGTTTTGGATGATAGCAAGTACGTTTACCCAGGAACTAATATCCAGCTGAACGACTTTGATCACTCTTATAAAGGGAAGATGACTATGCGCCAAGCATTGATCGAATCCCGTAATATCCCGGCTATTAGAGCTTTGCAATCAGTCGGGATCACCCGATCTCAAGATTTTATTCAGAAACTTGGTTTTTCTTATAAAAAAGATCTGGAATTCCAAAACGGGATTGGGATGCCTTCCTCTACGTTGCAAAATGCTGCTGCCTACGCTGCTTTTGCTAACGGAGGAACATACTACAAGCCTTCTTACATTAGAACAATTGTTACTGCTGATGGTGATGTTAAGAATTATTCTAGTTCCGGAACACGGGCAATGAAGAGTTCCACAGCTTACATGATCACAGACATGCTTAAGCAAGTTATCACCAAAGGGACCGGGACTGGTGCCCGGATTGCCGGAATCTACCAAGCCGGTAAAACGGGGACTAACGCTTACCCAGATGATGTTGCAAGCCAATTCCCTGCTAGTGCTGATATGGATTCATGGTTTAATGGCTATACTAAACAGTACTCGATGTCCATTTGGACTGGGTATGATCATCCATATGAACCAGGAAATTATCTCAGCCCTTCTGCGTCGCGACTTGCTAGTCAATTCTACCAGCAGATGATGGCTTATATGATGCAAGACAAAGAAAGCACGGACTGGACTAAGCCGAGTGATGTTTATGTTAAATACGTTCGCGGTAACCGCGAATTGTACTTGGCTGGATCAGGACCTGTCTTATCTATTGATAACGATGATAAGAAGAAAGAATCCTCCAGTTCATCGAGTTCATCAAGCTCTGACAAGTCCTCTAGTTCATCTGATGATAGCAGTTCGAGTTCATCAGATAGCTCGAGTTCGTCATCATCTTCAGCAGCTACTACTGCTTCAAGTACCCAGTCCAGCAGTAGTTCTACCCCGGCATCAAATTCAACTCCGCCGACTACCCCCAGCAACAATGGGAATAACGGCCACTCATGATGCTCATCAGCAAATTGCTAAACTAGCATAAAATAAACCCCCATAGTTGGATCAAATCCAATTATGGGGGTTTTCTTTGGCTACATTAACTTTGCTGAACTAGGTATTTAAGCCTGCTAACTGTATTATTTCGCTTGTTCTTGCCCATACGCGCAAATATTGAGCAAGGGACAAGTTGCACAGTGTGGCTGTCGTGCAGTACACCAGTACCGTCCCCAAAAGATCAACGCATGGTGCGCATCAAGCCACTTTTCTGGGGGCAGGCTATCCATAAATTTTCTTTCTATCTGGGTCACTGAAGCGTCTGCTGCAACGATCTGCAGGCGTTTGGCAATCCGACTAACGTGGGTATCAACCGCAAATGCCGGGACACCAAACCGTTCAGATAAGACTACATTTGCGGTTTTCCGCCCTACACCGGGCAACTTTACTAGCTCCTCTCGCTGTGCCGGCACTACTCCTCCGTAGTCAGTAACCAGTTTTTGCGCACAAGCCACTAGGTACCGGGCCTTGTTTCGGTATAAACCGATTGTCTTGATGTATGGTTCGACATCAGTCGCTGTGACCTGGGCTAAGTCATTGGGCGTAGGAAAACGGGCAAATAAGGCCGGAGTAACTAAGTTTACCGACTTATCTGTTGCCTGGGCACTCAAAATCACAGCGAGGAGAAAGTGAAAATCTGTATCGGCAACCAACGATGTCCGAGCTTGGGGATACTTCTCCCGCATGGTCGCAATAGCTAATTCAATTTGATCTTTACTTAGCATTTTTATCACCTTGATCATCTGACCAGTGGATTAGTGGAATTGGTGGCAGTTTTTCTGCACTGTTTTGTGGCGATGCTGGCTGCGCAAAGCTTTGCGCTTGGTGCCTCTTTTTAAGATAGTCAGCCGCCGCTTTAGCAGTTTTGATATTTTTCTTTTCCCAATTCATTAAAATTTGGTCAATATAGCGTAAGCTCAAGGCACTATTAATGACCGCTTCCTTCAAAGCCGCCAAAATCAAGTCGGGTTGATAGTGGTCTTCTGTCAACCACCCATCAATAGTTTGAATCTCCATTGGGCTAAAATCACGGCCAAATTCAACTTCAAACCGGTTAAAGACATCGACTTTTGATAAACGGCGGTCATCTTTGACAGTCGTTAGTTCCGGACGTTCAGCTGCCGTAAGCACCTTAAATAGTTCGGTATATAGCTGACTAAAATCATATTGATCATGCTTTTTTCCCTCTGCATCTTCAACTGGTGCGATAGTTAACAACTTTTTTTCCACCATTCCGTATAACAACGTAAAGACTTTTTCTGAGGGGATTTCCATATTTTGCGCGATCTTATCGATATCAACTTCTTGTTGTCCAAATTGAAATTGTTCTTGGAGCTGCAAAAAGAGGACTAATTCCGTTTCACTTAACCCTATTTTGCGATAATTATTGACTAGTAAGCGGGAAACTGTGACTGTCCCTGCTGCTAAATATTGTCTTAATTGCGCATCCATTTGCTTCATTCCTTTACTACTCTCTCTTAATTAAGTATCGACTCTTAGAGAAATTACGTCAACCTAAACCCTGCTGTAAACATGTTTTTTTACATTATAGTTAAAGTAACATTCTATTATTGTTTTTGGATAAAATAAATAAACACGCCCAGCATCGTCACTGAACGTGTTTATTACTTTCTATTGTAGGTGTTGCTGAACAAATTTATCTAAACGTTTAACTGCTTCCATGAGGTTTTCCATGCTAGTTGCATAGCTCAAGCGAATATGTTCATCCATCCCGAAGGCAACCCCAGGAACAACTGCTACGTGGGCTTGTTCGAGCAATGCCGTACAGAAATCACTCACGGTCGAATAACCACACATTGTGGCGGTCTTTTTGACATTAGGGAACATATAAAATGCACCGGCGGGCTTTCGGAGATCTACCCCAGGGATCGCACTTAACAACGGATAAATAGTATTGAGCCGTTGCTCGTACTGAAGGCGCATTTCTTCCACGCAGGTTTGTGGTCCAGTAGCGGCTGCTAAGGCTGCATATTGACTAACTGCTGCAATATTGCTGGTAGTATGCCCGATAAAGCTCCCTAGTTTCTTGATGAACCACTGGGGCGCAACGGTGTACCCCACCCGCCAGCCAGTCATCGCATAAGTCTTGGAAAAACCACTGACTAAAATAGTTTGTTCACGAATAGCCGCTGAAAGTTGCCAAATGGATGTGAATTGGTTGCCATTGTAAATCAACTCACTGTACATATCGTCAGCAATAATCACAATATCATGTTCAACGGCCCAGTCACCAATCGCTTGCAACTCTTCCCGAGTATAAACTAATCCAGCTGGGTTTTGGGGACTATTGATGATCAGCAGCTTGGTCCGGTCAGTCCGGTTAGCCTCTAAGTCCGCCACACTAACCCGACCGGTGGCAGCAGTTGGACGAACGAACACAGGCTTTCCTGCAGCTAATTTTACTTGTTCGCCATAGCTCACCCAGTATGGCAAAGGAATTAGCACTTCATCACCAGCGCTAATTACCGCTTGAGTTACGGCATAAAGGGAAAACTTCCCCCCTGCTGTGACGGCTACTTGGTCAGCTGAAGTTGGAACTCCTAACATCTTGGTCACCTTAGTGGCGATTGCTGACCGGAGTTCTTTGATTCCCAAAGCCGGTGTGTAAAAGTCCGACTTACCAGCAGTGATAGCCGCAATAGCTGCTTGCTTAATGTGCTCAGGTGTATTGAAATCAGGTTCACCGATTGATAAATTTATCACGTCAATTCCTTGCGCCTGCATCTCCTTAGCTTTGGTTGACAAAGCCAGGGTGGCTGATGGTGCGATAGCGTTGATCTTGTCAGTAATGTTAATTCCCATACCAATTACCTCTTTTTAAATATTTTGAATTGATTTAATTAAACTACCATTTTTAAACGTTAGCAAGTCGTATGCCAGGCGACCATTTTTGTTGGTATATGTTACTTCCCAGGCGATCTTTTTGTCGTATACTCCCAGGGCGACATGCTTGATAGCCCGCGCTTGGCGGTCTTTTTTCACGATGGCTTGAGCCCGACTCGCACTGATTCCATCCTTGGCATTAGTAACTAAAATCTGCCCTTTAGGAGAGATGATGACATACATGTGGCGGCCTTTTTTATCAGTTCCTGCGACAGTGTAGTACGTTGCCTTGCGGTTGAACCAATAAAAATCTTGGGGGTGTACCAGAGCCGTTTTCTTCTTGGCCAAGGCAACCGCTTCACTGCGGGCTTCCCGTACTGGCGCCTGCGCCCGCATATAAAATATCCACCCTACAACTACCAAAGCAATCACTACAACCAGGGTGATTGTCCCAGTAAGACGGTATATCCTATTTCTTTTTTGTCTTTGCATTACTCAATTCCTCTATCCAAAGTTTTCATGTATTAATTTTAACGGAATTCTGTAATCAAACAAGAGTATTAATCAATAATTTAACAAATTAAACTCCGCTCGCAGTCCCATTTCGCTTGATAAAACTATTTTTGCTTTCGAGGTGCCCAGTACTGGAACAAGTCAGTCCGTAGTGAACCATTATAGAGCTTGCGGCGCTTGTCAGCTTTTTGGCCATAGAACTTCTCAAATTCCAGGTCACTAGTCAAAATGTATTTGCCCCAGGTCTTCAATGGTCTATACGTTGTCCCCATTTGGTGGTAGAGCTGGCGAACTTGCTCTTGGTCACTTAACCGTTCCCCATATGGTGGATTGGCAACAATTGTTCCATAAGTCTTGTCGGTCTTAAAATCCTTAGCTGCCATCTGTTTGAAGGTGATATCATCAGCTAAACCCACTTCAGCTGCGTTTTGCCGGGCAATTTCAATCATGCGCCCATCAATATCATAACCAGTTATATCCAACGTCCGGTCATAGTCGGCCAATTCATCGGCCTTAGCCCGCATTTTTTCGCTAATATTTGCTGGAATCCAATCCCATGTTTCACAGATAAAGTCCCGGTTAAAGCCTGGGGCAATGTTACGTCCAATCATCGCTGCTTCAATTGGCAATGTTCCTGAACCACATACCGGATCAACAAATGGCCGTTCTGGGTACCAGTGTGCCAATAAAATTAGGGCTGCCGCCATGTTTTCTTTCAGGGGAGCTTCCCCCTTCGCTACCCGATAGCCCCGTTTAAATAAGCTGGTTCCAGAAGTGTCTAAGGTCAACATCACGTGGTTTTTATTGATGCTGACTTCAAGCGGGTATTTAGCTCCTGTTTCTGGAAAACGGGTCCGCCGGTGGTAAACTGCACTTAATTTCGCTACAATTGCCTTTTTTACGATTGATTGAACTGATGGCACATGGTGCAAAATAGATTTTTGTGACGTTCCTTCAACTGGAAAAGCAGCATCCATTGGCAAATAGTCTTCCCATGCTACGCGTTCGGTTTTATTGAATAGTTCTTCAAACGAGCGGGCTTCAAACTCTGCTACCACTATTTTGACCCGGTCAGCAGTCCGAAGCCACAGGTTGGTCCAAATAATGTCTTCAATTGTGCCGTGGTAACGAACACGACTGTTCTCAACCTGGACATCATAGCCCAAGTGGCGTAACTCATTGCCAACGATTGATTCAATCCCCGCAGCTGCGGTTGCAATCAAATTATATGTTTTCATCTTATTCTCCTTGAATTGTTTCTCAAAAATAAAAAAACTAGGATGATAGTAACCTACAATCCTAGTTCCCTGTTATGTAATCCTCTATAAGCCACGTTCCGTACGTCATCCAGCCCAGGAAGCTAGAATCGGTGGTAATCATCTATCTCCGAATACCACTAGGATATTCGCCCCCATGATTAGTTCATTTCCGTCATGAAGCGCCCCTACCAAAGTTTGGGTTACCTGCTCGCAGGGTTTACCTCGTTCCACTTAGGAATGTTTCCATTCCTCCTCGTCTCTGTGGCACTTTTCAAGACTACTTAAGCATAGTAAAAACCTTAGCCCTTTTGTCTGCCGTCACCATAATGGTGCCTTGCCTTATTTTTTCAGCAAGTACGATCACTACAGGCATCGCAGCCTGTGCAAGCTTGGACTTTCCTCAGACTATAAAAATAGCCCGCGATTACCAGAAAATTACACATAATATTAACTTAAATTAAAAACGATTACTTTGATCGTCATCATTGTTGAGTTGCGTACCAAACACATGTCGCTCCAAATTAGATAAACGCTTTAAAATATCCATATTGGTCATGTTATTAGCAGGTCTAGATGCTTGTCCTGACTTTCCAACAGCAACTTGCTTGGTTAACTCATCAACCTTGCTCCGCAAACGATCATTTTCCATCTCTAATTGCTGAGTATTCTTAGCATACAATCCATAATCCTGAATCACAATGTCTAAAAATTCGTCAACTTCGGCAGGATCATACCCGCGCACTTTTGACTTAAACCGTTTGCTAACAATAGCTTTAGGTGAAAGTTTAACTTTATCCATAGTAAGCACCTCATCTACATTTGGAACTTAACCCATAACATTATTCATTATATGGCAAGCATTCCTCAATTGCAATATAAAAATTACGCTAATCCTGGAAAAACACGCTCAATTAAGTTACTAATTACCATCCCAACTAGCATGGCGTTTAACTTCCTCACGAGAGATTGTTCTTCCACCGAAATTACGGATGCTTTTAGCCACATCTTGATACTCTAAACTATCTTCCAGCTTTTCCAATACAGCTTGACGCATAAAGTCTGTTGAAGTTACCCCAGCTAATTTTGCTTATTTATGAATGAGTTCCAGAGTGCCTCTTTCAAGGCGAATAGTGGCTGTTTTGGTAGCCCGTATCCTCCAAACTACATTTTCCGGTCACTCATTAACCACGATAACTTTCCTTAGCAAAAATATTACCAACCTGATCAATAATCCTTGATAATTGTCCCTTATCATGTAAATGACCGATAACTTTCCCATTTCTAGCTACAAAATCATAAGTCAAAAGTTGCAATAGTAACGCATCACCATTTGTTCCACTCTCAAAATCAACAATCGGAAAGCGAAATGGCGACTCAACATGATTATGGGTAATTGCTAAACCGCAAACTAAACGGGCCCGCCGATTGTATTCATAACGGCTGACCACTAGAAAATGCCGGCGGATATTGCCCTGTTTGGGATCATATCCGGCATGTGGTTCAGCGTCAACTACAATAATATCTCCTTGATGAATCTCAATCATTTGGCAGTTCCCTTCCTACTGGCTTAACTTCCCGTGGATTGTACTCTAAATCACGATACTCCTCTTGTAGTTCTTTCTCGTAGTCAAAATTGTCTAACTTAGCGTCTGCCCAAATATCATAGCCATTTTTTGGTGTGTATAAAATACTTCCATCGGGTTGTTGCGATACTGTATATTCTGTTCCTCTAGTTACATCAAATAGCTTAGGCACGGTCAAGACGATTGAATTTCCTTGTTTTCTAGCTTTTACTGTATCCATGCTTGAGCACTTCCTTCCTTAATTCTAGTATGTACTGTATTCACGGTAGACACAAAGATAATATCATCGTCACCAAAAAAAATCAGACCCCTCATTTCTGAGAGATCTGTCTTTCCCGACCTGAGTCACATAGCACTCCTCAAGCGGTTTCATCTACCATTCGTTGGTAATTTTAACATGACTACTTGTTTTATCTAATTTAATTCCGGCGACGCTTCGTTGTCAAACCGAACATGCCCAGAACACCACCTAAGGCAACTAAGACTGCACCAGTTGTGCTCATGTTATTGCTATCATCAGATAGTTGTGGAATTTGTTTATTAATTGCTTGTTGTGCTGTTCGCGTAGCTACTTCTTTAGCAACCGTACCAATTAATTCACCTTTCTGATTATAGACATGTCCGTCTTTAACAGTTACTCCGTTGACTAACTCACCTTTAGCATTGAACACCTTTCCAGCTACTTGATAGTAAGTGTTCTTTTCAGCTTGCTTTTGTTGAGCTTCTTTAGCCTTTTGTTCTGCTTCCTTGAGCGCTTGTTCAATAGCTTCTTGGTCTTTAAGCTTATCCAAGTTGTCTTGCGCAGCCTTGAGCTTAGCTTGCTTGTCCTGAAGCACGGCTTGTGCTTGGCCATTTGCTGTTTGTGCAGTAGCTAAGTTAGCTTCAGCAACTTCTAAGTCCTTTTGGGCTTGAGCCAATTCAGCTTTAGCTTGATCCAAATTAGCGTCTGCATTTTGTAAGTTGGCCAACTTCGTTTGGAGATCAGTTAACTTTTGCTTAGCGTCAGACACAGCTTGCTTAGCGCTAGCTAAGTCAGCACTAGCTTGAGCGGCTTCCGCTTGCGCTTGCTTGAGCACTTCTTGCTTAGCAGCCAGATTATTCTGTGCTTCGGTTAAAACCGTTTGCTTGGTAGCTAAGTTATCCTTAGCCTTTTGTAAGTTAGCCAACTTAGTTGGTAAGTCTTGGTTTAACTGATCTAAGAGAGCTTGTGCCTTTTGGGCAGCTTCTTGATCCTTAGCTAACTTATCAGAAGCATCACTCAATGCTTGTTGAGTCTTATTAGCCGTAGCTTGCTTCGTTGCTAAGTCCTGGGTAGCTGTGTTTAAAGCTGTCTTAGCAGCTTGTAATTCGCTTTGCGCTTGATCATTGGCCGTCTTAGCATCGTTAGCCACCCTCTGCTTAGCTGTTAAGTCTTGGGTAGCAGTTGCTAATTCTTGCCGTAGTGCATCTTCACCGTTAGGTGAAGTGAATACTTCACTGTGATCATCGTTCATTGGAGAATAGTTTTCAAAGTGGAGGCCACTGTACTGATCAATTGCAAAACCAAAGTTACTTGGCGCTTGATCACCAGCAAAATCTCGCTTAGCAATACCTGTCAACAAGGCTGCGTGACCCCAATTAGAATGACCATCATCAAAGAGCATCATCATCATGTTGTTCCAAATAGCTTCTTTGATCTCATCTAAAGTAAATTCTTTTTGACTAGGATTGAAAGTATATGAACCCACGCCTAAAGCACCCAATGCTTCTCCAGAGTATGCTGTACCACCAACTGAAGCTTCCCCTTTCTTGATGGCTGCTTCATCGTGATCATATTTGTCCCAAGAATTATCGGCCACTACCTTGGCAAAGTTAAGGGAGTCAGCAGTAACAGTAAATCTATTGAAACCTAGTTGATCATGGAGAGGATTTAGCAAATCAGTGATCCATAATGTCAATTCTTTCTGCTGTTCAGTAGTTAGATGGTATGGATCAACTTTGACCGCTTGGTCAGCCTTTCTATGCTTAAATTGATTCATTGCATAGGCATCTTCCATCTTGTCGGAACTACTGAAACGCTTACGATAGTTATTAGGGAGAGTGATATGGTTAATGCTATTTAGCTTGTCATTGATTGCACCAACCTTGCCTTGAGCGTCCTTGACGTCCTTATTAGCTTGGTCTAAGGTTGCTTGGGTCTTGTCAGCAGCTACTTGCTTAGTATCAGCCGTTTCTTGAGCTGAAGCCTGAGCGTCCTTGGCATTCAACATGTCTTGTTGTGCTTTAGCATTGGTTGACAGTGCATCTTGAACAGCTTGCTTGTCTTTGACAACTTGGTCAGTCGTATCCTTAGCATTCTGGCGGATTTCGTCAGCATGCGTTCCATCAACCACTGCTTGAGCGTCCTTAACCGCTTGGTCAGCAGTGTTAACGTCTGCTTGCGCTTGGTCAACTTGATCTTGAGCACCATTGACATCATTCTTAGCCTGGTCAACAGTTTGATTCTTTTGATCTAATGTAGTTTGCTTGTCACCTTGTGTCTTTTCTGCTTCGGCAACTGCATCTTTTTGATCGTTAACCGCTTTTTCAGTTTCAGCGATCTTCTCTGGTGTCGCTTCGTCTTTAGCTTTTTGGGCAGCATCTGTCTTAGCTTGAGCTTGATCAACGTCTTTTTGCGCTTGATCAGTAGTCTTTTGTGCTTGGTCTTGAGCTGCTTGCGTCTTGTCAGCTTCAGTTTGGGCTTGGTTAACTTCACCCTGAGCGTCCTTGACGTCTTGCTTAGCTGTAGTGACATCTGTTGCTGGTGCTTTTTGTGTAGTTGTTGTTTCGCTTGTAGAAACAGGAGTAGTGGTATCACTCACAGTATCGGCATGGACAGCCTGAGCCCCCACCATCATCGTTCCTGCTAAAGCTGTAGTTGCAACTAATTTTTTGTCTAATTTTTTCATAATAAATTCTCCCTATGTATGTCTTTTTCCTCAACTCTACATAAAAATTATATATACATATATATATTAACAAGAACAAACAGTTATATCCGTCGCATTTAATACTTTTTATTAAAGCGCTTAACTAGTAATAAAAAGGGAATTATTACAAAAATATAGCCAGTGATGTTTTCAAATATGATTCATAACTAATCCCTATTAATACCATTAATTACATCAAAAAAGAAGCGATTAACAGCGTAGCATTATCTTAAGTACCACTTTCAGGATCGTCATGGTAGTTACTAGTTTCTCCAGGTCGATCCCAATTATTTTTGGTAGACTAGAAGTAAATTATTTTTTCGAGGTTTTACTTATGAAACAAACAATCACTCCTGATATTTTTTCCACCCCGCAAGGGACCACCATCACCACTCCGACTGGGCAGATCATCCTTGATCCCCAACAGGGCGCTGACTGCTCCCAAGCTAAGTTGATCATCATCACTAGTTTAACAACTAATAGTGTGCTCTTTGATCCCCAGCCCTTGCCTTGCTCCCTGTACATTTCCCAAGAGTTGTTTACCCTCCTCCAAAAGCTAGCCGCCACCGACCTTCTGCCCCCACTCAAGCACCACCTAAAAATCATCCCCTACACCTATCCT
This sequence comes from Ligilactobacillus saerimneri DSM 16049, assembly GCF_000423265.1. GTDB lineage: Bacteria > Bacillota > Bacilli > Lactobacillales > Lactobacillaceae > Ligilactobacillus > Ligilactobacillus saerimneri. The sequence continues at coordinate 20,906 of NZ_AUHQ01000009.1, read as the reverse complement.
CTCTACCATGATGGGTGGACCATCACGGCCAAGGCTAATGAAGACGGACTCTACGGGGCCCTGGTACTCTTGTTGACCGGACCTGACCAGCAAAAAATTGGCTATTGTTTCCGTTTTGACCAAGGAGGAATCCATAATAAGCGCATCAAAAAATGGAAAAAATGGTTAAAAGCCAGCAACATCAGCCACCTACTCTTAGGGCAGTCCATGTTTAGTAATGAGCCAACACCCCTAATGACCTACCGGGGCTGGCAAAAGCACCTTACCAAGCTGTTAGCAGCCACTACAACCACCACAACCTTTGCGATCAATCCCTGGAAGATTGACCAAGTCCTGCAACTAGCCAAAACTGCTCAGCAACATCACTTTAATGTTAGCTGGCAGCCCCAATTCGCACCGGTTATTGCTTACTACCAGGCCCATTCCTTTGTTGCACCTGAAAACATCGCTGAACCAACTGCTAATCTAGTCCAAGTAACTACCCAACCCGACTGGGACTTCCGCCAGCAAATAAGCCCCGACCTCTTAAACCAACTGGCGGTCCAACCCCAGCAGCTTGGCCCAGCTGATCAACAGCAGTTCCTGACTTACTTTGCGCCTGCCCAAATCGTTTTTCTACCTTAATACCAAATGAGGCTGGAAGAAAGTCCTACTTTCCCACCAGCCTCGATTTTTTATTTACTTTTTTAAATATCCCCGTAGATAAAACACGGGGCTTAGGACAAGAAAGAAACCACTCACCACTAAAGCTTTCGCCAAACTATATGTCCAAGCTAGCGAATTATCATATGCCATCGTATACGGCGAAGTATACTCATACGGATTGAGGTTAGTCCCGTTGACAGACCATTTTTTATGGGTCGCATGCTGTGCTAAGTCACGGTGATAATTCTCCAGAGCCCGGGTCTTATTGGATTTGAAATCATCCGTAGGGGCAATAAACCACCCTGGATGGCAGTAGCGAAAAAATGGTAACAAAAGCCAGTTGACCCCCAGGTAAAGCTGGACCGGAGTAAACACATACTGCCACGGATCTAACCGTAACCATCCTTGATACAGGAAAATAATTACCAAGGCCCAAGTCCCCGTCAGCCAATAACAACTCCACCGCCAAAAGATACCTATGCGCCGCATCTATCTCACCTCGCACCAAATTATTGGTCATATTGTACAGCAGGAGCCCCCGGGTGTCATCACCAATAATTTACCTTTTTTCTTTTTGGGGTGCGAATGGTATTATTAAATTGTAAAATCGTTTTCATATCCTGACTGATATAAAACGCTCAATCCATATAACCTAGCAGGGTTAGGTGGATTATTCATCAATATATTTCTAGGGGGAATCCGCTATGAAAATTTACATTATCTCCGACTCACTCGGGGTAACTGGTAACGGATTGGTGCAGGCTGCTGTTGTGCAATTTCCAAATGATGAGTTCAAAATCGAACGCTACCCACTGACACGTACAGAGTCATTGCTCCAAGGGATCTTGAAAAAAGGTAAACGGGAACAAGCCGTTATTGTCTATACTTTTGCCAACTCCCAATTGGCCGAGTTTGCCCTAAAGTTCTGTGCAGACCACAATATGCCCCACATCGATGCCATGGTTAACCTGATCAAAACTCTTTCCGAAGTGACCCACCATGAGCCAATCGAAGAAGCAGGGATCAACCACAACATGAACAGTAAGTATTTCGACAAGATCAAAGCAATGGAGTTCGCTGTCGAATACGATGACGGTAAGGACCCATCTGGTTTCCTCAAAGCCGATATCGTCTTGCTTGGGGTGTCACGGACTTCCAAGACCCCGTTATCTTTGTACCTGGCTAACCTTGGCTATAAGGTCGCTAACTTACCCCTGGTACCTAAAACCCGCATTCCTGATGAAATTTACCGGGTTGATCCAGCCAAAATTATTGGTTTAACCACCACTCCTGAAGTGCTCAACAAATACCGGCGCGAACGGATGATTGCTTACGGTTTGGATCCAGACTCCAACTATTCCAGCATGGCACAGGTCCGTGATGAACTTAATAATGCTAACCAGCTTTATCGTAAACTGGGCTGCTTAGTGATCAATACTGCTCAAAAATCAATCGAAGAAACTGCTACCCTCATTTTAGAATCGCTCGGTAAAGGCGATAACTAATACTATTTGAGGAAGAGAATTGTTGCCACGCATTTTTGCGTGGTTTTTTCTTTCAAAAATTGGCTTTGTAAATTTTATGCGATGCTCGTTTTTCCGCCCGCACACGACATATTTATATATTGGCGCAAAGACAAAACCTTGTTAAATCAATGTTCATCCTTTGAAACAAACACATATTTTACTATTTGCCGTGTGTTTGTTGTCCAAAGTGAAATTTTCCGACCGTATTGATGGAGTATAAAAATAGCATTCAACCAAATTAACTTTGATTGAATGCCAAAACATTGTTGTAATTAATTTTTTATATCATATTTCCAATCAATTATTTTATCATATAGATCTTGAACATATTTACCTTTTTTAGTGTACCAGTTTTCTCCATCTTCATCATAATACATGCAGTCTTCGCTTGTTAAGTACCAGGCTATCTCAGTTTGTAACTCGTCAAGATTTTTGTTATCTATTAGTGTTTTTATATTATCACTGCATTTTTTAAAAATTCTAATTCATCATTAGTCAAGCCAAACATGGTTTTCCTCCTATTTAGGGGTGCATTGAATCAGTTTATAATCGTTGAGATTATACGATATGAAACATTTATCTGGTAGTTTAAATAATATTATTATCAGCTATTTTCCTTTTAATTTTTCTATCCCAATTATATCATCCAGCATATGGTCGAGACCTTCCAGACCACGGCACCACATGCAGGCCATGCCTTTAATCCGAATATTTTCACCACACAAAAAATGCCCTACAAATATTAGACTGACTAATAGTGTAGGACACTCCCTTGCTAATTTTTTATAAATTATCGTACTGGGCTTTTATTGCTGAGCCTAAAATACCGGGAGGCAAAAACTATGTACTCCTATGGTTCCGGTTCATAGAAATGTCCCATAATATGGACATTTTCAGTAATACTTACAAAGGCATGCGGATCAGACTCCTGCATTGCCTTTTTTAATTCATATTGTTCATACCGTGAAACAACCGTAAACAGGATTGTCTTCTTGTCATGCCGGTATGCCCCTTCAGCACCATGAACAATGGTAATTCCACGCCGAATATGGTTTTGAATACAGTCAATCACACTGTTGGGCCGTGTCGTGACAATCATGACCTGCATCTTTTGTTGCTGGGTATAAACCATGTCAATTACCTTAGCGTTGACGATCAAACCAATAGCCGAATAAAAGGCGTGCGGCCAGCCGTACATTGCCCCAGCTGATAAAACGATAAAAGCATTAAAAATGATATTAATGGTCCCAATACTTTTTCCCGTTCGCTTCCGTAGGGTCAAACCTAAAATATCCAATCCCCCAGTCGAGATCCCATTCTTGAGACAAGTCCCGGTCCCAAAGCCGTTTACCGCCCCACCAAAGATCGCACAGATGATTGGATCATTAGTCAGGGTAACCGGATGAATCGTTTTGATCATAATACTTGAGAACACAACTGCCAAAATAGTAAAGAACGTAAACCGGTGGCCAATTGCCCGCCATGATAGGACAAAAAGAGGAACATTCAACACAAACAACATCAGGGCTGCTGAGAGGTGAATCGGGGTATGGGCGGTTAATGTTGCAATCAACTGTGCTAACCCTGTGATCCCCGAAGAATAAATCTTCCCCGGGTCCCAAAAAAAGTTCATGGCAATCGCCACTAAAATCCCATAAATAAAGGCTGTCGAAGCGCGCGCAACCAGCTGGTGTCTTTTCCAAATCTTCTGGAGTTCATCCATTTGTATATCTCCTTAAACCGATAATTCCTTTTAATTCCGTTATTCTAACATGGAACCAACAATTATAAAAGTGCAATTCCCCGTTCACTTTAAATCTAAATTTTTTTCTAATCGAATTGCTAATTTAGCCCCAGCTTCAAGTTCTATTATGGTCCGAAGCTATACAAAAAGCCGGTGAGAAAACAGCATCTTTTCACCAGCTTCGATCTTTATTGACTAATAATGTTTCACAGATAACAGGGAAAATAACTAAAAATCTAGTCTAAGTACGCGCAAAGACCGTCGCATTTTGCGCAACTATCATCCGCGCTTAGTGCAACGGCTGGCTACAAAATTATTTTCCGCTTACTTTCTGTTAGTTCATCACGAACTAACGTCCTTCAATTTCTTCGTCTGTCTTGAGAACTGCCATAAAGGCCGCCTGTGGCACTTCAACAGTCCCCACAGCCTTCATCCGCTTCTTCCCCCGTTTTTGCTTATCTAAAAGCTTGGCCCGCCGGTCAGGGTCCCCCGTATGGATCCGCGCAGTAACATCCTTCCGGTAAGCCTTGATATTAGTTCGTGAAATAATCTTGGCTCCAATCGCTGCTTGGATTGGAATTTCAAAGTTTTGCCGCGGAATAATATCCTTGAGTTTCCGTGTGATCACCCGAGCCCGTTCCTGGGCAAATTGCCGGTGAGAAATAAAACTCAAAGCATCCACTTTGTCGGAATTGAGTAAAATGTCGATCTTGACCAGATCGCTTGGCCGATAGCCATCCAATTCGTAGTCCAACGAAGCATATCCCCGGGTTCCAGACTTCAACTTATCAAAGAAATCAAAAATAATTTCTGACAATGGAATATGGTAGATCACATTGACCCGGGAGTCATCTAAGTATTCCATCGTATCGAAAACACCCCGCTTACGCTGGCACAGTTCCATAACTGGCCCTACATAATCGTTCGGCACCATAATAGTTGCCTTCACAACCGGTTCATTGATCTCCCTAATAGCAGAAACTTCAGGCATTTCTGATGGATTCGATACTTGTTTATGCTCGCCGTTGGTTAGTTCAACATCGTAGGTTACCGAAGGAGCAGTGGTAATCAAGTCCATGTTGAATTCTCTTTCCAAACGTTCCTGGATCACATCCATATGCAGCAACCCCAAGAACCCACACCGGAACCCAAAGCCTAGGGCCTGAGAAGTTTCCGGTTCAAATTCTAAGGCCGCATCGTTTAACTGTAATTTCTCCAATGCTTCCCGTAAATCATTGTATTTAGCGTTGTCAGTTGGGTACAGCCCAGCATATACCATAGGGTTCATTTCGCGGTAACCAGCTAACGGCTTATCTGTTGGGTGGTCCGCATTAGTAACCGTATCCCCCACCCGGGTATCTTGGATATCCTTGATACTAGCAGTGATATAACCAACATCCCCTGCAATCAAGATGTCCCGTTTCAGTGGCTTAGGTGAGTTCACCCCAACTTCAGTTACTTCGTATTCTGCCCCACTGTTCATCAACTTAATCCGATCGCCGGCCTTAACTGTCCCATCAACGACCCGAACACTGAGAACCACACCACGGTAATCATCATAGATCGAATCAAAGATCAACGCTTTTAGGGGCGCTTCAAGGTCCCCACTTGGAGCTGGGACTTCTTGGACGATTTTCTCGAGTAATTCATCGACCCCCATTCCTGTCTTCGCACTGGTGCAAACAGCGTCATCCCCATCGAGGCCAATCACGTCTTCGATTTCTTGCTTGACGACCTCTGGTTGGGCTGAAGGCAGGTCAATCTTGTTGATAACCGGTAAGATTTCCAAATCATCATCCAATGCCAAGTACACATTGGCCAAAGTTTGGGCTTCAACCCCTTGCGCAGCATCAACTACCAATACAGCCCCTTCACACGCTGCCAGTGACCGGGATACTTCATACGTGAAATCGACGTGACCGGGAGTATCAATCAAGTGGAAAATATACGTTTCTCCATCTTTAGCTTGATAGTGCAGTTCCACGGCGTTGAGCTTGATCGTGATTCCCCGTTCCCGTTCCAGGTCCATCGAATCCAATAATTGGTTTTTCATTTCCCGTTTTGAAACAGTATCAGTTAGTTCCAAAATTCGATCGGCAAGCGTTGATTTACCATGATCAATGTGTGCCACTATCGAAAAATTACGTGTATGTTGCTGGCGATCCTGCATTTCTTTTAAATCCATCCAGAATTCCTACTTTCTCATAAATTCTATTCTCTATTATAATATGGTGCTAATTTGCTAGCAACTATCCCCATAATGATATAGAAAAAGCCGGCTCGCAGCCGACTTTTATCTTTTAGTCTTGTTCAACTGTAGCGATGTGCAATTCGTCTAATTGCTTAGGATCAACTTCACTTGGCGCATGGGTCAATGGTTCAGTTGCCTTGGAATTCTTAGGGAAGGCAATTACTTCCCGAATATTTTCCTTATGGGACAACAGCATCGCAAACCGATCCAAGCCGATAGCCAAACCACCATGCGGAGGGAAGCCGTAGTCCAACGCGTCCATAAACCAACCAAAGCGGTCAGCAGCCTTTTCCTTAGTGAACCCTAAAGCCTTGAACATTGCTTCTTGGATCTCACGCTTATGAATACGGATTGAACCGCCCCCCAGCTCATACCCATTCAATACGATATCGTAACTTTGGGCATGGCACTTGTGGGGATCAGTAGCCAACAGCGGGATATCTTCTTCATTTGGCATAGTGAACGGGTGGTGGGCAGCAATATAACGTTGGAAGTCTTCACTGTATTCAAACAATGGCCAATCTACTACCCAAACAAAAGCAAACTTTGATTCATCAATCATGCCCAATTCCTTGGCAATGCTTGTCCGCAAATAACCCAGTGCATCCGCAACCACTTTGCGACTGTCGGCAACAAACAATAACAAGTCACCAACTTGGGCACCAGTAGCTTCTTTAATCGCAGCTACCCGATCATCAGCAAAGAACTTAGCGATTGGACCGGAGAAACCGTCAGCAGTAACTTTTATCCAGGCTAGGCCCTTAGCCCCAAACCGCTTGATGTATTCTTGCTTTTCTTCAATCTTCTTACGGGAGTAGTGGTCAGCACCACCAGGAACCGCAATCGCTTTGACCTGACCACCATTATCTAATGTGGCATCAAAGACCCGGAAACCAGCACCTTGAACGGCAGCTGCAACATCTTTGAGCTCCATGTCAAACCGGATATCTGGTTTATCTGAACCAAAGCGGTCCATAGCTTCATCCCAAGTAATCCGCGGAATTGGATCAGCTAAATCATAGTTAACTGCTTCTTTCATGACCCGCTTCAATAAACCTTCCGTCATTTCCATAATTTCATCTTGGTCCATGAAGGAAGTTTCCATATCGATCTGAGTGAATTCTGGTTGCCGGTCCCCCCGCAAGTCTTCATCCCGGAAACAACGGGCAATTTGATAATACCGGTCAAACCCTGCCCCCATCAGCAATTGCTTAAACAACTGTGGTGATTGAGGTAAGGCATAGAATGTACCTGGATATACCCGCGATGGTACCAAATAATCCCGCGCCCCTTCCGGAGTAGACCGGGTCAAGTTCGGGGTTTCAATATCAATAAAGTGATTTTCATCTAAGTAACTGTGAACCGCCTGGGTGATCCGGTTCCGAATCAATAATCCCTTTTGCATTTCTGGCCGCCGTAAATCTAAGTAACGGTATTTCAACCGCAGGTCATCAGAAGCATCAATATCATCTTGAATGTTAAATGGTGTTACCTTAGCTTCATTCAATACAGTGACAGCAGTAACTTCAACTTCAACTTTCCCTGTCTTCATGTCAGGATTGATCGCCCCTTCGCCCCGGGCTACTACCCGGCCGTGAGCTTCAATCACATATTCACTCCGTAATTTTTCAGCAACTGCAAGTGCATCAGGACCAAATTCCTGGCTAAATACTAGTTGGACAATTCCATCAATGTCCCGCAAGTCAACGAAAATCAGGTTCCCCAAGCTCCGTCGTTTTTGCACCCAACCCTTGAGGGTTACTTCTTGACCAATATATGACTCATCGACTAAGCCACAGTATGTTGTTCGTTTCATAGTACTTCTCCTTCTTAACTAAAACTTGGCACTAATGCTCTTAAAATCGTTTGTGATAGTAGCCAACGGCACAGTGATTTCTTGGTTGGCAACCATATCCTTAACGTTCACCTGGTGGTTAGCTAATTCGGCTTCGCCAATAGTTACAGTATAACGGGCCCCTAGTTTATTAGCGGTTTTGAACTGGGCCTTAGGCTTTTTGTTCAAATAATCCCGTTCAGCATTGTATCCTTGCTGCCGTAGTGCTTGCACTACAACCAATGACGCAGTGTTGACTTCAGCGCTGTTGCCAATACCAACAACATAAGCATCTAATGGATCTGGCGCAGTTAACTGCTTGTCTTCTGCTTCTAATACCAATAACAACCGTTCAACTCCTAAACCGAAGCCAACCCCAGCAATATCGGGACCGCCTAGTTCCGCTACTAAGCCACTGTAACGACCCCCGGCACAAACAGTTGTCCACTTGCCACCAAAGGCTTGCGAGTTACTCATGATTTCAAAAATAGTGTGGTTGTAGTAGTCCAACCCCCGGACCATCTCAGAATCAATTACATATTCGATTCCCAGTTGGTCCAATAACTGCTTAACAACTGTCAAGTGTTCAGTTGCAGCCGGTGTGAGGTAGTCAAGAATTGACGGGGCATGGGCAATGATGTCTTGATCTTGATCATCCTTACTATCCAAAATCCGCAAGGGGTTTTTGTGTAACCGCGCCTGTGAATCTGGACTTAATTGTTCAGCTAATGGTTCTAAATAATCTAACAAAGCTTGCCGGTAAGCTGCCCGCGATTCAGCATCACCCAAACTGTTGATCGTCACTTTGAGGTCAGTTAAACCTAACTGTTTGAGGTAATCAACTGCCATTGCAATAACTTCAACATCCAAAGCTGGGGCATCAGACCCAAATGCTTCAACCCCAATTTGATGAAATTGTCGCATCCGACCGGACTGGGGCCGTTCATAGCGAAACATTGGTCCCATGTAGAACACCTTGAATGGCTTCGGTACTTCTGGGCCAAAGAATTTATTTTCGATGAAAGCCCGAACAACACCAGCTGTTCCTTCCGGACGCAGGGCAACGTGGCGGTCACCTTTATCGTGGAAATCATACATTTCCTTGGTAACAATGTCAGATGTATCCCCGGATGTCCGCGCAAACACGTCATAATTTTCAAAAATAGGTGTGCGAATTTCATGATAACGGTAGTGGGCAAACACCTCCCGGGCTTTGGCTTCAACATATTGCCATTTTTCGGATTCCCCAGGGACAATGTCGGCTGTTCCCTTAGGTCGTTGATATCTCTTCATAATAACCAGTTCCTCCTTATGCTTTAACGCCGGAATAAAAAAGCCCTCACTAGTCTCAAAACGACCAGCAAGGGCGCAAACTGCACGGTACCACCTTAACTTTTTTCTTCAGGGTAACGTCGCTGACGGCATACTTTCAACAAGTATGCACCTAGAAAGTGTCTTCAATGACCTATCACCATGAACCTCCCACCAACGTTCACTCGCTAAAGGCTTTCAGCCACCTACTCATCTCTCATTTCCGGTTCAATATTCTTTATTTAAGAATACTTTGCTCATATTGCAAAGTCAAGCCACACCTATGAATTTCCGCAAAAGTTTTAGGCTTATTCGCTCACTCGGTAACCGGCAGGCTCTTCTTGAACCCTAAAAAGTGTGCCGTCCGTTTTAATTGTTTTTTATATAGCATTTAAGTCTGCGTATAATAATAGCTAGAGTTTGCCGGCTTAACTTTGTTACAATATTTATTAGAATTTGATTTTAGAGGCTGATTGATAATGAAACACGCGCGTCATTTTGATAAGACTATCCCCAACCATCTCAAAGTTCTTTGGGGAATCATCGTAATCCTCCTCGTGGTTGTAGGGGGAAGAACGTATCTTTATACCCATAAGCAAGTGGTAACCCAGGCAGTTAATGTGCGCTCTGGTCCAGGGATTGAATACAAAAAAATCACTTCCCTCCAACCTAACGCCCGGGTAGCAGTTATCCGGAGCAAATATCACTGGAAACAGGTCCGAACGCCTGACCATAAAACAGGCTGGATTGCTGATTGGTATTTTTCACAACCTAACCCCGTCACTAAACTTTCTCAGGCTACTATTGTAATTGACGCTGGGCACGGTGGTAGTGATTCAGGGGCCCTCTCGATCAGTGGTAAGCAAGAAAAAAAATATACTCTGATTTTTGCGCAAAAACTGGCTGATAAACTCGAAGCCCAGGGAGCCAAGGTTTATATGACCCGTAAGAATGACTCTTTTGTTGGCTTGGCCGCCCGCCCTGCTTTAGCTGAACGGGTCCATGCCGATGCCTTCATCAGCTTCCACTTTGATTCTTCGCCAGACGAAAACCAAGGATCAGGTTTTACTACTTATTATTATCACCAAGGAGCTTCTTATCGTTTAGCCAAAGATATTAATAGTAGTCTCAACCCCCACGGGTTAGATAATAAAGGGGTTGAATTTGGAGACTACCTAGTAATTCGGGACAATACCGTCCCTGCCGTTCTCAATGAATTGGGTTATATCAATACTAAAAAAGATTTCAAAAAAATCAGGTCAACTACCTACCAAGACCAAGTTACAACAGAAATGACTACTGGAATCGCCAAATTTTTTGAACAGGAGTAGGAATAATGGATACACGTAAAAAGCAACGCTATTTCTTATATGGTTTAATCGGTGCATTAGTTTTGCTGGTAGTGATCACTGGGATGACAATCTATACGCGTAGCCGTCCGCAAACCAAGTACCTAAGTAGCCCCAAAATAAGTCAGCAAAGTAAGTTTCAGCACGCTGATGTTTTGCTAGTCGCCCAGGTCAAACAACAAGTTAAAACCACCACCTCCAAGGGCATTCCAACCACTGTTTTTCGCTTACGGGTTAAGCAAAACCTCACTGCCACAAAACTACCACAGAGCGTAATTATTGCTAAAAAAGGTGGTCGCAATCCCCAAACTGGGAGTGTCTATCTTTATCATAACGACCAATTTCCACTCGTTAATAAGACCTATGTCTTTGCTTTGACGCACGACCACGGTCGCCTGATCGCTGCCGGCCCCTATTCAACTGTTGCAGCCAATCCGAAAAATATTAAGCAAGCGAGCACACTAGCTAAGAGAAAATAATATGAAAGCCGGGCTAAATCAAAGGATTTAACCCGGCTTTTTTGCCCTATAATGGCATGAATATTTGCTTTTTTAATTCACCAACAATTCCCGGAAGCAGTGTATAACCTGGTCTGCAGTTGTATGGTCTGCGATGAGGTCATCAAAATCAAACAAGATTCCTGCTAAACCAGCATTGTGACCTGCTTCAACATCTAATGTCCGATCCCCTACCATTACCGCTGCATGGCGGTCCACATTATGCTTAGTACATAAGTAATTCAACGAAGCCGGGTCTGGCTTACGCGGGAAGTCATCATCACCTGTTACAAAGTCTGTAAAATACTGTACCAAGTGATCCCGGGTTAACAGTTGCTTAGCGACTTGATTACGGTGGGTCAACAAAAAGTTACGGCCACCAGCCTGGACTACCGCTTGGCATACCTCCCTAACATAGGGAAATGGTCGGGCTTGCCCAATTTGTGGTGCTTCAATGGTGGCATATTTTTGCCTAATTGTGGTTGCCGTTACCGGTACTTGCTGGGCATACGATCTGATTGTTTGCCCCACTGATGTCCGCCGCATCGCATGGTATAATTCAGCCTCTGTAACATCTAACCCCCAAGTAGCCAAAGTTTGGTGGAGGGCTGTTGTCATCACAGGATATGTATTATACAAATTCCCATCAAAGTCCCAGAAATAATCACGATATTGCATCCGTTTTTTCACCCTCTCTTTTTAATCCAATCAACCAAAACATTCATCGCCAAGCGACAAGAACTGGTAATATCAAGTTCATTGTATATTACAAAATTATGAATGGTTCCTTGCATCCTGATTTGGGCTACCGAAACTCCTGCATCCCGCATCTTGCGGGCCATTGCTTCCCCTTCATCCCGAACAACGTCAGCTTCAGCGGTAATAATCAATGTTTCTGGAAAAGTCGCTAAGAGTTCAGAAGAATAGCGCAGTGGCATTTCCCGCAATGGTAGCTGCTCCGTTAACTGCCCTAGATATTGGCGCCAAGCAAATTTCATCTGTTCCCTGGTTAGATCATATCCACCAGCAAATTCATAATAAGATGCTGTGTCAAAATTATAATTGGTTACCGGGCAAATCCATGCCATTTTGTATATTGCAACTTTCTTTATACCCGGATCAGCAATTAATTGGGCAGCAAATTTAGCTCCCACATCATCTGCCCCAATAATCACCCGCTCTAAATCAAGGTTAAATTCCTCGCCGAATTGAGGTAAAGCAGCTAAGGCGTGTTGCAGTTGCTTAATCTGATCAGGGGCCTGTGCTTCAGGAGCTAAACTGTATTCGGGAAAAACTACCATTACTTGTGCTCTCACTGCCAGTTCCCGAATGAACTTATTGTAAACTTGGAGGTCACCTGTGATGAACTGTCCCCCATGGATATAAAATAATACCGGGAGTTGAGTTGTTGCAGGCTGCCGTGGATAAACAAAATGAATATTTAGGGGTTCGGTTCTTCCTGGCACCACTACCTTTTTGGTTGTAAAAGAAGCAGGATGCTGGTAGACCGGCCCTTCTTGCTGCATCTGCAGGCGTTTACGTAGCGCACGGATGCCAATTGTTGTGGGAATAAAGCGTCGGCGCTCATCACTGCACAATGTCCTAACAGCTGGCTCCAATGAAATTTTGTCCATAAGCATCCTTCTTTCCTACTTTTCTTACCATTTACGATATACGATTATGTACTTAATTGCCAGTATGTTCAGGGACTTTTTCGCATTATTGTTGCCGATAAATTTGTTTATTTAGGAAGCGCTTTGAACTTGGTGAAGATCTATTTGGTTTGCTAAAATATATATGTAATTTGGCTGAGGAGGGATAAGGATGTCCAACCGGATTCTTTTGCTAACTAAAAATCTTGAAATCTTCATTGAGTTCAACACTTTTTTCAATGAAGAAGGATGGATCATTCAAAACGTTATGGATCCTGCTGAAGTGCCAACCCTTTTAAAAGAGAAAAAAATCACTGCAATCTTTTGGGATATGGATGTTTTGCAGGATTATCAACAAGATATTGCTTTGATCAAGCAAGTACGCCAAGATTTTCGCCGTCCCATCTTTGCCCTTACAACGAAAACCGATCCTGAACATGCTTATGAACTTTACACACAAGCCTTGATCAATGGTTATTTTTGCAAGCCCTTAGACTACTGCGTCATTTTTGCTCAACTTCTCCAGCAACTCTGGTTTGCAGGTGATAAACTAGTCACTGCGAATCTGACCGCAGAAACTACCCCTAAACGGGGGTATTATTTGGAACACTTATTGATTGATCGGGATCATTACCGGGTCACCCATAATGGAACTGATATTGGGTTAACTCCTAAAGAATTCCGCCTTTTGTGGTATTTAATCAAGCACCACAATCAGGTTTTGAGCCGGGAGCAACTTCTACAAGGAGTTTGGGGCTATGATACGCTCGGCAGCTCGCGGATTGTCGATATGCATATCTCCCATCTTCGCGACAAAATTGAAGTTGATCCAGACCACCCGCGCTGGATCAAAACCGTCCGTGGCTTCGGCTACTCCTTTGAAGGTCCTCTCAAGAAGCTTTAATAATACGGGGAAATAGGCTCTGCAACCAGACGTTAAGCTAAGCTAGAACAAAGTTGCCTTAGCTGCTAGCCTCGTGGTTGATTTCCCCGTTATCTGCTTTACAAATAAATAAGGCTGGTGAGAAGATTCTGCCTCCTCACCAGCCTTATTATTTATTCATGAACGGCACAGATAACTTTGCCAAAAAGGCTATTTCTGCTCACTTATTTGCTATCCTCTTTAAAGGCTAATTCTGTAATCTTTCCTGTTTCGCGATAAATAACCCATTCAGCTACATTAATGATGTGATCTCCAATCCGTTCTAACAAACGAATAACCGTTAAATAAGACGTATCCGCCGTCACAGTCTTAGCATCGCGCTTCATCGCTCCCACAATCAAATTGTACAGCTGATGGTGACGCCGGTCGACCTCAGTATCCAGGCGGGCAATATCTCGTGCCAGATCCTGGTCCCCCCGTAGGTATGCTTCCAAAACTTGCTCTAACATCCGGCGGACTTGTAATGCCATCGCTTCGATTTCTGTTTCAATCTGAATAATGCGCTGTTCACCCTTTACCCGGATAGTTTCTCGGGCGATACTTTCAGCGTGATCACTCAAGCGTTCCAAGTCCGTACTAGCATTAGAAATGGCAATAATTTTACGAAAATCAGTCGCTACTGGCTGCTGGAGTGCAATCAGTTTCAACGATTCTTCAACGATTGCTATCTGCCGGTCATTAATCTTTTGATCCGTTTCAATAACTTGTTTAGCTAAATCACGGTCATGATCAATAAAACTCTTGGTTGCTAAATAAATTTGCTCACTCACCTGCAACCCCAGATCAATGAAACGTTTATTCAATTTTTCAAGCTCTTCTAAAAAAATTGCGTGCATTCTGCCACCCCTTTACCTATCCAAACCGTCCGTTCAAATATTCACTCGTTACTTCTTGCCGCGGACGTAAAAACATTTCCTCTGTTCTGCCATATTCTACTAGATTTCCGTTAAGAAAAAAAGCTGTCCTGTCTGAAATTCTACTTGCCTGTTGGAGATTGTGGGTCACCATAATCAAAGTATAGTCGCGCTTTAATGTCAGTAAAGTTTCTTCGATTTCACTACTTGAAATTGGGTCCAGCGCACTGGTAGGTTCATCCAACAAAATGACCTGGGGCCGAACCGCTAACTGGCGGGCAATACATACCCGTTGTTGTTGCCCCCCGGAAAGTGCCAGTGCACTCTTTTTGAGGTCGTCTTTGACTTCGTCCCAGATTGCTGCTTGCCGCAGGCTTTCCTCAACGCGCTGGTCAAGATATTCTCGTTCAGTGTAACCAGCGACCCGCAGTCCGTATGCGACATTGTCATAAATAGAAAATGGAAAAGGAACTGGTTGCTGAAACACCATCCCAATTGCGCTGCGTAAGGCTACCAAGTCACTGCCATCAGCATAAATATCTTGACCCTTAAACTTAATTGTTCCTTGAATATTCACATTGCCCACCTCATCGTTCATGCGGTTAAGACTCCGTAAAAAGGTTGACTTTCCGCATCCAGACGGCCCTACCAGTGCGACCAAGTCACCAGCAGGAAAGGCTAACGAAACACCGTGGAGCACTTCATTTTTTCCGTAGGCAACCTTTAAATCTTTAACATCAATAATTGCTTCGCTCATCCCTGTGCCTCCCTCCTGTCTAACCAAAACTACCGTTAATGTACTGTTCTGTCAGTGTCACCCGTGGAGTCGTAAAAATTTTTTCTGTCCTATCATATTCGACAATATTTCCCATATGGAAAAAGGCGGTATAATCACTGATCCGTGAAGCCTGCTGCATATTATGGGTTACCATTACCATCGTGTACTGATCCCGCAACTGTTTCAACGTCTCCTCCAGCTTAGCAGTTGATACCGGGTCTAAGGCACTGGCCGGCTCATCCAGCAACAAAATATCTGGTTTCATCGCTAAAGCCCGAGCAATGCATAACCGTTGTTGCTGCCCCCCTGACAATGCTAAGGCACTTTTATGCAATGAATCTTTGACTTCATCCCAAAGGGCAGCGGCCCGCAAACTGTCTTCAACGGCCTGGTCCAAAACCGCGGAGTCTTTAACCCCGTTAGCTTTTAATGCATAGGTAATGTTGTCATAGATCGACTTGGCAAAGGGATTAGGCCGCTGAAACACCATCCCGATCTGTTTACGCAGCTGGTAGACATTGATATCTTTGTGGTTGATGTCAATCCCAGCATAGATTATTTGACCAGTTACCTTTGCTACCTTATCGTTCATCCGGTTCAAGCTGCGTAAAAAAGTTGATTTACTTGAACCTGACGCCCCGATTAAGGCCGTAATCGCATTTTGTGGGATCTGCAAGCTCACATCATGGAGCTTATGGATGGTTCCTCCATAATAAACATTTAAATTTTTAGTTTCTAAACTACGCTGTTCTGGCGCAATTTGTGTAAGATATTGTTCCATGTTTTACCTCGCTGAAGTGATCTTTTTATAGATAAAGTTGCCTAATGCCCGCGCTGAAACATTGAAAATCAGGACAACAATCACTAAAATGGCTGCCGTCGCACTAGCGACAAGCGTCGCATCAGGGATTAACCCCTCACTATTAACTTTCCAAATATGCACGGCCAGAGTTTCTGCGGGCCGCATCACGTTCAAAAAGCTCGTTGGACTAAAGGGATTCCAGTCGGTATAGCTAACGGTCGCATTGCTTTGCCCCGCCGTATAGATCAATGCGGCTGCTTCCCCAAATATCCTACCTGCACTTAATACAATTCCTGTAATAATACCTGGTAAGGCCGAGGGAAGAACGACACCGTAAACCGTTTTCCAATAAGACAAACCGAGGGCCAGTCCTGCTTCCCGTTGCGTTGCAGGAACCGTTCGCAACGCTTCTTCAATGTTGCGCGTTAACAACGGTAGGTTGAAAAAAGTCAGGGTTAAAGCGCCTGCCAAAATTGAGAAACTCAGCTCGAATTTAATTACAAACAATGAGTAACCGAATAAACCAACAACGATTGACGGAAGTGAGGACAAGACCTCAATCATCGTCCGTAATAAGTTGGTTAGCCAGTTATCCCGGGCATACTCTGTCAAATAGATCGCTGCCCCCAGTGCAATTGGCACTGAAATGATGAGCGTCAACACTAAAAGATAGAGCGAATTAAATAATTGATCCCTAACCCCCCCATGGGCTTGGAAAGACGATGACTCACTCGTCAGAAAATGCCATGATACGTGCGGTAAACCAGTGCCTAGAATATAGCCCAAAATTCCTAATAGGATAAGACAAACAGTCCCAACCAGGCAATAAATAGTAATCATAGCTATTTTATTTTGTAGTTTAGCATTGTTTTTACGCTTCACTTTTGCTTCATCCCTTCCGTTTTCCAATTATTCTAACCACTAGGTTAAATGCCAGGGACATCAGTAATAAGAATAGTGCTAAGGACCACAAAGCATTGTTGGCTAACGTCCCATTAACTGTATTCCCCAACTGACTAGTTAACTGACTGGTTAAAGTAGCCGCTGGACTGATCAAGTTATGTGGCATTAAGACTGCGTTTCCAATCACCATTTGGACTGCTAGCGCCTCCCCAAAGGCGCGCGCCATCCCAAAAATGATTGCGGTCAAAATTCCTGGAGTGGCCGCCCTGAGGATGACCTTAGATGTCGTTTGCCACCAGGTAGCTCCTAGGGCTAACGATGCCTGCCGGTACTGTGCGGGGACCCCCTTGAGGGCATCAATTGTTAGTGAAGTGATGGTTGGTAAAACCATCACAAAGAGAACCAAGATCCCCGCTAAGATCCCAAACCCTGCTCCGCCAAATATCGTTCGGATTGCCGGCACAATAATCGTAACCCCTAAGAAACCATAAACAACTGAGGGAATTCCGGCTAAGAGTTCAATCATTATTTGTAGGTATTTTGTTAGCCGCTTTTTCGTAAATTCTGTCATAAAAATCCCTAATGCTAACGCAAACGGTACAGCTAAAAGGGTGGCTAAGATCATTACCAAAAAAGAAGTCACAATCATCGCCGCTGCCCCAACGTATTGCTTCCCATCTAAGGGATTCCAGTCAGCCGAAAATAAAAAGTCTGTCACTTTAACATGGTCAGTCGTAAAGGCAGCTAAGCCCCGTTGCCCGATAAAATAAATAATTGCCACCACTAAAATGATGATACCAACTACGCTAGCTAAAGTGATGGTCTTGCCATACCATTCGTGCCGTGTTTCTCGCGATGCTTGTTGCAGTTGGTGTGTGTGCGTATGCTTCTTATCCGACATCTTGCTTTCCTCCCTTCCGTACTAGCTTGTCGTTTCCCTGGGCATCGCGTTCGTATTCCATATCATGCACACTGATATAGCCTAATTTAGGAATCAAATCGCGTTGAACATGGGTTCCTTGCATATAATTGATGAAAGCTTGGGTCCGCGCTTGTGGATGTTTTTGGGTGTACATATGTTCATAAGACCATAACTTCCATTTGTTTTGTTTAACATTGGTATTCGTTGGTGCGATTCCGTCAATGGCTAATTTTTGGACCGCATTACCTTCCGCATACGGAAAAGCAATGTAGCTGATTGCCCCAGGTGTTGAAGCAACAATCTTTTTCACTGCGCCGTTAGAATCTTGTTCTTGTGCCTTGATGGGCACTAAACCTGGTAAAATCACACTTTCAAAGCTTGTCCGAGTTCCGCTTCCTTTACTCCGGTTGATTACCGTAATCGGAAGATCATGCCCGCCGACTTGCTTCCAATTCGTGATTTTCCCCGTAAAGATCTTTTGTAAATTAGTTCGGGTAATGTTTTTCACGCCTACCTCCTTGTTGGCGATAGGGGTAATTCCAATCACCGCAATCTTATGATCCTGGAGTTGCGCTGCGTTGATCCCTTTCTTTTGCTCTGCAAAAATATCGGAAGTGCCAATGGCTACGGCCCGTTCTTGCACCTGGCTTAACCCCGTCCCGGAGCCCCCACCTTGAACGGTAATATTGACCCCTTTGTGCTGCAACCGATAATCATTTCCTGCCTGTTCCGCCAACAACTGCATTGCAGACGAACCAACAATCGTCACTTTATCGGTTTTTCGGCTACACCCTGTCAGCACAGTAATAGCTAAGAGGATGCCGATAATAAATTTTAATTTTCCCCGCATTTTCTCACCTGATTCTATCTTTATTCAACAACTAAAGTATAAAAAGTGATTGTGGTTAAAATGCGGTGCTTATGTAAATTTTGTGTAAATTTCGTGTGTAGGCTTAAAATTAATAATTTACACGTCTTATTTTGAGCATTAAAAAACTGGCATAGTCGTTTACCAATGCCAGCAAGAATCTTATTTTCAAAATAAAACCCCATGTTAGAACATGATGTCCCAACATGAGGCGCGATCATTATACAGTTTTTTTAGTGTCTTGCCACTTCAGTCCGATCTTAGTCCAGCCTGATAGGATTGAAAAGACTGGTGACAAAAGGCTAAAGAAGGTAAACGGCAAGAAATGTAATACCGAAACATTGAGGGTTGAAGCCGCAAAGGAAGCAGCTACTCCCCAAGGTACTAAGTAGTTGATTACACTACCTCCGTCTTCGAGCGCACGTCCCAATGCCAATGGTGACAACCCGATCCGGTCAAAGGCTAATTTGAAAGCTTTCCCGGGTAAAATTACGGATAAGTATTGTTCCCCTACAAAGAGGTTTACCCCGATACCAGCTAAAATGGTACAAGTGATAAGACTTCCCGGTGTCTTTAAACGCGCAATTAAGGGCTCCATGGCAATTTGAATGACATCAAACTGCATCAACAGTCCGCCCAGTGCCAAGGTTGTGATGATTAAGGATACAGTTCCCATCATGCTAGCAATCCCCCCACGGGTCAGCAATGCATCCACAGCTGCATTGTGGGTATGAGCAACAAAACCATCCTGGATTAAAGCTGCCAGGTCAGACAATGACGTTGTTGGCTTTTGAACAAAAATCATTACGATTGTCACAAAGATATTCGTAAATAAAGTTGGAATTGCAGGCATCTTAATCCAAGCACACAAGAACATTAACACTACCGGTAAAGCCGCCCACCAGGTAATACTGAAATGGTGGGCTAATATTGCGGTCGTCGTTTGAATCCGTGAAAAATCAGGACGATGATGTGCCTGGCCTAATAGGAAAAATAATACCAATGAAATGACAAAGGCGGGGATAGTCGTCCACATTAAATTCTTGATGTGCTCAAATAAATCGGCCCCAGCGATTGCAGATGCCAAGTTAGTTGAATCAGATAGCGGAGAGGTCTTATCCCCAAAGATTGCCCCCGATACAACTGCCCCGGCAACGAGAGCAGGATTAATCTGCATTGTCAATCCCATTCCAAACAAGGCGATCCCTACTGTCGAAATAGTCGTAAAGGCACTCCCAATTGAAACCCCAACTAAGGCACACACAATAAACACCGATGGAACAAAGAACTTAATGCTAATCATCTTAAAGCCTACTACCATCAAGGCAGGAATAATTCCCGCCTGAATCCAAACAGCAATCAAAATCCCAATCAAGATAAAAATAAAGATAGGAATAATTGCTGTGTTGATCCCATCAATAATGCCCGCATGAATATCGTCCCAACTTGCCCGCCGCAACTTGGCCCATAGGATTACCAATGCGATCACTAGTAGTACCGGCATCTCTGGACTAACTCCAAACTTAATAACTGCGGTCCCCAAAATAGCAATCATTACCAATAAAATAGTGACTGCTTCACTGAATCGAACTTTTGTCATATTTGTCACTCCCCGTGAAACTTTTAATTATTTTGTTCTGCGTTATTTTTACCCTAAACTGCCTAACAATTCAGAGCATACTAATTATTCCCCATCCATAAAGATGGGATAGTATCGTTTGCTAGCAAAATAACCCTGAAGCGCCTGTTTCATCACGAGAGTCGAGGTAAGAACATGATTTATCAATAAAGAACCAACATCTAATTGCTTTTTCATCATCAACATCATCATTTCTCACCTCTTTCTATTTCCCATTGATTAAGTTATGTTTCCATAATACCATACCATTTGATTAAAATTAAATTAAAAGTGCAAAAAATTGCAATTTTTATTTAAGGCAGATTGTAAAATTTAAGTTGAACATTTTAGTGGACAGAAAAACCCATAAAGGTCTTTAATGGTGTCGTTACAACATTCCATTAGAAAG
>NZ_KE383994.1:2662-70808 GCF_000423265.1 Ligilactobacillus saerimneri DSM 16049 | reverse complement strand
CGCATGGTATTCACCCTTTAACCGGTGAATTTCATTAAAGATAGTAGTCTTACTAAAGCCCAGGTAATCAGCGATATATCGAAGAGATCGCTTTTCATGACGAAGCGTTTCGATGACAATTCGGTCTTCAAATGATAAGATAGTGGTGCCCATAAAGGTCCTTCTTTCTAATGGAATGTTGTAACGACACCATTAAAGACCTTTATGGGTTTTTCTGTCCACTAAAATGTTCAACTTAAATTTTACAATCTGCCAAATAAAAACAAGGATATCACTGCTATATTAAGCATGTGATATCCTTGTTTCTATTGCTTATTGTTCGACTTTTTTGTAACTCAAACCGAGATCAGGAAGATATGTCAGCTGATAGTTGTCTAAAAGGACGCTTACAATACTTTTAAACAGTCGTATTGATAGCCGATTGTATTTTTTGCAACAGTTTATCAAAAAACTAGTTTTTTTCAGTGATAAGCGAAAAATAAAAATACCGGTATGACGGGCTTTTTAACACCCACCAACACCGGCAAAAACATAAAATATGGAGATGGCGGGCGTTATAAGGTATTTCTTTAAATAACTATGCTTTTTTATCAAACCAACATCAATAATTTGTATTTTATACACTACTACTTTTTGCTGAAATTGGTGGCATTTTTGGTGGCAACAAATAAGCGAGGCGTTGACCTCGCTTGTTTTTATGAATTAATTTGCCCTAAAATTAGATTTTCTACTACTTCACTCTGACTCTTTCCCTCTTTTGTAGCCATGTCGAGTAAAGCTTTCTTCGCTTTTTTGGATATGCTCAGAGAGAGCACCGTTTTTTCTGAACTACCAGCAGTGCTAAAGAGTTCTTTATATTGTTTTTCGGTAAATCCGTAGTAGCTGGTGCTAGGATCATCTAAAATGGTCTTATACCATTTTTTAGCTTCATCAAAGCTCAAAGGCTTGATGCCCTCGCCCGATGTGAACGAGTCTTCAAAGGCTTTGCCATACTTACTTTCGGCATTGCCAGAGCCATAGATAAAAAATTCCCCTGTCCGCTTGCGATATAGAGTTTCTTCGAAGTGACAGTAGTCACGCTTTGAGTATTCGCTAATATTAGCGATTTGTCTAGCGGTTTCTGTATTATACTCTAGTCCTTTGATACGTTTTTTCATTTTTTATTCTCCTTAAATATAAAAAGGCACCCATAACTGGGTGCCTTCCATTACTAAGTTCTTCAGAGTACAAAGATTTTGTACTCCTATACTTTTACAATAGCACACTCAGTCAATTTTTACTACATCTTTTTTAGTTTTGTAGCCTTTATAAAAGGCATTTATGTTATTACCGACCACATTAATGAATCTGTACTTATCAATGTCCATATTATCTAGCGCCTTTTTTACTTTAGGCACTTTTTTATCAATGATTTCGGTAAATTTCAGCTTACTGCCTTTAATATTTACGAGTAAATATAACTCACCTTCCAAATCATGATATTGATTGTCAGCACTGTGATTACTGATTCTAATCTGAATATCATCATTTAACCACATGTAGCAACTGTCCATTCTTCCTGACAGTTCCCAATCTGGATAGTCAGTTTCGAATGTTTTCTCTAATTCCTCCATCGCTTCTGCGTAATCCTTAGCTTTTGTTTTACTAAGGTTATAGTGACGATGGCGGTACGCATTCCAACGGCCATTCCCCCAACTCATTTTCATTCCTCCTTTAAAACTCGTGCTTGCTCTTGCAGAATGTCAGCAAGCTCCATCATAGTCATTCTGCGCCACTTACGTTTTTCAAGAGTTTTTAAAGACTCTTGGTATTCTTTCATTACCCGGTCAAAGTCCTCTGGAAGGACTTCATCTCTGGTCGGTTCGTCCCAGAGATAATCAGTAATAAAATCAACGTCTGGTGCTTGTGGAAACACCGAGTATATCGCTATTACCTTTTTATCTGGTCCAAATTCTTCCAAGTCTGATAGCACTTCGGCCATCAATTTTTCGTCTTCGTATCTATATTTAATTTTCATTTTAAAACCCCTTAATCACTGACTTAGGTGCCCACATATCGATGTACCCAAAGTTCGTTTCGAATCGGAGCAAGCTTGCTTTTTCCGTTTCTCTGCGAACGTGGATGTCATATGCTTGACGTGCCCCGTCGTATTCGGCTTGGCTTAAATTTTTCTGCATCAGCCACTCTGGCACGCCCATGCCATCGATCCAGAAAAACTTTGGCCCATTGTAAGGCTTTTTGATCATTTCATAGAAAGCATTTTTCAACGCTCCTTGAGTCATACGTTTACGACCTGCTTTGACCATCGCCCAAATTTTTTTGAGCGCTAATTTTAAAGCGATCATGTAATCGCCAACTTTTTCAACTAAGGCCTTAGCCAATTTGTGTGCTTGCTTCATAATACTTTTTTTACTCATTTTCATATCCTCCTATTGATTTGCTTTATCTTACATTCTTATAATATTACAGTTTATATAAAATGTCAACAGTTTATATAAAATAAACACAAAAAAAGAGCACTCCTAAGAGTGCCCGATGTAAGATAAAGCCTCAAAAAAGAGGACATATTTATTTTAACTAAAAAAGCCCCTGCCGTAAAGCAGGGGAGCCACCATGTCGTATCTAAATTATAGCATAAAAAAATAACCCCCACCATTCGGTGAGGGTCTTGTTAATTATCGAGGATTTCTCCTTCTTTAAAATTTTTTGTTTCCTATTATAAGGATAGTTTTTGACCAGGAAAAATCAAGTTAACATTCCTGATCCCATTTCGTTGGGCAATAGCAGATACAGTCGTTCCATAACGGCTTGCAATGCTTCCTAGGGTATCTCCATAACGAACTACGTAAACGCGCTTGAAAGCCGTGCTATTTCCTTTGATCCGTTTGCCGTATTCTTCGCCACCCATCTTCCCAATGGCTACGTAAACAGTTTTTCCAGAGTAGCTGGTATATCGAGCCCAGGCGTAACTTTCACGAATATAAACATGGTTATATGTGAAGTGATCGCCCGCTTGATAGTGACCAACTACTTGCCCGTTAAGGCTAGGGGCGGTACGAATATTTAAGCCAGTACCAACAGTGAAACTGCCGTACTGTGCATAGTCTTGGTCACTGCCCTTATTTTCGTTTTTCTTAACGTGGTATGTGTTGCCATTGCTAATAACTGTGTTTTTATCCTGACCAGCAGTATAGTAGTCATCATATAGCTGTGACGCGTCAAACTGTCCATATGAACCATAGAAAGTCTGATCAGATCTAAACTGCCAGGCATGATGATTAGTCCAGCGTGCTTGCGTTAAATTATATGGATACTGAGCGATCCACCCTGTTCCGTTGGCCACATTAAACCGCCGATTAACCCAGGATCCCATGGTATAGAGATCATACCGATAACCCGCCTGCTCTACAATTTGCTTGAAGGCATTGTTGGCTTGGGTCATGGTAGTGTACCCTGTGTTGTTGCTGTTAGATTCGACATCAGCGACTAAAACAGCACCCGTTGGTAAGCCATCTTGGCGAGCCATAGCTACTGCATACCGAGCTTCCGCTTGCGCACTCGGCACATCATTGTATCTGGCAAAATGATAACCGTTAATGTACAGACCTGCTTGCTTTGCTGTTTGAATGTTATTTCTAGCAGTATAGTCATGGTAGTAAGTACCTTCTGAAATCTTGGTAACTACTGCCTTAACGCCATATCTATCTCTCATTGCCGTAAAATTGCCTACTGTCATGTAGCCGTTGTGATTAGATACGTCCACCATGTCAGTCCTTGCGGCACTTACTGTTGACGGCATTAAAAAAAGCAGTGTTGCCACTGCCAGACCCATAGTTCTTTTTTTCACTATCTCACCTCCTTTATTTTTCGGTGATTTGCTTCTTAACTTCCTTAATTTGGTGTGAGTTATCCGCTAACCCCCACACCCCTAAAATTGCTAGCAAAGTATTAACGAAGTTCATAATATCAGCCGTATTACCATGGTAGTCGAAGCCAAAGATCTTAGCTCCCTGTTGTACCAACACAATCAATAGAGCCACGGTTGATAATACGTTTTGTGAGTTTAACTTTCCATCTGCGTCAATAAATGCCTTTTTAATCATTGCGACCACCCCTTCTAAAAACTTCTTTTTCGAGATTGATAACCTTGGTCTTGATTTCCTGAGAATCAATCAGATGATTTTCAAAACTTTTACCCAGATTGCGAACTTCGATCTGCTGTGCGCTATTGTCATTTTTTAACGCTTGGATTGTCTTGCTAAGATTATCAATCGCATATCGTAACGGTTGCATCGTTTTATCGAGCGCACGGTTTAATGTGCGATTAAAAATCTGCCCCACCCCCGTAACAATTGCCGTAAAAATTCCCAGTAATCCGAACCACTCATTAATAGAGAAACCCAAAAAAGTATGTTGCATCTTCTCACCCCTTTCATAGATACCAAGAAAGGACTTTTTTGCGCTTTTTAGGCTTCAATCATATCTAACTGAATATTAACTGTTAGAGTTCCATCTTTTACTTTGTCACTAGGTTCATCTAGATATAATCTACCACCAATATCACAGAGTACACGTACCCCATTTGTAGCGGTGTTGCCACCGTGCCCACCAACTGGACAAAATGCATATACTCCTTTCAGATTATACTTTTTGTTTCTGAAAGTAGTGCTAGTAGGAACTGCCATTGCAATCGGGTTGTTATATCCATAAGGGGCGCTCGAGCCTGTTGTACCACTAATATCACCATATAACCAAGCCCTACCTGGTGTAATTACTAGCTTTAATGAGTTATTGTTGACTACTTTCCAACCACTACTTAGCGGAATGGTAATTTCTTTGCGCTCTTCCAGATTGAGTGTCTGCTCTGCCATATCAAAATTCTTGTTAATTTTATCTACACCAGTTTCATCGCCTTTGGCAATGTCAGTGAATTTAATCATTTTATCAATCCTTTCTTAAATCTTCAGGCGCTGGTGACCACGGCGTTGGTACTGTGCCTAATTCTAGCTTCAATTCTTTGTAAGAAAATTCGTTATTGTCTATTCTTCCGCCAATAACAATATTCCAGTTAGTAAATCCAGTAGGAATTACACCAGTAACGGTACTATACCCACTTTCACCAGTTTCAATAGCATTACCATATAGACCGCCTTTATTCGTCCAAATGTTCACCTGAGTGGGTGATGTTGGTTTATCAATCCATACTCGAATTGTCATTTTTTGCCCTTGATAATCTGGTAACGAATCAAACTCTTTGTAAGTAGGATTGCCGACCAACACCAAGCCGTTTGTAGTGGTTGCGTGTTTCAACTGATTACTAGTGTGTTTAATCAGGTTTACCCCCCCCCGCCTCATCTTCGGCGGCGGGCACCCATGGCGTGGCTGTGTCACCAATTTCTACCTTAAAACTACTCCACTCAAAAGTAGTGCCAGCGTTGACGTTGTCCGTGTACCATGCCACCCACCAATAGTGGTTCTTTACCATATCATCGGTTACTTTAAAGCTATACGTCAAAGTACCGCTGTATGTGTTGCCCCCTGTTGAAAGCGTGATTTTATCAGGACGTGGCATCTGTGCAGTTTCACCCCATGCTGTAACATCGCCCCAACCCTTTAAGTACAGATAAGCGTTGTTTGCTGTTACCCCGCTATACTGATACTTAACGGATACGGTTAGTGTGTCGCCTGCTTTTACTTGGTCTAGGTAGACATTGGCAACCTGGATTGATTGGTCAGTGCCACCGTTGAAGTTGGTGGCTTTTGTCCATTCATTTGTAGTGCCTCGTGCCAAGTTAGCACCTTGAATGCTATCCCCCCAAAGATCTAAGCTAGCTTTATTATCGCTATTTCCAGCAAGTGCGTTTTCTACATCAATATCCTCGCCCAAGTTAAAACTGAGGGTTTTGTAGCCATCAATCAACCGCCAGGCGTCAATCTCAAAAACGGGCTTGCCGTTTAAAGCTTCGCTCCGTGGCAGATGGATAACACAAGTATTCATATCTGGATAGTCAACCAAGCACTGCACATTGCGGTTATGGTAACCACCAAAGCTACCCGCTGGACCAGTGCCAAAGCCATTTGGTTCAGTGCCAAAAGCGTATTCTACATAACTAACTGCTACTTTCGGTTTGCGGTTCTGATTATGCTTCAAAGTGACTGTAAAGCCCATTGGGACATACTGTGATACGATACTCTCCAGCCGTTCGAATCGTCCGTCAAGTGTCGGGAAGCTCCCGTAAATTTGGCTATCCCGCGCTAGGATAACTTCACTGTCTTTTGTAGTATTAGCAATCACTGCGTTAAATTGATTTTCAACATCAGTCTGTCTTTTTTCAACATCGCCTTGACGCCCTAATAGTTCACTTTTTAAATTATTCATCAAGTTTTCAAAGTTGTCAGTATTGTTAATTAAATACTCCGTGATCCGTGCTTGAAGAATAGCCCATAAAGCCAATGACTTCCGTGTTTGTTCACCCATCATCTTTTCTTCAACCCACTTTGCAAGTTTTTGCGCTCCTTGCTCAAGGTCACCAACAGATATGGCATCATAAAGCTTGTCTATATCGTCTTGTGTAATCGGTGTGTCATCACGATATTCCACTATTAATCTCCTCCTTTCATTGTAAAAACTCTTTGAACCTATCACTAGGTTCTGCATTCATATCGACGTTACCTGTGATACCCTTGACCGTACCTTTGCTTGTGTACTGATGTAAATCACAAGGGTGTGTTGGTTTGGTACTGTTTGCTAGTGTTCCATCGTCCAGCCCGTAAGATGGTATCCAAATAGCGCCTGGTCTAGCCACGTTAAGATTAAATTGATCGTATAGGTGGTTAGCAATGTATAGAACAATCTTGCTATCAGGAATTCCTAACGCGTTTAACTTGTTCATATACGCTTCAACGCCCGCTCTCATCATGCTAGCGTTACCGCCCATTTCTACACTCTCAACGTCCAAAGCATAAAAAATAGGCTGTTGCTTACCTGCAACAACCCTTTGCACTCTATCATAAAAATCTTGTGCTTCTTGCTGTGCGTCCGCGGTTGAAACTGCTCTAAAATAAGCATAAACCGCATAGCGTCCGCCAGCATTGATCACACCCTGGATATTCTCCATGTATTTTAAATCTTGGTGGCTTGAACCATCTTGAACTCTGATAATGCTTAAAGTGACATTATCAGCAATTACACTCTGCCAGTCAATCACTCCTTGCCACTCTGACACGTCGATAATTTTACCAATATGTTCAGGTTGGGGTTTGGTATGATCGTAATCATCCAAACGTTTTACAATGCTAGCCAACTCATTTTTAAGGTCTGCAACCTCTTTTTGTGACCCTATTAATTTGTTACGTAAATCACTGGTGTCATGCTGTTGTTCCTTAAAAAGCTTGGTAAATAGCTCACTTTCGGCAAGTTGTTCCCGTCGGTATTCATCCCGATAGAACTTGAGGTTTAACGGCTGATTGCTGAGTGTAACCGTACTGTTTTCAATGGCTAATAAATCTAAAGACATTGTCACAATTCGCTCTGTAAGTTGTAAGCCTTGCACTGGGTTTATAACTGTAATGAAATCCCCGCATTCGATCATGTCAACATCTTCCAAGTAAGAAAAATCAACATAACTTACTTGGATATCATGCTTGATAGCTTTTTGGTTTTGTAAGAACTCGCGCCCTTTGCTAATCAAGGCTTGCGGGGTTGTGACATCGTCCCAAGTTTGAGCTTTAACTCTGATCCCAAACTCACTAATCAAGCCTTCGTCCCGTAAGAACTCATTGCCCCTGTTAACACTCTTAATCGTCAAACGGGGGTTTGAAGTATCTGTGCTAATGTCATCGTTCGTATTGCGTTCCTGTGTAGCGCCTAATGGTTTTAAGACTGTAACAACTTCGGTCGGATCGATACTGCGTGACGATGAAAGTAAATTATTAGTCAGGATAATGCTCTGTGTAGCGTCCTTGCCAATTATTGGCTCGTAGTATAGCTCCAGCATGTCGCCACCCCATTTAACCTTCAATTCTCCACCAATCCGTGAGATCAGCTTATCTTGAATAGTGTCGTAGGTGTCTTGTGCATCGTCCAAGTACCGATAGACATTGTCAGTCGAGTTAGTAACGGTTGCCTGCTTGATCCTAATCTTTTTATAGTCTTCAACTTGGCTGTTATGGTTATTGATAATTGCCTTGAGGAAATCAGCTGGCGTAGTGTTATGAAATTCTGCCCAGGGTTGAACACTATCATGCAAAAAGCCTTCTAGACCTTCACAAACAACCGTTTTTTGTACTACCCCCGCGGTATCCATACTGTCCGAGTAAGTAAGGACACGCCCCGAGAAAAGCTCAAGGTTTTTATCAGGACGATAGACTTTTACGAAATCTTGGTAAGGCTCAATCTTTGCATACCAAGGGTGCGAGGGATCAATAGTAAATGTGAAGCTGTCATACTCTGTCACACTTTTTGAGATAACCGCAGAACTCAACCGCGCCCCATTAGCAAAGTTTGAGTTCAGTATTTCCTCGTTACCGTCCCATCCCTTTCGAATGGTTACTAGGTATCCAGCGCTCATTAAATCACCTCTTCGCTCCAGTCAAAGTCAACGTGCCCTGTACCCACCAGTGTTACCGTGTTTCTGCCTTTTAACAGTACCAACTCGTGTGATTCGTTATCCCCGCGTTTAAGAGGAATAGCATTGTAACTGTTTAATGCAATCAGCATATTATCGCTGTCCGTTGTGACTTTCAGACTAACTGCAATGTCACCCGTGTTGTACAGTACAAAATTATCCATGCCCTTTACATCAACATGAATCATTTGCGCAATATCCGTTTCAAAATTAAAAGTGTCCCAAATATCATCGAATCGCTTTTTCAAACGATATGGATAACATTGGAACACGATCGTTATTTTACAGAAGTCTAAAGATTCTTCAATCGTTGGGGGTGCTTGCACTTCGCCTAAGAAAGCATAGTTAGGAACGGCATCATCTTGCAACAGCGACTTAGTCAATGGTTCATATAGCCACCGTGTCACTTCTTCAATCTTGGCATACATCACGGTAGGATTGCGTCGTCCATAAGGTAAACGACAAGGGAACGTGACTGTTCGCTCATCGTAAATGTTGTCCCCATAAACTGCGCTTAAATCTACTTGCTTCGATGAATAAGGGAGTTGCACTAAGGTCTTGCGCTTAGCTGGTAATGTAACCTGCTTAGTAGATAAGACTTTTAGCCCAAACTCGCTGGAATGATGACCATTAAAAGTAAAGCCATAATCAGAATTTGACATTCATCGCTAACCCCCTCTCACTGTAATTGCTAATTTTACGCCTTTGCTGAATACCATAGCGTTCATAGGTATTTGCAAAGCTGTGACCGTCAACAACAACCCGCTTTTCAATCAGTGCATCTAGCTTAGCACCAATCTTTTCTAGTCTACTTGAATAGTCGTGTTCATTAAGAATAGGACTGCTACCATTACTGCTCATTGGCGCTGTTGCGACTGGTGCTGTTGTAGCATTTAAAGACTTGCCAGCGCTGATAATACTGTCAATCTTAGCGCTGAAACTTTGTGGATCTTTGCTTGCTCTTGCTTTAATCGCTTGTAGAATGAGTGAATCTGCTGTCGAGCGAGCTGGATTGATCGCTACTTCTGGCTCTCCAGCTACTTCGCCAAAGATAGAAGGCTGATAAGCCCAACCACCATTAGCGAACCGTCGACTGCCTTGTGGTCCTGAATGCAACCAATCCATCTTTGTATGTCCCCAAATCGTTGTCATACCAATGGAATTTCTCCAATCAGTGTTATTGAAGAAAGCTAGAAGTTGGTCGTAAGGATTCATAATGTTGGTGTGTCCAGGCATGGCATACGCTCTGAAAGTTCCTGGCGTATACTGCAAAATACCACGGGCTTCATTACCACCAGAGTTCACGTCATGAATCTGCTGAACAATATTCCGCCCCCCAGATTCACTCATGATTACTTTCATCAGGTTGTTGATAAAGGAATCAGGCGGATCAACTTTCATTTTTCGCGCGGCTTTTCTAATTAATGATTTGCTAATCGGTCCTTTTGAACCTGCATCATCAAGCTTGTCCTTTAACTTTTTAAAAACACCTTCAAACATTGTGATGGCGTTGTGAACAACGTTGCCACTCCAATCCTGAGTGACTGTCCCTACTAGGGGAATGGAATGAATATTAAATGCCTTAGCCGCAATCTCTTCCATGGTTTTAACCGGGTGCTTGACCTTTTCGATCATGTTTGACACCAGATCCATCGCCTTATCAGCCGCTTTGCTTGCTAGATCACCGATCCCCCCAAGCCATCTTTCCAGCGTTGTTGTCCCACCAGCATAGCCTGGCAAAGCACGTCCGTACGTGCCACTCATAACCTTAGAAGTATCGTTTGCATTCAAAATCTGCTCGCCTTGTGCCACTTCTACAAACTCCGGTCCATTCAAGCCGATTAGGTCGACTGATCCCGAATATGGTTTGTAGCGTAGCTCTGGCCCTGCTTCCCCAACAAGAGCATATCCACTTTGTGCAATCGCCCCACCAGTGGCTTTACCACTGTATCGAACGTGTGGCGGATTGTACTTTGGATTATTTGGTGCTTTACCGCCGAACGGCTTTACAAATCCTTGTATCCAGGACGCAATCGAGGATAGGATCTTACTTACCCCAGAGCTCTGCCGACTATATGCATCCAAAGTATCATCAGCGCCCTTGTTAGCACTCCAGGAAACGTCTGAGGCTTGCTGTGACGCTTCATCACTTACCTTCTTGTGTTCGTCGCGTGCTTTTGCAGTAACTTTATTGTACTTACGTCTAGCAGCTCCAATGGCATCATCACGAGCATCTTCAGCATTTTTTACAATATCGTTGTACTCTTTTTTGGAAATAGTGCCGTTTTCTTCGTATTGGCGTTTAGCATTCTTAACTGTTTCGTTATATTTTTTCCTAGCAGCAGAAATAACACCATCACGTGTCTTACGAGCACTTTTAGTTTCCGTCTTGTACGCCTGATTGGCATCTTTCATAATTCGCTTCAGATCTTGTTTACTAAGCTTGCCTTTCTTTTTGACTAAGTTTTCGTAAATAGATTGCTGTTGCTTTGCGCCTTGCTTAATGTCCTTGGTGACCTGCTTATTAGCATTAAAAACGTCATTGACATAAGTCTTAGTGAACTTCTTATTGAGCTCTTGCAGCTCTTTTTTCTTTTGTTTTTCTGACTTAGTTTGGTCATTCCAAATCTTATTGACGTCTTTATTGTACTTGGATAAATCCTTGGTGATTTGACTATAACTTGCCTTGCGCTCCTTGGCTTCTTTTTTGTCCCGTTTTTGCAACTCAGCAAAACGTTTATCTGCTTCCTTTTGAGTAAGCTGACCGTTAGCGACAAGCTGTTGTAAGTCCTTCTTCGCCCGTTTTTCCTTGTTGGTATAGTAATCGTCAATAGTTTTATTGATCGATTTGAGCGTCTTTGACGCCTTCTTTTCAGCGTCTGCACTGGATTTAGGATCAACGCCTAACTTGACTAAAGCCGTCTTATTTAACTCGTCAATCTGTTTCTTGACCTTCTTGGAGATATTACTTGCATCCAGCTCCTTAGTCGAAACTTTAGCATGGACTTTTGCAGTGACGCCGTAAGTTTTTCCTTTAAGAATATCTTCAATGCCACCGCCAATCTTTTCACCGAGCTTTTTCCCAACGGTTGAGCCAAGTGCCGATGACGCTAGTTGTCCCAAAGTTCCGCCTAGTGCAGTACCAACAGGACCACCAAGCGCCGTGCCAATTGTTGCTCCCAATGCAGCCCCACCAAAGGAACCGCCAACAGCGCCAATCGTTCCGCCAATTTTTTGGCCACGACTATTTGCAGAAAACATCTCTGACATCGCTCCAGTGGCTCCAACCATCATCGGGGCGCTGGACATGATTCCCGCCAAGCGACTAGTTCCAGCGGCTGGCGCGCTTCCGGCAGGAACATTAGCGGGAACTCGACCGTTAGGTGTTTCCACTGGTACGTTTCCGCCTAGGAAATTATCCTTGATCTTAATCGCAGCAAGTTCTTTTATCAGGCTGATATATTCTTTCAAGGCTTTAGTCATATCCAGGATCTTCTTAACCATGAACATCCCTGTTAGGACCTTGATAAAGGCCGACAGCTTCTCTTTATTGTCAACGATTGCCTTTAAGACACTATCCAAAATTTTCAGTGGATCATTAGTCTTAACTGCTTTTTCACTGACTATACCTAACGCCGTACCAATTGCTTTAACAACGCCAATGAAAGTATCCCAAACGGCTTTGCCTATAATGCCGACAATTTCACCCAAATTCTTGATGATATCTAGGATCGTGTGCTTATGTTCGTCAATGTATGTTAGCAGTTTAGAGATCCAAGTAATCATGCCACTGATGAACTTCGAGGCCATCGCTGCGTACTCTTTCAGCATACCGTCTGATAGCAGGCTTTTAATGCTAGCCATAGTTGACTTAGACATGTCAAAGGACGACTTCATCACTTCACCAGTTAAGACTGACCAACGAGATTTGAGATACATTCCCATCCCCATAGTGGATGTCATCGCTTCTTCAGTCCCAGACTTGTATTTTTTGCCCAGAAACTCCAAAGCACCAACAAAATCATTAGCTGTCAACTTGCCACGAGCTGATAGATCATAAAGTTGCTTCATTGATTTACCGGTTGCTTGCTGTAAGGCTTCCCCAAACATCGGGAATCGATTAATCATAACGTTCATGTCTTCAGCACTCGCCTTACCACCAGCGACAATCTTAGCGAATTGTTCCCCGGCTTCAGCCAAGGCGTCATTAGACATGTGTAGCGTCGAGCCCAAGTTTATAAAGGCTTTCGTCCATCTCTCCGTTTCGCCAACATTTGAGTGTACGTGGTAGAAAGATTGAGCCATTCTATCGACTGTTTCAGACGCATAAATAGAGTGCTGTGACAAGCTATTGATGAACCCAACTAATTTTTGCCCATCTTGTGGGGCTTCGGTGGTTAATGCTTTCCAAACGGTCCGCATTGTATCCTGTTGCTTGTTGTACTCCATCCCTGCTTGAGCAGCACTTCTTAAGCCACTGATCAAGCTTTGAACTCCCGCTTGGATCAAACCACCAGCAAAGGTCCCCATGATAATATCTCGCAAACTACCAAAGCGTTTGCTGGTATTCTTGGCTTCTTCCTGGATCGCTCGCATACCAGGGCTTGCCTGGTCGTTCAATTTGAGCTGTGTCACTATTTTGACTGGTAACTTCCGTAATAGCTCTTCATAATCGATCACTTCGCCCTTTTGAACTTTACTCAGGATCTCAACTTGCTTTTTGGGTGGCAATTTCTTTAACGCTCTTTCAAAGTTAGCAATGCCTGCTTCCTTGGCATCTGCCACTAGCTGAGTTTTAACTTTATCAGGAATCGCCTTTAACCGTTTTTTGATGTTCTCGGCTTCTTGCTTGGCGTTGTCACCATCGACTTTAATCTTAGTCTTATGATTATCAGGAACTTCCTTGATTTTTTCTTTGACCTTATTAAGGTCGCTCTCTGCACCCTTAGTGTCAATCTCTGTTTTACCTTTAACGGTCAAGTCCTTTTTTATACTTTCGCCTGTTTCTTTGGCTTTTGCCTTAGCTTGATCAAGGTTGCTTTTAAGGTCATTTTTAAGACTGTCCCCAGCTCCCTTACCGAGGTTGCTAAAAATGGAATTAATAACTTCAGCGTCACTCTTTGCTTGCTGTTTATTCAGTAAAACATCGATTTTAATTGTTCCATCAGCCACTTTATTACCTCCTTTCTACTTTGATGTTTGTACCAAGGCATTAAAGAAGTCATTCATACCTTGGTTTTGATTTTTAACGCTCCGCATACTGTCTAGCTGGTAATAGTCCTGTAACTCGATCATGTGATTTAATTCTTCGCCTTCAAGTTTGCTAGTGTCCGTCATCCGAATTCGAACCACTTTTTGAAAGGGTGTTTCGTCCGATAATCCGTCTAGCAACGCTCGAAACTTATCCCAGTGTAATTTTCCTTGTTGGTCGATCAAGTCAATGCCATAATCTTGCAAAAAAGAGGCATAGATGATCCCTGCGTCCTGCTGATAAGAATAATACTTGATAGGGTCTTCATTGCTCGTATTGTCGGCTATTTCATCATCGTAGTTACCATAGGGTGTTTCTGCCACATACTTAGATATATACTCTACTGCTTCAACGATAAAGTTCCCGTCAGTAGTTTCGACACCAGGCAAAAACATTCTAAAAGCAGTCATCAGTTTTTCTGCTGAACTCATTTCAGGATCTTCTAAAAGCTCATACCAGCGCAACACCACATCAAAAGCAAGGTCTAGCTTGTACTCTTTGCCCTGGTATCTAATTTTATTTTCTAGCTCTTTCGTAAGACTGAGCATGGTTAATCACGTTGATTAGACTTGTATTTGGCTTGGCGACGTTGCTTGCGGTTTGCGTGTTGCTTCTTTTGGGCGTGTTGTAATTCTTCGTTTAATAGGTCTAAAATTGTCGCTAATCGGTTTGTTGAATGATCATAGTAGTCATATAGGCGTTTACCCTCGCCAGCTCCTAAAATGTTATCTAAAGCTGTCACATAAGCCGTATGGATTTTATCAATTGAGTTATTCACATACTTTACTTGCTCTTCGATACTCATTTCGTCAGTATCTTTTTCACTAATCTTTTCAGCCTGTTTTTGCATATCAGCTAAATTCAACATGACATTGCTAGTTTCTTTTACCAAGTCATCGCTGTATGCCACTTCATAATCTTTTTCACCAATCGTAAATGTCAGTGCCTTATTAAGTCGATCATCCAGATTAATTGCCATTAAAAATACCTCCTAATAGCCGCCGCTTACGCTACTGTTTTCTTTCGTTGGCGACTAGTTAAATGTTATGCTCCGACTCCAGGTTTTACTGCGTCTGCAGTTGTTACGGTTGGCTTACCATTGAAGGTTAAAACACAAGAAAATGTTTGCTTAGCGCCTGGTGCCCCACCAGAAGTTACTAGGTTACCCATAGTAACAACACCCTGAATAACTGTCCCATCAACTTGCGTCCAGCGGAATAAGGTCTTAAGTTGATCCCCAGTATCAAGTAAGTGCTTAGCAATATAATCTTGCGCAGGGTCACCCTCTAATCGGTGTCCCGCCAAAGTAAGTGCTAAGCGCTTAGAAGTAACGTCGGAAGTACCGAACCCTTCTCCGTCGTAGTATTCATCGTTAGTAGTGGTTTCGTTGGTGTTAGGTGTAAAGTTATTAATCCCAGCGGCAACTTTTGCCCAAGTTGCCTTGGAAATATCATCTAAAGACTTATTACCTGCGGTATCAATTTCAAACGTCGCTTCGTGGTTCAAAGTGAATTTACCAATCTTCTTTGGTGCTTCTGGTTCTGCCATCTATATCATCCTTTCTGATTTGTCATTACATCTATTGTGATTGCAAAGTCTAAGCTGTAAACCGCAAACCCTTCTACGTCAATAGAAACAACGTGAGGGAATCCCATCATTTCAACATCGGTAAAGTGAAAACTGTTGTTATTACTGGTTAATGTGAAACTAGGGTCGTTAATCAGCTCTGCAATTTTAAAAAGTGTTTGGTTGATCAATCCTTGATCTTGTGAGCGCATTGTCACTTCAAACATGTAGCGCTCCGTCTTGTTGCCAGCAAAGTCCTCTTCGACAACCGTCCCCCCTGGTAATGAGTACAGGACAATTTCTGTTGCCTGTTTGCCAGTCAAATATCCTTGGTCAATCGTAATTCCAAGGTCTAAAGCATTAATTTTATCTTGAATCTGGTCAGCTAGATCCATGCTTATCAAGCCCCTTTATAACAACGTTTTTCCAATCGTCCATATAGATCCCCTTAGCTTTCAAGTCCCAACGCGGTCCTGTTCCTGGTGTGGTGTAATTTGTGATCGGATGACCATTTACTACTCCATAAAACTGTGCCCGTGCGTACGGCTTGTTATATGTGAGTGTATGCCCTAATGGTGTTACTGATCCGCGCAAATATCCTTGACGCTTAGGAACAAATTGGTCCATGTCTTGCATGACTTGGTTAACCAGGTTGTACTCTACCCGATCTAATGTGGCTGAGCTGAAACGGTTTAACATGTTGCTCCCGTCAAAGCTAATATTGACTTTCATCACAACACCTCCAACTCATACGAATACACCTTATTGCTAAAAGGTTCTCGGTTATCTACCAAGTTAGTGATGGTGTACTCATTACCTTCAAATTCAAGTTTCCACCCCACCGAATCCTTATCTAGATTTGGCATTGGTTCTGTAATTTGAGCAAACAAAAAAACGACTGCATTTGCCGTTACTTTTCGGCTGTTGCTGTCGCCTGAATAGATTGTTTGCGGTTGTACAAGGACGTGGTCAATCGTCTTAGTGACTGCTTTGGTGTGCCCATACCGGTCACGCTCGCCATTAGGAATCTTCAAAGTGATTTGCTGATTGCATAAACGTCTATCAATTCTTGGTAGCATGCTTACACCCCCGTAAATAGCAAGCCATAGCGACCAAGTAAGTCCCGTGCTTCCATGCATACCCCACCAACAACAGTATCAGCTAAACCGTTCTTGGGGCTCAGTGACAAGCGCCCAATGGAAACACTA
The DNA here is from genome assembly GCF_000423265.1 of Ligilactobacillus saerimneri DSM 16049. Lineage (GTDB taxonomy): Bacteria > Bacillota > Bacilli > Lactobacillales > Lactobacillaceae > Ligilactobacillus > Ligilactobacillus saerimneri. Next base: position 54,156 of record NZ_KE383994.1, on the reverse strand, counting down.
TTGTAATCGTTCTGTGCTAACTGATAACTGGTTTCACTGCCAGCATAAGCTAGGAAATCGACCTGCTCGCAAATAGCCGTTTTAAAGGCTGTGACGCGATCTTCCACTTGGTCAGTGTCAATATCAATGGAACGGTAAAAAGCACGTGTCACGCTGTCTATTTGGCTCTCAGCACGTTTTAAATACTGATTGAACTGCTGTTCTTCAAGTTTAAAGCCTAATGCCTGGTAATCGTTATAAGTTAGGTAGCTCATTATGCCACCCCCTTAATTTTATTTGCCAACACCACCAGCATCAGTAGCAGGGGTGATCCGAACAATCTTAGCGTCGTTAACAATTGCCACCCCGTAAATCTTGTCAGCATTGATCTTAGTAGTCTTGTGATCAATGTCACGGAATGTTTCTACGTTGGTGTCACGCTTGATGTATGTCTTCATTGCGCCTGGTAAGACTGCTAAACCTTAGCCAGTTGCCACCTTACGAGTACGAACGATTGTCCAGCCAAATAATTCGCCAAATGCCCCGTTAACCAAGATGTTATCGCCTAATTCGCTGGTACGTGTCCAGTTATCAGCCGCCAACTTGCGTAAAGCGTTAGCGTCCTTAGGGTGCAAGAACAACACACCAGTTTGGGTATCGTCTTGTTCGTAGTTGAAATCAGAATCGTTATCAACGAGTTGAGCGCTAATTTGGTCGATCAAGTCCAAGTTCATTGGTGCTTTGACTTGTAACTTGGCTGTCTTAGCAACGTCTAAAATATCGTTATCCACCTTAGAGGCAATCGACATCCCGATTTGCTTAGTACTTTGACCGGCTGGGTCACCGTAACCAGATAATACGGCTTCATCAGTTAATTCAACCCCGACCCCGATTTTCTTCAAAGTTACTTTTTGGGTAGTTGTTGAGAGTTGGTGGTAACTGATTGCTCCACCTTCGGCAACGTCTTCAGCGTCGCCAATGTACTTGTAACGTGGAATAGTAACCGTGTCACCTGCTTGCCCTTGCAAAGTAGTATCAACAGGGGCAATGGAACTAAAACGAATTTGTTTTGGTAATTGAGCATCTAACATAGTTGCCATTACTTCTGGATCAATCATTTGTGCTAATTGTGTTTGTAAATTTGCCATGCTAACTCCTCCTAATCTTTAGTTAGTGCTTGGTACTCGTCCGGATGATTATCCTTGAACTGCTTAATCTCTTGATAAGAGGCGGTCGCAAGGTTAATCGTTGGTGTTCCTTCGCCCTTCGGCTGTCCAGAAACAACATTAACCGGACTTTTAGTTGGTTGTGGTTCGTCTTTGATATTAAACAGGTAACTATCACTCTCTTTAAGCGCCGTTAACTGGTCATCTAAGCCTTCTAAGCCGTTGTCACCTAAAGATACCTTATCCAAGTCCAACAAGGCGCTTACTGCCTTGCTATTGCGTGCTCCAGCGCCATTGATTGCCTTATCCACCAAGAAAGCTTTCTTTTGGCTAGCCATTTTTGCTTCATAGTCTTTCTTGGCCTGCTTATTGGCTTGTTGCAACTTGGTGATTTGATCTTTCAGGTCAGCATTATCTTGAATGCCTTCTTTGAGCTTAGTGAGTTGAGTGTCACGGTCGGCAATTTGGCTAGTCAGGTTATCTTTTTCAGTCGTAAGGGTATTAACCTGTTCCATAGCCTTATCCATGTCCTTGCCGTACTCAGTCATAACTGCTTTGACCTGTTCGTCACTTAGTCCCTGTTTCTTCAAAAACTCTCGTTTCATGCAAAATCGCTCCTATCGTATTTATTTTTCGTGGCACGCGCCACGGGTTTGACTGCATAAAAAATAAGCAGTTTAACGACATGCTCAGGTCAAAATATTATAATTTAATCTCATTCACTTTACGTGCTAGCTTCTCTACTAAATTCATGTTAGCAAATGCCGGCGTCTCCGTTATCCATCCCATTCGTAATCCCATTCAGCTAGATCTTTAGCGTACTTCTCAACACCTTTTGCCACTAATTGCTTAATGTTATATCCATTAATTTCAAGATCATTAACTTCATCATATTTTAAGAACTTATCAGGATAGTCTACTAAAATGTTGCCAATGTTTCCATCATCATCTTCTTGAGTGTAAATTTGAATAGGTAAATCATCAGGAAAAGCCACTTCTCCTACGTAATGTGCTTTCGGATACATTCCAAAGTCGATACATAGCGCCGGAATCTCCGGATGAATCTCACTAGTAGTTAGCCAAATTCTTACTTTATTATTTGTCATCGATTTGTTCCCCCTTCTTCATTTTCTTTAAATACCCAGGCGACGGCTTAAAAGAGGTAAGTATCCGTTTATCCCGAACAAAAACAACATGGCTTCTTGGGTCATCCTTGTTTTCAACAAACATAATAGACTCAACACCGTTTTTGTCTTTTGTTCTGTAAATTTCTTGCGGATTATTTAAGATCTTTTTTGTCCGTTCCAACTCATCATTGTTAAAATCTTCCAAATGACGTGCTGTAATGTGTTTAAATCTATCTTTCCGTTTACTATTATGGATGATTCCAATTGGCGAATCAACACCTTTGTCAAAGGCTCGGTTAAACTTCTTTTCTTTAGATTTATATTTGCTGTAATTGATTTCGCCGTTATTAAGTCGTTCTCTAAACCTTATTTCATCATCTCTTCTACCAAAAAATTGCAAATTCATTGGTAAACTTGTGTACTTCTTGCTAAGAATGTTTTTCGAGATTTGCTCACGACTATAATCCCGAACTAAGATATTGTGCTTACCGGCATTGGTTTCCTTGATGAACTCTCTCAGTCGGTTCTGCCGTGCTCGTACTAGCGTTTTGTATCGGCTGATTGCTTCTTCATCCCCCATGTCCTCCGCTGCTTTCAGTCTTTTCTTTGCTTCTCGAATTGACCGCTCATAAGCCCGTTGCCTTTGCTGCAAGTTCCCATTCTTAATGGCTTCTTGGGGATCATATTGAGGTTGATGGTTGACATTGACTCCTTCTTCAAACGGGAACAGGACATGACGGCAATTAATTCCGAGCGTTCCTGCTGGTGTCCCGTATCCATGGTTATAGATGGTGTCATACTTAGGGTTGAAATCAGGGCTGTCATCAGGAACGATATTAACTACCTTGCCTTGGATATAGGCGCAAGCAGGTCGGCTATTCGGGTGTGAAGTCATTACACATAGGTTTTGACCCATCTCTTGCATTCGCTTGGTTCGGGCGTCGTTATAAGCCCGATTAGCGGTGGTAGTTAGCACCATTCGGGTGTATGCCTCCAACGACCAGGTTCGCCCTGCCCGGTCTTTTAATACCGGAATACCTTCATCAATTTGCTTGTAAATAGCGTCCTTGATTGCTTGTTCGTGTTTCTTAAGCCCTGTCACGGTCTCAATCGTTGACTTTTTAAGAATTGATTGATAAGTCCGAACGGCTGCGTTCCGATTGATATTACGTGTCAACAGTCTTTGGTTAACTGTATTATCCAGTGTTTGCCTAGTTTGATTAACTAGCGAATCAAGCAAGTTGTTAGCATTCGAACTCACTTCAGGGGCTTTCTTACCCAGCTTCTCGAGCTCGGCTGTCGTTTCATCAACAATCTGATACCCATCTTGTTGTAAGACTTGCTCAATGTAAGCAGGATCAAGTTGGTCATATTCTGCCATAATCTGGATTACTTTCTTAACTAACAATCCCGACCGGGCTAATTGCTGTGCCTGCCACTCAATAACATTCTCAGCGGTCACATCCTGCCGTTTGCCTTGCTGTAAAACTTGGATAATCTCCGTAAAAATTCTACTTTCCAGATTGGCATACATATCGGCTAACTGATCAGCATCATTGTGAATCCTTTGATTGGCATCCATCAGCTAGCCCCCTATTCTTGCTGGTTGTCTGGTTCGTCCTTTGGTCCTGGTTCTTGGTAATCAGCCATTGGCATTTCTGGCTGTTCAGTCATACTTTCTTCTAGCCATTTCTCTGCTGTTGTTTCATCAAGCGAGTAGTTGCGCATTAGGAACCGTTTCTTAGATAAAACACCTAGCGCCACTGCTTGGCTATCCTGCGTAAATTGGGTGGTCTTGTCAGTGAATACTCCGTCTGCAAAGTCAATATTGATTTGAACATCATCAAAGTTACCAGTGTAACGGGGTTTACCATCGCTAAACAGTTCTCCACATCCTGCCACTTCCAGGATTGCTAATACCAAGCTTTCCATTTGCTTTTGTACTTGTGTCAGATAACTAGATCTTGTCTGGTAGGTCATGGAATTATTGGTTACAACTTCGGTTGCTGTCTGTACCCCTGATGGTGTACTTGTGAACGTTCCTTGACTTAACCCGATGGCATTTTCAAACTCTTCTAAGAAAAAGTTCATTGTCGCCTGATACTGATCTGTTCGGATTGGGCTGGTTAGATCTGTAATCTTCATATCATCAGCACCATACATCCCAACAAATACATTTTCGTCAGCGTCAAATACCGCCGGGCGCAAGTCTGGAATCTGTTTTCTACCGTAGTTTGGATTAGGACGCAACATCTCGGCTGGTACTGCTACCCGGCGTTGACCCATCTTGACTTCCCATACAAACTGATCGTGTGTCGTGTTGATGGCGTCGATCAACTTGCGAGTATTATCTACTAACCCTAAACCAAGCGGGCTTTCCAAATTCTTGTTGTTTGCCCCTGGCGTCTTAAAATAGGCAAATAGCGGGGCTGTGAGACCGTTCAATGTTGTCTTAGGTGAAAGACCCCTGTAATCGTCCAAAGTGTCTAATGGCACTTGTAAACCGATTGAACTAGCACTCTCCGAGCGGTATAGCTCATTAGTGATCTGGTAATCCCCGTTGGCTGTCCATTGATGAAACTCCAACAAGGTATAGTAAACTGTTTGATGATTTTCTACTCTGGTTGTCGTTGACGCTACTGCCGCTTCTTTAATTTCATTAGTGTTGGTATGTAACGGATAAAACTGGCTGGCGTTGATCCAGGCAAGTTTGATCTTGTCATCCACCACATAAGGGCGAATAGCGCCACCACCTAAGGCTAGTGCTTCTTCTAGCTTGTCCTCGTATTGATTGTAAAAGTCATTATCAGCAAATACTTCTTCTAGCAAGTCATTGGCCGTCTTGTCATTGGCGGTAATCGTGCACCGCTCATTAAAGATCACACTCGCTAAGCGCCTTGCTGCCATCTTGGTCACATTGACGCTGGATAGCTCCCGGCTTTGTTCCTCGCTGTACGAATTCTTATATTTAACTTTGCCTAGGTCATCCTTGTAATATCTTCTGGCCACTGCAATCCGCTCATACTCACTAGCTGGCATTGCAATCCGTTCATCGTCAGTGATATTCGTTAAACTCTTAACCATGCCTAAACTTGCGCCCCCTTTCCGTAATATGTTTTTCAGTCTGCTAATCAGTCCCAAGTTCTCACCTCCCAGCTAGTACTTGAGCCCTAGTAAGCGTTCATTATCACGCACAAAATACATAAAACTATCGCATGTATGGTCACCTTCTTTGATAACCTTGGGATCATCACTCTCTAATGTTTTTTCATCCCAGCGGTAGTTTCTATGCTCCTTGATAAAAATTTCATTATCTGGAATATCGAGATAATAAAAACGACCTTGCGCAACGATATTTTGCACGCGGTCAATCATGTCTACTTTTTTCAGTTTTTTCACTTTGTGTAACTTAATAGCATAATCATTATAGAACTGGTTATCTAAAGCCCCTTCGGCTGAATCAATCGTTAGCTTCTCAGGTAACATGTCGTACTTGTTAACAATCTTGTCAATGAATGCTTTTAAGTCCTTGGCCAACTCGCTCGGAGGCTTCTTATGTGTTTTCCCCATCGGGCTGTAATAATACGTGTCAAGCAATATAACCTTGTCTAATCTAGTAACCCCGTACGCTGTGAAAGTCGTTGCGGATACTTCATGTCCAGCGTCAATAGCGCCAAACCAAGTAACCAGGTAATCATTTTCTGGCAACTCCTTGATAGGCTGAAAGTTATCCATGTTATATACATTCGTCCCCAGTCCAACGACTTCACCCAGATAAAGCCAACGGTAATAATCATAGTCAGTCTTTTTATACTGTTCGATTAAATCCAATTGTTGCTTTGTAGTAAATCCCCACTTATCGTCAAGGTAAGTTGATGTGTCAATAAGATAGTTGGGATCATGCTCACGATCTACTACCCATTCATTAATCCAGGCATACGGATTTTTAGGAGGGTTATACGAGTAATAAACAGTTACGTGATCTACATAACTTGGCTTTTGGCGAATAAACGTTGGATTAGCCTGGTCAAACACTTCATATCCTTTAAAGTTAGCTGCTTCTTCGTACCAGACAGCAATTACATTATCAACAATATTAGATTTAAGTTTCATTGGATCATCAGCACCATAGAAATAAAATGTGCTGCCAGTCCGTTTGTGTGTGATTCGCAATGGTGATTTAAAAAAGCGATACTCATCATCCATATGCAATATTGTAAGCGCCCATTTAATTTGACTGTAAACCGAATCATGTAAATAACTGGCGTTCTCCCGAATACAGATAACACTCACTCGCTTATTTAATTGGTTCCAGTGCTTAACCATAGTAACCAGGCGCATGCTGATCACCGACGACTTGAATGAGCCACGACCACCTTTTAAAACAATATAAGGCTTATCTGAAGTCCAAGCTTTATAAAAATGTGGATTAACCATTCTGGAAAGTAAAATCTTTTTGCTCATTCTTCGTTCCCTTCAATATTATCTATTAAAACTGTGCTATCTTTGTCTCTGTGTTTCCCCGTCAATTCATCGGCTTGCCATCCTGTTAATCTGGCTTTAGATTCAGCCATATCCGCCTCTGCTTTGATCTTGCGTAACTGTTCCTTAGCAATTTCATCAGACATTGGGTATCGCTTCAATAACTCCCTAGCCGCTGCAAGCTTTGTCTTTTCATCAGGAGCCTTTTCAACTTCTTGTGCTCCGGTTGGCGTTGCCACTACCACCACTTCACGAGTTTCCCCACGTAAAACCGCTGTAAAGTATTCCAGAATTTCCTTAGCGTCCGCAATTTTATGTGATTCGATTTCAGCTAGTTTAGCGTCAATATAGGATTTTACTCCGACATTTTCCGACAATTTATCAATATGTGATCTTGCATATTGCTCTGAATATCCCGCTCTAATCGCTGATTGATAAGCATTTCCAGACTTGATATATTCATCAGCAAACAATTGTTGTTTAGGTGTTAGTTTTCGTTTCTTCACAACATACCACCCACCTCCGTTTTTTTAAAAAAACATACGTATAAAACACTCATCTTTATTGACATACGTATAAAATATGTATATAATATAATTGTTGAAAGGAAGTGATAACGTGCAACGATTTAAACTAGAAAGACTATTTAAGAAAAAAGGCTGGTACTTATTGAGACATGGTAGCAACCATGATATTTGGACTAACGGTACTAACAAAGAGCAAATACCTAGACATCCAGAAATCAACGAACGCCTTGCACGCCATTTTATTGATAAACACCAATTGAAATAGTCTTTCTTAGGGGTTGGAAACAGTCCCTATTTGTTGCACGCTATCGCAAATATGAATCAGTGAGGTATTACCTATGAACAAAATCGATACTATTGTTGTTTACCCTATAATTATTAAATACGAGCCAGACACTACCGATTATCCTTATCTTGTAACCATTCCTGATATTGACGGTATGACACAAGGCAAAGATGTAGCTGACGCAATAGCAATGGCTGAGGATTATATTGGTACCTATAGCCTTGAAGAACAATTACCCAAATCAAACTATACTTTGCCAAAGGCTAACAATGGTGAAACTGTAACACTAGTTCGTGTTAATGTTTCTGAATACAAAAGAAAAAATGATACCAAAGTAATCAAAAAAACTATTACCATTCCTAATTATTTGAACGAGTTAGGAAAAGAAACAGGTATTAATTTTAGTGAATTAATGACTAACGCTTTAAAGGAAAAATTGCACGTTTAACTTCAAACCACCGTTTTTGGTGGTTTTTTTCTGCAATGAATCTGAAACACCATTATTTACGTTTGCTTCCTTTTCCACGATTGCACTCTTGTTTTTTGCGCTTATCATGCTTGATTGCTTCCTCTAACCTGCAATAGATCAGATACTCTTCTTGTGTCCTTACTTTACCGAATCGCCTTGTGTTTTTCATATCGTCACCTTTTTAACTGCACAAAAAAAGCCGGCATATGCCAGCTCTCGTTATAATAGCGGATAACGCGACGCCGGGGGATCGAACCCCACTGAGTCTCCAGACAACGTCGCACATTTTTCCATTTAAAGGAGGTCTCACTATCCTGGATCATGCCAGGCCACTCGTTGAATCTCTGTGCCATCATTCAACGATACTATTATAACCCCAACTACTCCGGTTGTTTTCCGGTAAAATTCCGGTCTTTTTCCGTTTTTTCGTCCTCGGTCAACATCTTTAATGCTCCCACTACGGCTTCATCTTTTAATGCACTTTTTAACGCTTCTTCGATGATAAAATCGTGAATGTCTTTTATCACTACCTCACCTCATTTTAAACGTGTGTTCGATTTACAAAAAATAAAAAAGACATTATACTGAAACTGACAGTTTTTCCAGTATAATGCCTGCTCCTGATCTATCCTATCAGGAGTTTTTTATTTATATCCAAGAATTGCTTGGATAATGTCATCTACCTCTATTGGTACTTCAACATGTTCCAGGAACTTCCACTCTCTATGTTTAACATCCAAAGTAGTTAATTGATTACATAACAACACGCCTTCAGTTTTTGAAGTAGGATTGTTCTTGCTCCAATTATAGACAAGTGGATAAGTCCTGTTTGAGGTAGTAAATGGAATTGCAATCACAAACGGGCTTGTGGCATTAACCAGTGGCTCGCTAATAACTAACCATGGTCGCTTGCCTTTCTGCTCCCGATTATCACTTGGCTTAGGATCGTTTGATACAAGAATAATATCTCCCTTTCCCAAAATTTTATTGGTCATATAATGACCTCCTATATTAAAAATTTTCGTGTTAAAACGCTACTTAATTCGCTCGCACGAATATTTTTAATATAATTCTTCGCCGATTGCTCCACCCTTATCAACAATTTCAAATGGATATTCTTTACTTAAGTCATAATCTTCAAAAAGTTGTTCTATTAACTTTTTTTCTCGTTTTGGCTCTAAAATTATTTTACCATCTTGAATCTTATACACCAATTCATCTTTGTCCTTTAAATCTAACTCGCTCAGTAACTTTTTAGGAAATCTAACAGATAAACTATTTCCCCACTTAGCTAGTGAAAGAGTTCCTACTTCCTTAAACATGGCAAACAACCTCCTTTAGTTGATACTTATATCAACAACATAATTATAACACTATTGTATATACTTGTATACACTTAAAACAGAAGTAACAAAAAAGCCCGATAAATCAGGCTTCCTTGTCATTTATATACATGTAAGTCAAGGCTTGGTAGTTGTGCTTGTACTCTGTCGGCAAACTCATTCAACGCCCAATTCTTAGATTCGCCATAGTGAGTATGCTCCAGCCCTAACCGCTCTTGCATAATGCTATCTGGTATCCCATCCAAGTACCTTCCGACCAGAATCAGGTTGGACCTGCGACTGCAATTTCTGATGGCTACCGCAACCGCTCGATATACTTCCTCTATGTCGATATGCTCAATGATTGCTTCTTCGCTACTGTTGCCGATTGTACTTCCTTTCGGCTGCGGATCATACTGTGGTGACTTTAAATCTTGCGGGCGCCGATTCATCTTACGCACGCAAAGCATAAAATCATCATCAAAGAATTTTCTTACCTTCTTGGCAGTCGCTTTCTGGTCTACCTGCCTAAATCCTAAAATTCCCACTATAACGCCCCTCACGTATGATAAAATTAATTTTGATTGATTACATTGAGAGGCGTTGCTCCTTAGCAATGTCTTTTTTTATTTTGGAATTATTGTTTCTAGGTCATAACCATATTTACTAAAAAATGGCTTCGCTTGATCTATTGTCAACCCTGCACTTTCCGCTCCCGAGATAACACCATGCAATTCCCCGTCTTTCCCTAAGTAATGTTTTTTTAGTTCCCTGAATGTGTTAAATTGTGCTTTCTCACCACTTCTCTTGTTGGTAACCTCATAACAAGATCCTGGCAGTCTTCCCACCCAATATTTCCTGTTGTCGTCTTTATGTTCTTCTAGCCATTTAAGTCGCCGTTTGTTCCATAAGCCTTTATTATGATTAGGATTCTCCCACCATCGTCTTCCGTAACTGGCTTCCAAGTTCCGTACTATCTCAATCAGTGTGTAGCTCATCTTTCCCATTTCCTTTCTTGCTGATGAATTCAATCAGCCTATCCAAGTATGTCCGTGCCTTTATCAAGTCTTCTTTTCCATTCTTTTTAGGAAACCGCACCACGTATTTGATGATATTAAGTACGTAAAATCCGATCACCCAAGGTTTCGGCATCATCAACTCGAAAAAGTCGAATAAGTCCAATCCGTTCCTGTGATAATAATCTGGTCTAATTCCTTTCACTTCTTCCACACCCCACAATCGAATCTCTGTGATAAATTAACATCATGTACATTCAAGCCGTATAGATCTGCTAAAATCTTTGCGTCTTCAAAGTCGTTATATAAGTGTGCTTGTGGAAACCCTTCAACCAGAATGAGCCTATCATCGACTGCACTGTTGACGAAGAAATCATTATTTGCTGTGGTTACTACGTAATATTGTTCGTTCATAATTATTCCTCTTTTTATTGTTTCATCTTCCTAAAATCCATACTCACCTTTGTTTAGCGTCTCAATCTCTTTTGCTAGCGCCTTGTTACCTGCTTCTAAAGCAAACACCCAGGCTTCATAGTATGCCTTGCCCTCGGGCGTTCGCATGTTGCTAATCTTGACATCATATTCAAAAACTTTTGCCGATACTTCTTGCATTACTTTCTTTGCTTGTTCAATATCCATGTTCAACCTCCGTTAAATCAGTAGTACGTCCGCATGTCCTAACATTTCTTTACAGGCTGTTTCACACATTTTACGTTCAACTTCAAATCCATAAGCACTGCGGTTCAATTCGGCTGCCGCTCTTAACGTGCTCCCACTACCTGCGCATGGGTCAATTACTACGTCCCCTGGATCAGTGAAAATTTCAATCAGGCGCTTTAATACTGGAATTGGCTTTTGCGTCTTATGAATTTTTGGATATGAGTTATCCACAACCCATGGGAAGTGGTCAACAATCATTCGCCCATCATTATTGAACTTCGGCAACTTGTCACGGTATAGAACCAGGGCGTACTCAGTAGCTCCAACAATTTTCATGTTTGCTTTCAATACCTGTGAACTTGTTTTCTTGGTAAATACCAATGGATAAGCATTTTTAAAACCCTCTTTTTTGGCTTGCTCTGCCAGCATATTAATCTGTTGCCAGGCGCAAAAGACAATCATCGCTGGTGCTTTGCCCTTTTCCTTTGGCTCTTTGCGCAATAACTTTCTCGCAAACTTCATGAAATTAATCACATTGAAGTTCTCGTCACGGTTAAACGCTAGGCTGTTTGCATTCTCACTTTCGCCGTTCTTGTTATTTCCCCCTACGTACCAATCAACACGGCTTGCATAAAAGTTATTGCCGATATTGTAGGGAATGTCCGCAATAATTAGCTGTGCCTTGGGAATGTCATACCGTTTGAAGTTTTCAAAGTTATCGTTGTATAGTTCAACTTTTGTCCTAATCTCTCTCATCTTTCATTTTCCACCTCTTTTCTCATTCTGCTAATCTCCGCTCCAAGTCGTCTGCTAAAGTTTTGCCTGCTAAATATGCAACTCGTAATGCTAAGCCTTGCGCCTCTGTGTCGCTTAAATAGTCGTGTCTAGCATAGAAAGCACTTGGTAGTCTTACAATTTTTTTGTGATTAAAAACTTCTACTGCACCTGGATATTCGTTTAGCAATCCATCTTTATCGTCTGATCCTATCCACCACCCAAATACAAAAAACGGGTCTAATACTTCTTTTTTCATGTTATATAGTGTCCAGTAGCTCTCCCGTGATTTAATTTCGATTAGGAGCGTATGCCAGGTAATAACTTTTTCATTTTTATAATCGATCATAGAATGCTTATATAGACCGCACTTTCTACCACCTACTTCAAAAAAGTCGTCCACTAGGGTAATTTTTTCTGTCATTTTTCCTCTACCTCAATTTCTATCCTCGGCTGTTCTGCATACTTCTTATGTGCCGTAATCGTTGTGATTAAGTTGTCATCCTTCCATAGAACGCCATTGAGAGCGTCTAGGCAACTTTTAATGTAATTGTCCAGGTCAGGCTTTACCGTTGGTCCATGAACGCCTGTAAGCCTTCTGTGCCGTTCTATCTTGCTGATAGAGTTCTGCACTGCCCGATAAAAACAAATCTTCACGCCCAGTTCCCCCGTCAATGGTTCGCCATGGTACTGATACTTGGCCATGTTATGTAGCCTTCGCTTGAAGCTCTTCACTTTTGCCGGATCATACATCATAATGCCCTGCCTAAGCTTTCGTGCCCTTGGTCGTGCTTGCTCAACAGGCTCTATATCGAACACCAACTTAAATTGCAACTTCTCTTACTCGCTCCTTGAATGCCAGTCCTTCAAAAATTTGGTCGTCAGTACAACCGTTGTACGACATGGTTAAGGCTTTTTCAGCCCAGCCTTCAGCTTCTTCCTCAGTCATTCCTTCGCTGATATAGCGCTGGATAAATAATTCACGACGAGATGGTGTGCCCGGATTTTCCATATACTCCACTTCAGTAGCTATCTCTTTACATGTCATACTTCTCTCACATCCTCCATTCCCTTAAATACAACTTGATGATCTTTGTTCTTTGGGATCAGGCGACTAATGATCTTAGGATCATACATCGCTTGTAACTCCTCGATTCGGTTGTTAGTAGTAATCAGCGTCGTCTTGCCTTTTCTAGCATTGACCACCTCATACATGCCGTTCTGCATGTCTACTCGGACTCCTTTATCCCGACCCATGCCCTCAGTACCAAAGTCATCCAGGATCAGCACTTCCGTTTTCTTCATCCAGTTAACAATGTTATCTACCTTAGGTATGAGGTCCTCTTTGTCGTACATGTTGTCATACATCCGTTTTAGCTCAGTAGTCGAAACAAACATCACGAACTTGCCGACTTTGCGAAACTCGTTAGCCATCGCCAGTGCTAGCGAGGTTTTACCAACCCCAGGCGTGCCCAGGAATACCACGTTGTAACTCTTTCCTTGCTCTACCAGTTCCTTAGTGATATTCAATGTTTGCCGTGCAACATACTTAGTCGCTTCAACATTTTCTTGGATATTGGGGCGCCAATCGCGAAAGGTAAATTCCTCAGGATTGCCATCAGGCCACACACTAAATTCTTCCCAGAATTTTTTCTTCATGCCCTTACGCCAAGCCTTTCGCTGCTTGTCCTCGAATTCCTTTTCTCTCCGCGCCCGTTGCTCAGGGGTTTCTTTCATGTTATCTACACTAATCCCCCTGCGCTTCGCTTCAGCAATTAACTTTAAAATAACCGGTGATAGTGCTAATTCCATGCTTTACCCTCCTCTCGTCACATATCATCAAAGCGGTGCGGATCAGTAAGATCAATCCGTGGTTTAGGATTTCGCCTATATCCGCTATACTGCTTTCTGCTTCTCTGCCTGTGTCTTTCATCATCCTGCTTAGCTTTCTCCAACGTATTAATGCCTTTTTTCTCATAATCTTCCAGGATCGGGATCATATACTTCAAATCAGGTTTATTAGCATACTTAACTTTTTGAATTACATACTTCAGTACGTCAGGTCCAAGTTTGGCATAGTATTCCGCTACCACTAATCCCCTTCTTTTATTCTTGATCCCTAGTCCTTCCAGCTCATCAATAGCATCATCTTCTGTGTAAGCTGCTGCGCCAGTAGTAGTATTAGTTAAGTTAGTATTTTGTACATCAGTACTTAGTAGGCTTCGATTTTCCTGCGTAGGATTTTCCCACGTTGGAAAATCGCATCTAGGTGGAATTGTTGATTTATCGCCATTCTTCATATCTTGAGGTCGTTCAATCAGTGTCCACTTACTTTCTTTAAATTGCCCATTAACTCTTACTCTTTCTATCCTCAAGTACCCACGTTTTATCAGTTCCTTCTTTCCCTCTCTAAAACTCGCTTCCCCATCGGTTGCGTGTGTCACAATCTCTTTTTGATAGAAATTCCAGTCATCAGGTCGGGACCATAAAAAGCCAAATATTCCTTTTGCTTTCCAAGAAATCTTTTTATCGTTCCAAATAGTGTTGTCAATAACTGTGTAATTGCGGGTATACTTCTTAGCGATTTTTACCATTCTTAAACCTCCTAGAACGGTAGGTCATCTTCATTGATTGGTCTTCCTTGTTGCGGATCAGGTTCCATGTAGCCAGTGTTCTGTTGACCACCTTGGTAACCTTGCTGGTTGCCCTGATACTGACCTTGATTATTACCTTGATAACCGTTGTTATACTGCTGGTTGCCCTGGTTCTGGTAACCACCCTGTTGGCCACCCTGTTTTTGATAACCTTGATTGCCGTAGTTCTGCTGACCATTGCCTTGATTGTCATTTCTGGAATCCAATAATGAGAACGAATCAACCACTACTTCAGTCACGTAAACCCGTTGCCCCTGCTGATTCTCGTAGTTTCTGGTTTGCAGTCGCCCATCAACCCCTACCAATCTTCCCTTGTGGGTGTAGTTAACAAGGTTCTCTGCTGACTTCCGCCAAATCACGCAGTTAATGAAATCTGCTTCCCGTTCTCCGGCTTGGTTTCGATACTGCCGGTCAACCGCCACGGTAAAGGTCGCTACTGCTACCCCACTATTTGTGAATTTTAGTTCAGGGTCTCTAGTCAAACGCCCTGTCAGTACTACTCGATTAATCATGATTTTTCCTCCTCGTCTAATTCTTTAATCCTGCTTGCTGTCATAACGCCTAACTTAATCAGATCAGCGCCCTCTAGCCTCACTGGTTTGATATGATACTTTGCTATAAACTCTCTAATCCCTATGGTGTGCTGTTCGGTATGGTGCTTACGGCATAGGGACATAAACCAAAACTTGCGATGATCTACTTTGCTTCTGCTTCGCCGTCCTATCGCCTGATAGTGAGCAAGATCAGCGCCTGGTTTACCGCAAATTACGCATAACCGCCGCATGATCGCCATTCGCTGCTTAGGATAGTCGTCAGGTATGCTATCCCACGTCCGTGTTTTAAACGGGATCCCCTCTTCAAACATGAAGTTTAGGATCGTCAGGATCGTGTAGCTACCAACCGTCACTGAGCAATCACTCAATGAGTAGTCAGGTAAGTTGAATGTCCGTGCCGTCATCCATTTGAACCGTTTCTCCCATTCGTCTGGTAAGTCACCTGTAAAATTGCAAAGGTCATTTATCAGGGCAAATATTTTTCCTCTCTGGTCAGGGCTAATCTTGCGGTTATCCACAAACTCAAGTCTGACCTGTGGAACACTGCCGTTGGCTAGCTTGCTGATCCTGGCCAAATCAATATCCTCATTAGGAGTTATTACAATCTGGTTGGGCTTAAGCTGGTTGACCTTGCCCATCAAGGCTGACTTCTTCAACGTATCCTACTTCCCCTAGCATTTCATTGGCTGTCGCAATCGCTTTTTTATAGTCGTTATCGTTCTGCATCTTGTAACCTTCGTTGTTAAATGCCCGTTTCATAATGTTCTTGATGATTGCCTCATTCCCTGCTTCGGGAAAAGCGCTTTGCAAACTATGAAACATTCCATTTAACTCATTACGTAGGTTTTGATTTATAGCACCATTAGAGCCGTTTTGAGAGCCGTTAGCCCGTTCCTTGGTATATTTCCCTTTGTTGACCTTGGACGGCTCCTGTTTGGTTTCTTTTTCTTCATACAAGTCGCCAACAGGTAAGTCTTCGTTGGCATAGATATTTAAACCCAACCCCATTTCAGCAATGCACTTTGCTAAGCACCGTTTTTGTGCCTTGTTGATCTCACCCATATCAGGATTGATTATTGCGTTGTTTCTATAGTCCATTACATACAAGGATTCACTGTACTCATTGCCTTCAACGGTCATGGTACAAGTAACCATCGTTCCTTTTGGAGTGGTCAGATAAGGAACATTCCGGCCGGTGAGTTGATACTGCCCTTGTAGCAGGATCATTTCTGGATATTCTTCCCAAACAGGCCCCTCAATGTTTGAATAATGCTTTGCAAGCAATCCGACTGCGTGAGGCCAACTTAAATATTTAAGTGGTCGCTTGTTAGGGTTCTTACTCCGTATCTCTCTAACAAACCCCGATACATCAATCTTGGACAACGTATCAAAGATCTCTTTTTTAGTGATTTTCTTTTCTGACATGTTTTACCTCCAGTTTCGGCCATTTTTCTTTCAAGGAGTCTACTGCCAAATCAACAACGAACGGGGGGCCAGTCAATTCAAGGACGGCTGTCTTAATCTTGCTGATTGTTTCGCCTGTTTGGGCATCCTTTGTGGTGATTTCCGTATGATCATCGCTTTCTAGGATAAAGCCGTGTTCTAAGGCATACCGTAGCTTGCCATTGATATACCGCTCACGCTTTAGCTTGCCTGTGCCTAATGGATACAAAGCTTTATTTTTATAGTCGATGATCTTATCGACTAACCCAGGGGCAACCCCCAAGTTCTTTGCCATCTCGTGAGCAATCTGCCTGTTTTCGGCGTCCTGTTCTTCGTGTTGTGCTTCTTGTGATTCTTCAATAAGCTCTTTCAACTCGGCATGAACTTCAACGGCTGGTGCCAAGGCTTCATCTAACTGCTTTTTCATTGCTTTTAGAACGTCTGTGACTTGCTTCTTTTTCTGTTTGAAGTCGGCTTCCTTTTCCTTGATAAAATCATTAACTTCTTTTTTGGCATCGTTAGCAGTCTTTCTACCATCAACACCATTCGTGACAAGCAAGCCCTTGTACTTTTTGGCATATCTCTCCGCCTCGGTGTTTATCGATTTAAGTTCTGTGTTATACTTTAATTGGTTTATGATTTTGATCTCGTTGTTTGCAACGGGATCTTTTTTTACGCTCTTGTTTACTCTACTTTGTGCCATCCGAACTTTTCCCTTCGTTTAATTTGAATTGGTTTGAGCAAGTCGACAAATATCATTCCGTCATGGACAATGGGTTCAAATCGATAAGTCATATCTTTAAGCGTTAGTGATGTAAGAATATCTATTTTTTTGATTGCTTCGGTTGGCCTAAATACGATGCCAGAGTTACCAATTTCACTAACCCATGTATACTTTGTCCAAGTTTTTTCATCGTATGGAACAAAGCAAATACATAACACCTTTGTTATAGGGTTTATCCCTACCTTTGCTCGGCCTTTATTAGGTAGCCATAAATCTCTAGTAAGCTTGGCATTTAAAGATATAGTTGTAGAAGAGATTGTCACCATTTTTTTAGTGGTAACATTGTTTATGCCTAAAGGCTTTATAAATTCAAATCCCGTTAAATCCATCTTTTTCCTCCTAATCAAATAAGTCAGGTCCCAGTGACCACATACCTGCTAACACCGTCACTACTAAAGGAATGAGTGCAATGGTGCCTAGCGTTCTGCTAAACCATGTTGATAAAATCAGTATTGTTATGAATTGGGCAATTATAACTACCCCATAGGCGTTTTGTAGCCGTCTGTATCTACCATTCTTTTTCATAGTTTGGGTCATACTCCTTAAGTAATTCTTTGATATCTAATCCGCCACCAAACAAGATTTCACATACATTGACTGTGTTCTCGAAATTACACATCATCAAATCGATCTCTTCTGGTGTTGATCCATCTTTGCTGTTGTTGTACAGCAAATCTCCCAGCTCGTACTTCAATTGCTCTTCTTGATGAGCTGTAATTTTAATTGTTTCCATAGCGCCTTCACTCGCCTTTTTCTAAAATCTGTCTTTGTATTTTTCTCTGAAATCGTCTAAATCATCGACGCACGTACACTTCTCATAACTTCTCACTCCAATCAATTCGGCCCCAGTTTTCGTCAAACCACTTTTTAGCTTTGCTGGCTAAAATGACAGTGGCACTTCTTCCGCCCGTTCCCTCTTTCAGGAAACACCAATCTTTGATCTCCTTGATATTCGGTTTTAAAATACACTCCGTAATCCATGCTTGATTTTTCTTGATATTGAGTTCTCTTTTTAGGTCCGCAATCGTCCAAGTTTTACCGATATAGTCTTTTTCTTTTAACTTCAGATATTCGACTTTATCGACAAGAACCATATTTTCAGGGACTTCAATCACTACTTCAGCTTTTAACGCTTGCATATCATCGCCCCCTATTCCTAATGACGTAACCACTCTTGCAACGAGTACGCACTCGCTACGATGATGCAAAAAATGATGATTCCTAGCGCTGTCACTTTCTCTCCTCCTCTCTGAAGTAGTCCAAGCTGACGTCCAAGGCGTCGGCAATCTTGCACATATTCTTAAATGATGGCTCTGAACCATCTTTATAACTTTGTAACGTACTTTCCCTCAATCCAGTCAGTTTACTTAACCGATACCTACTCATTTTTCTTTCTTCTAGCAATTTCTCTAACTTTCTCCACACATCACTCACCTCCACTAAATATTGTGTTATTTTTGGAATTTACTACTATATATCGTGGTATAATAACTGTTGTGAATTTAGCCTCCAAAAAATTCACAAATTCAACTAAGGAGTGGTTAAATGCCAAAACGTATTTCTGTAACTAGCGAATCTAAATCGGGGAGAAACTTAACATTTCACGATAATTTCAAAGGTCATGACATGACTCGTGCCCAATTTGTTAATGAAATAAGAAACGGAAACTATAAAAATTACTCTGTTCGTAAAATGAACGGTATTAATACTCCTGTCTCCAAGCCTGATAAAAGTCGCAATAACAATCTTGGCTAATCATCCACCATCTCAACCCGATATCCTTTAGCTTCAATAATGTCTTCGGGTGATATAGATGCAATCAATTCGCCAGATTCTTTGACAATATTGATTTCTCTATATTTTTTATTGGCAATTACAATAGTCGGTTGCAGATCATACACCGGCTTCATCCGAACCCTAAGCTCTGGCGCAGTTTCGCAGTCATCCTGTGTTACTACTGCTAAGAGCTTGGGGTTCTTTTCATCTGTCTCAATAATGATCCGTGCCACTTCATCCATCGGATCATTAATTTCGTCGGTCATCTCTTTAAATTCTTCAATAGTTCTATCTTTATCCATCACTTTGTAGCCCCCTCACTCAGTGCCATAATTTTGTTAATCTCTTGTTCAATCATCGCAGCTCCCCGCATGGTATACTCCCAGCGGATAAACCCATTTTCATCTAACATCTTGTGACAATATGCATTGCTGTCGGTGAATCTTGGCTTGATGTGCAACCGATTGGCAATTTCGCCAATTTTTAGGATCCACTCCTGACCTAATCCCAGGTAGTAAGCAATGTTGCTGGCGGTGTAATACTCGCCGTCATACTCTACTTCTGCTTCTTGGAATGTCATCTGACTTGGTCTTTCAAGCACTGGCATGATCCCTTCTGCTTCCAATAAATCTCTGATAAACTGTTCGCCCTTAGTTGTCCATTTCAACGAACGTCTTACTTCCCGATCTCCTGGCATAAAAATTTCGTAACTTGCTAATCCCAGCTCTGCATATTTCTGATAGACAAACCACTGACTACCTTTTTTAAAGATGATCCCCTTTTCATGCAAAAACTGGTTTAACTCTCTCCCACTCATGCCGTATTCCTTGGCAATCTCGGTAATAGTAATCAGTCCTTTATAACTGAGGTAACGGTCATATTTATCTGCCTTTGGTTGTAGTTCTTCGTTTTTCTTGACTTCCTTAGCCAACTCAATTAGCGCTTCACTGAATGTCTGTGGTAACTTGTATTGTGGCTGTTGTTTAATCTGTCCTTCCATTCGATTAAAAGCGTCAATGTATTTGAGTTTAAATTCATCTGCTTTACGTCCTGTAAATCCCATTGCTATGAATGTAAATCCATCACGATTGAGATAGTACATTTTATTTTGTTTACCACTTTTATCTGTATATGTTGCTTCTGCAAACATCTTTTTGTACTGAGCCGAATTTTCGGCTGAGTTAATTTTTGAACTAATTGCCTCTAAAACATGTTTATGTTGTTTTCCAAATGCTTCCGCCAAAATCAAGCTAGTTGTTACAGCTTGTTGGTCGTGCATGATCACCAAATTATTCATTATGTAGCCTCCTTTTTCTTTTTAATCCGAAATAAAAACTCAAAAAATAATTTCTTATTTTTATTTTAGTTTAATCCGAAATTTTATTTCAAAAAAATGTAGTCTACGGGGATCCCGTAAACTTCACTCATTTTTTTGATTGTACCCAATCGGATTAAATCTTCGTTATTTTCATAATCAGATAAGGTTTGATAACTAATACCTAACAACTTTGCCGCTTCTCTCAATGTCATACCCGCATTGACTCTCGCTGCTCTTACAGAAATCTTTGGCACTTCACATCACCCTCTTACTTAAAAAATACTATGTCTATCAAATTCAATAAGAATGTTGCCACTAGCAACGCAATGATTATGTCTTGTTTGTCTATCTTTTTCATTGTCTATCACGAGCCATTCAAGGTATACTAAAACCCGGGGCCTAAGCCCCTAAGTTTTAGTTAAACCAAGAAATCAGTTTATCTATTAGCGTTAAGATAAAATTCCCGACCGCAATCCAGAAGATTATCGTTTCACGCTTAGAACTTTTTTCTTGGTCTTTTTTTTGACCTTTTTTCAAAGCTCCTATTCTCCTTTCTTAGATTTACAAGGTATCAATCAACCTTACATGTATTATTATATTTCGTATTAAACCGAAAGTCAATGCTTTTTCCATATTTTTTTCAAATTAAACCGAATTATGATAATATTGGTTATATAAATAAGGAGGTAATTATAATGGCTCGAACAGAACTGACGCCTCAAGATAAAGAATATAAAAAAATAATCGCTGCTACTCTTAATGAATTATTGCAATTATCTGGGAAAAAGAAAGTAGATATTACTCGCCAAACTGGTATTCCAGCAAGTACTCTAACTGGATATTTTAACGGTATAGCATTGCCTTCCCCTCGGAATGTGCAAAAATTGGCTGACTTTTTCAACGTTTTGAAATCTGACGTTGATCCACGATTTAAAGAAATAAGTGAACAAAACGATGAAGGCTTAAAGATTAGATTGGATAGTAAATTCTCCCGCCTCACACTCCCCCGCAAACGCAAGGTCGTTGATTACGCCGATACTCAGCTTAAAGATCAGTGGCGTGAGGAAAACATCCACTCTATTAATGAAATGCAACGTACATATACTGTTGACGTTCTGGGCGCTGTTTCTGCTGGGACTGGTGAATGGCTTGACGAAGAACAACATAACCATGTAGCCGTTTCTGAACAGCCCCCTGTCTATGATTTCGCTGTTCGGGTCAACGGCGACTCTATGGAGCCTATGTTTGCTGATGAGCAGATTATCTACGTTAAACGGGTTGAGGGTACTGAAGAAGTACGGGACAACCAAATTGTGATTGCTGAATTGAATGGGAACGCTTATGTAAAAAAGATTGCTTTCGATGGCGACAGAGATAGTTGCCGTCTGATCTCTTTAAATAAGAAGTACACTGACATCATAGTTAAGCCTGATGACAGTTTTAAGGTCATCGGGGTGGTGGTTATCTAGTGTATTTTCAGAGAAAATAAACCAGCCCTACTATACCAACGTTTTGTAGCGGTGTGTATTTTCCAGAGAAAATAAAAAAGCTCTATGGCGTCCCATAGAACTTTTTAGTGCTTATAAGCTATCTGCCACCCCAGGCGCATAGGAATTCTAATGCAGTGCACTGCACTACTCCCATTCGGGAACCCAGCGTTAATCCTTCACAAGTAGCAAATATAAAATAAAAACCTTCACATTCGGGACTTACCCGCCGTCAATTCGGTTATGAAGGGATTGTCATGTATCTATCTTACCATATTATGGTAGACTATGTATGGAGCTAGCATCAGGATCCCTACGGGGACTGTTGCGGAAAACGCCTTTTGTTCTACCTAGTGTGGAATGGAAGGCGTTTTTTTATGACTGTTGCATAAAATGCAATAGTCAACTGTTCGGAATTATCGAATCGTTACAAATAAAAAAGCCTTTCTGTCGACGAGAACAGAAAGGGACGGTATAGACAATCAATACGGTAACCAACCGCATTCTTATGAAGATAACCAATCTTCAATCGAGATATAAACCTTGATACCAACTGAATTATACATATACCACATCGATATTGTCAATTGATGCCTATAGAATATTTTTTTGCTATCATGTACAATCAATTCTGGTACATAAAGATTAACTTGTACCAGAATCGAGGTGAAACCTTGATACCTAATTTAATAACGCTAGGCTTAACCATCCTAGCAAGTGTTATATCTGACTTAATTTCAGACGAGATTAAAAATCGCTATAAGCGAAAACATTAATCTTCGATGATTAATTCAGACCTTAAAGCAGATGTGGTAGCAAGCAACCCAACATCTGCTTTTTATTATACCATACAACTATATTCAGCTATCCACCCTACTCTCTAAAAAGCTTTCTAAATATGTTGACTTTTACTAGTTCATGAACTATAATATAAATATAGAAAGGAGATGAAAAGTATGGCAAAGAAAAATAAAAAGAAGAATCCTGAAACATCTGAAAAAATTGCTAAATACGCAATGATAGGTGCCTGGGCAGTACCTGCAACAGAGCTGATAAAAGCAATCGACGATGCTATCAAAATTCTTCTAAAGCATTAATTTAATTGAGGTAAGACGTAAAGCCTTACCTCTTTGCCATACATTATACTATGACTAGAAAAGAAAAGAAATACTATGCATGGGCTGGTGTAGCTATCTTACTGGCTATCATAATTAAATTGTTAAGGTGGTTATTTTTATAATGGTTGAAAGTTTATCTCAGAAAAAAGCGACTAAGAAATGGAATGAAAAAAATAGAGCGCATCGCTCCTATTTATCAGCTAGGGGCACTGCTAGGAGCTTCATCAGAAACAAGGCTACCCTAGATGATTTAAACGACTTGGAACAATTAATTACTAGCCGTCGTAAGTATCTATCAGAGGAGTGAAACCATGACCAACGTCCTGATGTCATAAAAAATCAGATATTTACTAGTCCATCCCCCGTTTTTCGGGGGTTGTATTAATGCATTGAATCGAACGTATATTCTAAGGAAATGATAAAATGGCAAGCTATCGTAAATTGAATGGAAAATGGCAAGCGCGAATTTCATGGTATGACGATGACGGCAAGCGTCACTACAAAACTAAAGCTGGTTTCTCTACTAAGCCTGAGGCCAAACGGTGGGCAAGGACGATTGAAGAACAGAAAGATAACGGGACGATCTCAGCAAAAAACATCTCTTTCGCAGCATACTTCAAAGAGTGGTTTGAAATATATAAGAAGAATAAAATAGCTGTCGTAACCGCTAGGCTTTATGACTCAATTTACAAAAATCTAGAAGAATATTTTGGAAACAAAAAAATCGATAAAGTTACCAGGCGTGACTACCAGATATTTATAAATAAATTTGGAGAAACGCATGCAAAAGTGACAGTTAAGAAAGTCCATTCAATTATTAAATCGGTTGTTTCCTCAGCTATGTATGACAATCTTATCCCCAGGGATTTTACACATAATATCGAACTTTCATGGAATGCAGACCGAACCATGGTTGTTGACTATTTAAATATGAATGAAATCAACGCTGTTATTGATAAATGCAAGGAAAAAATGGATCCTAGCTATACAAGTCGGTACATGATTTTAACGGCTTTTTATACTGGTTTCAGGCTGTCAGAGATAGCCGCACTAACCTGGAATGACATTAATTTTAACTGGAAAACGATAACTGTAAATAAGTCTTGGAATTACCATACTCGTACCTTTAAAGACACTAAAAATGCCAGCTCTAAGAGAATAATCAGAGTTAACCAAGGTTTGCTAGATATCCTAAAATCGTTGCAGTCAAACAATAAAGAACTAGTTTTTGAAAACAAATTTGGCACTGTTCCTACTTCAGAGGCTGTCAATAAGAAACTCCGTGAGCTTTTAAAAGAATGCAATATCCAAAAAAAGTCATATCACTTTCACAGCATCAGGCACTCTCATGTAGCAATGCTGTTATATAACAACGTTGATATTTATGCTATTTCTAAGCGCCTCGGTCATTCTGACATCACAACTACAACCAGAAAATATGCTTATATGCTTGAAGAATTAAAATCCAAGTCTGATAGTCATATCGAGCAAATCTTAGATGAATTAGATACAAAAAAAGATACTGAACTACCCCTAAAAAGAAGTAATTCAGTACCTCGGTGACATTTTGGTGGCATAATACCGCTGAAACGCCTATAAAATAAGGAAGTTGTATGGAGATGGCGGGAGTCGAACCCGCGTCCAAGCATATCGCCACCTAAACCTCTACGTTCATAGTCATGTTATTTAAATTTCGCTAGCAGCTCCGCCACACAACCCGGCTAACACTACTAACTATCCTGATGATCTCTTTTTGCTACTGCAGGTGGAAGTAAGCAAACGTAGTCCACTTAGTATAAAACCCAGCACCACAATATGGACGATCGTGGGTGGATTTACGCTAAGCTGTTTTTAGGCAGCTACTGCGTAAGAGTAGTTATTATTTTTTGCAGTTATATTTAACTGAGCGTTTTAAGGTAGTCGCAACCTACCAAACGCAATTTAGGCTCGACCTATACCTGTCGAATCCATAACATCCCCGTAATACTACTAATTATAGCATAGATAATTAATAGCACCAAAAAATTTACTCAGTATACAATAACTGGTTCATTCTGAACTAAATTTCCATAAGCCTTAGCCATCTCAGCTGGTTGGGTATTGGCACAACCACCTGAACCATAATTCAAATATGCTTTAGGTGACCAATCTTTCCGCCAACCAGCATCATGAAAACCGCAACCACTGTCTGTAAACTGTGCCCAGTAACTTACTTTCTGCTCATACTTTCCACGGTTAGCAGCATAACCCCGCAGAACTGACGGCGATTGCTTATACATAATGTAGTACACTCCTGTTGGCGTATCCTCATGCGTTGCCTGATTTCCCGTTACTACTCGGAAACTCTGCACCATCTGCCCATCCCGGTACAGCCAAGCACGTTGTTCAGCAATCGAAATCACTGCATAGGTCTTACCCAGTCCATTATTATCTAAACCATAGCCCAAGCCACCAGTATTATATCCTAAACCATAAATATCTTGCCGACCGTCTACTTGCTTTTTCCCGGTTAGTAGTGCTTGAGAAAGGGTCTTACGTGCCTTAGTGGTGCTCAACTCCCACCCATAGGACTCATTTTGAACGGTTATAGTGCTTCCACCTGGAGTAGTGAAATCATAGCGTTTATGCAGAGTTCCCTGCTCATTATTAATCTTGGTAATGAGCTTACGTAGCGGGGCATCATCATAATCATACTTACCATCATGATAAGTAACCTTGCTAAATGCATCCGCCACTGTGATAGTATGCTTCTTATCCACAACTGTATATTCAACTTGGCGATCGACCAATCTATCCAGCTTACGTTGTTGCCTTTTAACAGTTGCACTTGTTGCCGTTACAGGTTGCACGATTTTCTTTTTAAGTCTAATCGTTGCTTGATATAGTTGGTGATCATACTCCTGCATGATCTTAGCAACGTTATACTGGTTACCCTTTCGCGCAGGAACAACCGTCACTTTATTATTTACTAATTGAGCATATGCATCTTGGGCCGGATTTCGTTTTTGATTTAGTTGCTCCAATTTTGTTTGTAGAGCTTGGCGTAAAACATTCTCCCGGTAACTATTCTTTTGTTGTGGTTGGAGGTGGTAATTATGGTTTACCTTATGGGGAAAGAAGCTATATTGTTGCTGCATAATTTTCTCTAGTGCTGGTAAATCTGCCTGTGAAATATGCGCACTTGTCGTTTTCCCAGTCACTATGAGGGTCTGACCTACGTAGACTTGATTACTCCACTGTACCTTTTTCAAACGTGCCAATGCCTCATCTGCAGTCAGCCCCCCAACGTCGATCCCATTGATCTTGACGCTACGGTTGAAATGTGTACGTTGGTGGCGGTTCATCACAAAACCCCCGATGCCGATAACAATAATCACTAATGCTACCAGTAATACCCATATGTTACTCCGTGTCTGTTTACGATGTGTTCGCTTCATACTAAAATCATTCCTTTTTATCGGCACTTATCTCAATAAGATGCCATTTGGTCCATCGTCTTGTTCAGTAACTGATCAACAAAAACATTTCCACTATTATTTGCATGTCCTTTAGTCCATGACCACTGCAAGTGGGTAAATTGTGGCAATAGCTGACTGACAATTTCCCACAAAGGCTGGTTTAGAACTGGCGTACCATCGCTCTTGCGCCAACCGCGTCGTTGCCAACTTTGTAGCCAGCCCTTTTCAATAGCGTTTAGCACATAGCGTGAATCTAACACCAAGGTGATCGGGGCATCTTTTTGCCCCAATTCTAATAACCTAGTCAGGGCAGCTACCAGTGCCATAATCTCCATCCGATTATTGGTGCTCCCATATTCGCCCCCAGTATCACTAACATGCTGACCATCAGGGAGAATGATCAGGTATGCCCAGGCAGCCTTATCATCTGCCTTGACGTGCTGCCCCTTTACGTTTCCATGGTTCCGTGAACCACCATCAGTATATACGAACACCTCTCCGGGTCGCTTAGCTAGCACTGCCGGTTGCTTCTTAGATGGCGTCGGTCTCTCTGGCGAAGCGCCATTAAGCCAGGCTTCTGCTGCAGCTCTACTGCTAAAACTCTTATAGCTAGCTTTAGGAAAACCACTAACCATCGCTTGGCATTCAGACCAGGTCAGATATATTCCTGGCTTCCGCCCACGAGCAACTGCATAGAATTTTCGTGCCATCATTCCACCTCATTTCTTTAAATTTATTATACTAAAAAAATCCCCGCTAACCAATGCGGGGACTTTAGTATCTCTAGTAGTGATAATCATTCTACAGCTACTTCCTGATGTAGATCGTGAATAACTTTTTCTAAACGCGATAATGGCTGCTCTAAAGTCAGGTAATAGAAACTTTGCAGTCCATTTTTCTTAAACGAAACCAAATTAGCTTCGCGAAGAATTTTTAAATGGTGCGACACTGCCGGCTGTGTAATTGACATTTGCCGTGTGATTTCTGTCACTGTCATTCCATCATCCATATGGTGGAAAAGCAGAATAATAATTCGTTGGCGGTTGCGGTCAGCTAGAGCATTAATAATATCAAAGTTATCAACAAAGTTATTCAATGCTTCATCCCTGGTAATGCTGGCATTAACTGTAGGCATAGTAACACACTCCTTTCGAATATTATCCTTACACCCCAACTGAAATGTATCATTAAAAGCAATGAATATCAAATATAATGAATTATTCCCTAAATATACAAGTATAATGAAAAAAACATGCTAGTAGCCCCTGCTAGTACAAATAAGTGCCACAACACATGACTATACCGCCCCCACTTGCGACTATATATCCAAGCACCAACTGTATACAAGATACCCCCACTAACTAGTAACAATAATCCAGTCATTCCCAAAGATTGGAACAACTGGCGTCCACCACATAGGCACAGCCACCCCATTCCAATATAAATTAATGTTTCGATTGCTTGTGACCGGTTGTTACCAATAATATGGTAAAGAGCACCACCAATCCCCAAGCTCCAAATCATGATCAAAATGACGATCCCTTTCAGCCCCGGGATAGCAAGCAAACAATACGGTGTATAGGTTCCAACAATTAATAAGTAGATGCTACAATGATCCAGGATCTGAAAAAATCGTGCTGCCCGCGTAAAGTACAAGCTGTGAAATAGCGTTGAAAATAAAAACAATAAAATTAACGTTACCCCATAAACAGCAAAAACAGTTGCTTGCAGGGGCGCATGATTGCCAGCCGCTTTAATTTCCAAAAGTACTAAAGCAGCAATCGCCAATGCCACTCCTACTCCATGGGTAATGGCACTCCAAACTTCATTGATAATTTGCTCGCGTTTTGTTAGCATCCTATCTCCCTCTTTATTTTTTAAGTTTATTATATCTAGTTTTTAAATCTAGTTCAAGGGAACTTTAATATAATAAACTTTTACTCTCAATTAAGGTGGTATAATATTAACTAAGAATATCGGAGGTAAAGATCATGCCTGAAACCAATATTACAACTATCTTGACTGAACTTAAGAAACATCAATTGCCATTGTGGCACGAATTCCCAGATTTTAATTTGTATATGGATCAATTAGTCAGTCTCAGCAATCGTTATATTGAGCCTTTGACTGGAAATAAAATCACCCCCTCGATGGTTAATAGCTATGTAAAAAAGAAGATTATGTCTAAACCCCTCAAAAAGAAATACCAAGCTGAACATATGGCGGAATTGCTAGTGATCAGTTTGCTCAAAACAGTATATGCTCTTGATACGGTCCGAACAGGTCTTCAATTTACCAAGGCTAAGTACGGCAGTGCAATTGCATATGATCACTTTGCTAATTATTTTAATGAGCTCCTTTCAACGATCACTATTGTCGATGATGACATCAGCAACATTTCTCCTAAGGACTCCATTCCCGTTGTAGAACAATTCGCGATCCAAGCTGTTTTATACAAAAAAATTGGTGAGAAGCTTATCAGCGACCTTCCCCAAGGATAGCCGTATATGCAAAACGAGGCTAGAAGAAAGCAAAACTTTCTTCTAGCCTCGTTTTTATTCATTAAATAGCTCACAGATATCAGAAAAATAACTGCAAGTCCAAACCACAAATACGAGCAAAAGTTATTCCTACTCATATTTTTCTATATTAATTGGCCAACGTAATAGTGAATTGCCATCGTGATAATCCCGATCACAATATTTCTGAGCATAGCGCGGAACATATTGGCTTTTCCCAACTTAGCACTGATTAACCCGGTCAAAGCTACTGATACTACCACAGCCAAGATAGTTGTTTGCCACCGTAAATTTGCCGGAGCATAAAGCATTGCTGCCAGGGGAAAAATTCCGCCCAGCGCTGCTGAGAACAGTGATGAGAAAGCAGCAGCCCACGGGCTTAAATACTGGTCTAACTCAAACCCATTTCTAACGTTGACCATTACTGCTAAGGCGCGATCACTTGCCAATAACTCATCAGCAATTGCTACTGCCGTATGGTGACTAACTCCTTTGTCCACATAATATTCAACCAGTTCCCTATGTTCTTGAGTAGGATCATTCTGCAAACGGAGTCTTTCTTCAGCCACCGCCACTTTTTCAGTATCACGCTGCACACTAACCGAAGCATATTCCCCAGCTGCCATTGATAAGGCACACGCTACCAAAGCAGATAAGCCTGCCAGCAGAATCGTAAATCTATCAGTTGTTGCAGCTGCGACTGAGAATAGCACTCCCACCACGGACAAGATTCCGTCATTTGAGCCAAGCACTCCCGCCCGAAGCGCGTTCATCTCTTCTTCCATTGTCTTTTCCGCATCTTTTTTCATGTTAATCCTCCTAGCTGCTAGAACATTCTACCCAAAAAGTAGGTCACAAACATCGTTAACATTCCTGATACCACGTTGCGGATCGTCCCGTGTAACTTACTGGAATGGCTCAAAACAGCGGCAAAATAACCAGTCAAAATTAGAGCAATAACCACTGCTACCATCGTTCCTAAAATCCGATATGTAGTTGGAATAATCAAAATGGCCAATAATGGCAGGGCCGCCCCAGTTGGAAATGCGATCATTGATGCTAATGCAGCTGCATAAGCACTGATTTTCTTTTCTAAGTCAAAACCATATTTCTCGCGTACAATTGTTTTCAGAGGCGTCTTGGCTAACATCTCTGCCACTGCCGCCTCCGCCAAATGAGAACTGATCCCCGTTTGTAACAATTTATCTTTTAAAAATTGTTCTTGGCCGGAAAAATCTGTATCTAGTGCATGTTGCTCTCGCGCAACAGCTGCAATTTGTGCATCACGTTGCGAGTGTACCGACACATATTCTCCCATCGCCATCGAAATTGATCCAGCTAACATGCCAGCAAGACCAGAGATCAAGATTCCCCATTTACTGATACTGGCTCCGGCAACCCCTAAAACAATTCCGGCAACAGAGATAATGCCATCATTGGCTCCCATCACAGCAGCTCGAAGAACATTAATTTTTTCTGCTAAAGTGCTTTTCTCTTTGCCCATACATCCCGCTCCTTAATTTATAAAAAATATAATCTACTACAAATTATAAATTAATCATTGATAATTACAAGAGCAAATTAAAAAAGAGTCGTTTAAAAACGACTCTTTTAGCAACTGCTAGCAATAATTATTTAACTGATGGTGTACCTAACCAGCCAATAATTTCCTTGACAGTATCAACGATTGCTTGCTTACCTGGTGCAAGTAACTTACGTGGATCGTACCCCTTGCCTTCTTGGTCCTTGCCAGCTTCGATGTACTTACGAGTTGCTGCAGCAAATGCCAATTGGTTTTCAGTGTTGATGTTAACCTTGGAAATACCAAGCTTGATTGCCTTTTCGATTTGTTCTTGTGGAATACCAGAACCACCGTGCAATACTAATGGAGTGTCGATTGCTTCAGCGATTTCTTGTAAGCGGTCAAAGTGCAGACCCTTCCAGTTTTCTGGGTATTGGCCGTGGATGTTACCGATACCGCAAGCCAAGTAGTCAACGCCTAAAGCAGCGATTTGCTTAGCTTCTTCAACGCTAGCTAATTCACCTTCACCAACAACACCGTCTTCTTCACCACCGATTGAACCAACTTCGGCTTCAACAGAAATGCCCTTAGCATGTGCTAACTTAACGATTTCTGCAGTCTTTTCCAAGTTTTCTTCGAATGGCAAGTCGTGGCCGTCGAACATAACTGAAGAATAGCCTGCTTCGATACATGCCTTAGCTGCTTCGTAGTTACCGTGGTCTAAGTGCATGATAACTGGAACAGTGATCCCCATGATGCGGATTTGTTCTTCAACTAAAGTCTTAACAAACTTGTAGTCACCCATGTACTTAGCAGCACCCATTGATACTTGGATCAATACAGGTGTGTTAGTTTCTTGGGCAGCTTGAAGAATAGCTTGAGTCCATTCCAAGTTGTTAGTGTTGAATGCACCAACTGCGTAGTGACCTTCACGAGCAGCTTGGTAAATAGCATTACCGTTTACGAATACTGACATAAAACAGCCTCCTAAAAAAATTCACATCTAAACTTACTCTAATGAGTACATGTTCATTCTACCACAATTATTTTGAAAATAGAGAATAATTTACAAAAGATGCTTACAAACAACTAAATTTATCCGCTTTTATCAGGTTTATTAAGCAATATGATTTTCGCGAAGAATCTTTTCAACGATTTCATCCATTTCCGACGTCCGTTTCCAGCGTTCAAAATGATCCAGATTTTCATCCGGCATGAAAAAGTTTTCATTAATATACCGCTCATATGTTATCACATTTTGTGATCGGGGAATATTCAACTGGAGGATCCGAACTTGCTTGATGTATCCGCGGGCAGCTGCTAGCTCAGCCCGCCCATTTTGAACCATATTCGAAACTTCATAGTACTTTTCTCCATCGTTAAGGGTTATTTCCTCAATTAGGGTCAAAATTTCATGACTCTTTAGTTTCTTTTCACTCTGCATTATCTAACCTCTCCTCAGCATTTATCTGCATCTATTATACCTATTTTGATAACAAACCAAAATCATCCCAAAAAGAAAACCACTGTACAAGTACAGTGGTTGGCATAAGAGAGAAAGAGAATTGATTCGTAAAGAGAGTAACCATCACGGCTATCCCTCCTACGCTTTATACTATACCCCTTAAAGAAAGCGCTGTCAATGTAATAAACATAAATTTATATTATTCTCCTGAAATAATTCCTGGTACAATAAATGTATGATTATTCACTAGGGAGCAGTTTTTATGATTAACAAAAAACAATTCAAGTTCAGTCTCTGCGTAGGGATCTTTGCCACTATTATTTATGCAATCAAGTTATTATTTAAACATAAATCTGTTTTCAGCCCTTTGATGACCCTAATGCTCCAAACTGGCTACTGGTATATTATTCCTGTATATTTATTAGTCATCTTTTTCTTAGACAGTTCCATCTGCTATCTCTGTTTACGGGTCCTAAACTTTGAGATTAACATCTTACGTGAACGTTACGAATAGTTGAATAAGCAAAAAAGGAAGCTGATAACTCAACTTCCTTTTTTGCTTATTCAACTGTAACACTCTTGGCCAAGTTACGGGGCTTATCTACATCATAGCCTCGGTTCTTACTTGTATAGTATGCCAGCAACTGTGCTGGAACGATAGAAACTAGTGGTGTCAACAATGGGTGCACATCTTCTAAAACAATTTGATCACCTGGTTGGGCTAATTCACCCGCTACAATGGTAATTACATTAGCTCCCCGAGCAATCACTTCTTGGACATTACTCCGAGTATGAGCAGCAGTTGCTTTATTTGTGATAATTGCAATCACCGGAGTACCTTCTTCAATCAACGCAATTGTCCCATGCTTTAATTCCCCTGAAGCAAAGCCTTCTGTTTGCACATAAGAAACTTCCTTCAACTTCAAAGCAGCTTCAATGGCCACATCATAGTCAATTGCCCGACCAATATAGAAGGCATTTCTAGTCGTAGCTAAGTAGTCGGCAGCCAACTTTTCCACTTGATGCTTTTGGTCAACAGCTGTTTGCATAGCATTAGCCACTTTAGTCAGTTCGCTCTTAACATCAAAACTAGTGGCCGTTTCTAATTCCTGGTATTCAGCTAAAGCCTTAGTCAAGATTGCTTCCACAGCAATCTGTGCTGTATAAGCCTTAGTTGAAGCTACGGCAATTTCTGGACCAGCATACAATAATAATGTATGGCTAGCTTCGCGTGAAAGAGTGGAGTTTGGCACATTAGTGATGGTCAAACTTGGGTAGCCCCACTTATTAACTTGCTTTAAAACTTCCCGGCTGTCTGCTGTTTCCCCACTTTGCGTTAAAAAGATAAAGAATGGTTTAGGAGCCAGCAATGGTGGATTATAAGCGAATTCTGAAGCAACGTGAACTTCTGTTGGGATCCGGGTAATCTTTTCGAATAATTCCTTACCAACTAACCCAGCATGATAACTAGTCCCAGCAGCTACGATGTATAAACGATCAGCCGCGGTCATTTCTGCCAGTAACTTTTCGTCAATCTGCACGTTTCCTGCTTCATCAAAATATTCAGCCTGTAACTTATGCATTACTGCTGGTTGCTCATCAATTTCTTTCAACATATAGAATTCATAAGCACCCTTGTCAGAAGCAGAAGCGTCTTCATCCACATGGAATTGGTTACGTTCTACTGACTTACCATTTTCGTCTTCGATCTTGATTTTAGAAGCAGTGATTTCAACTACATCCCCGTCTTCTAGTTCAATAAAGTCATGGGTTACGTTAAGCATTGCCATTGCATCACTGCAGACCACATTAAAGCCTTCACCAATCCCAATCAAGAGTGGGCTCTTCTTTTTAGCCACAAAGATTTTGCCTGGTTCTTCCCGATCCATCAAGACAAAAGCATATGATGAAGAATCATCAAGCAGGCTGATTGCTTTCTTGAAAGCAGCCTTGGCGTCAAGATGGTCCTTTTTAGCTAAGTAACCGATCAATTGAACAACGACTTCAGTATCTGTTTCACTCTTAAAGTCAACATCGTGGAGGTATTCTTCACGCAACTGTTTGAAGTTACCGATTACCCCGTTGTGAACCAGATAGAAGCGCTTATCCGCTGAAAAATGAGGATGGGCATTATCCTTATTAGGAATCCCATGAGTAGCCCACCGCGTGTGTCCGATCCCGGCTAACCCGTGCACTTCAGGGCCAATTTCTGCCCGCAAATCGGCAATTTTACCTTTTTCTTTAATTAAGTAGTCAGCGCCTTGTTCATCACTAACATAGATTCCTGCTGAATCATAGCCCCGGTATTCTAGCTTTTCTAAACCATGGAGTAAAATTTCCACAGTATCTTCTCTACCTGTAACTCCTACAATTCCACACATATCTTATCGTTTCCTTTTCTATATATTAACCATATCCAAAATTGGTCTAGTTCAATACAAGCGATAATCACCCGCTTGCGACCCCAATAATATACAATTTATAGATATCTGTGTCAACCTTTTTAAAGATTGGTCTAGATTATTGGTCTAGTTTTATTTTCATTGTATACAAAAAGACTGGATGAAAACTTTGTTCTCACCCAGTCCAATAATCATTCTAAATGAACTTAATTAACGCCCATTTCGCGTTCAACAACGGCTACAATTTCACTGACATAATCATGAACCAATTCTGGAGTTTTAGCTTCCGCCATGACCCGAAGCAAGTCTTGTGTCCCACTAGGACGTACCAAGACCCGACCTTCACCGGCCATCCGCTTTTCGACATCAGCAATAACATCTTTGATCGCTTGATTATCCAAAGCAGCCTTCTTGTCGGTCACCTTAACATTGATTAATTCCTGAGGATATGTTGGCACTTCAGCTGCTAGTTCTGAAAGTGGCTTGCCAGTTTGCTTGATAACATTGAGCAATTGTAATGCTGTCAGCATCCCATCTCCAGTTGTATTGAAGTCTAAAAAGACCACGTGACCAGATTGTTCGCCCCCAACGTTGTAACCACTCTTACGCATTTCTTCCACAACATACCGGTCACCTACTTTAGTCTTAACCGAGTGTAATCCATGCTCTTCCATGGCTTTGTACAAGCCTAGGTTGGACATCACAGTTGTTACAATTGTATCCTTTTTCAGACGTCCACGTTCACTCATGTACTTCCCACAGATGTACATAATCTTGTCACCATCGATGATATTGCCCTTTTCATCCACGGCAATGCACCGGTCACCATCACCATCAAACGCCACCCCAACTTGGGCTTCAGTTTCTAAGACAAATTTAGCCAGTGCTTCTGGGTGGGTTGAACCAACCCCTTTATTGATATTCAAACCGTCAGGGTTAACCGCCATTGTTTCAAAGTCAGCATTGAGGTCAGCAAACAAACGTGAAACTAAGGCAGACGTAGAACCGTTGGCCCCATCAACCGCGATCCGCATGCCTTCTAAATCATCAGGAATCGTTTGTTCTAAGAATTGTGTATATTTAAGAGCCCCTTCACGATAATCATTGAGAACCCCTAAACCTTCAGCTTGTGGCCGTGGTAAGTCATCGGTTTCCTTTTCCAAGAGGGCTTCAATTTCTTCTTCTTGGTCATCTGACAGCTTATAGCCATCGCCCCCGAAAAACTTGATTCCGTTGTCTTCAGCAGGGTTGTGGGAAGCTGAAATCATAATTCCGGCATCAGCATCTTGCAACCGAACCAGATAAGCCACACTAGGAGTCGTAATCACCCCTAATGAAAAGACTTCAATCCCCACAGAAAGTAAGCCTGAAATTAGTGCTTGTTCTAACATTTGTCCAGAAATCCGGGTATCACGGGCTACTAAAACACGAGGTGCACGCTTATCATCCTTAGCGTGCTGAGTCAAAACATAACCCCCACACCGACCTAAACGAAAGGCCAATTCCGGTGTTAACGTCTTATTGGCAATCCCTCTGACACCATCTGTACCAAAATACTTCATAACTCATTTACTCCTTAAAATTCAATTATCATTACTAGTGCTACCAGATGTACCACTCGTTGTATCTTCTGTTGCTGAACTACTGCCACTATCTTTGGTGCCACTATTGGCTTTATCGGCAGAAGTTGTAGCTGCCACGGTATCGCTACCACTATCACTGACACTAATTTTAACAGAAATGCTCCCAGGTTCAACTGTCGTTATCCCATCTTTTCTTGGATCCAGCTGAACTGTCTGCGTAACTGTATGACTAATACCATTGATTGAAACAGGCACCTCAAGTACATCAATCTTTTGCAGGGCCGCTTTGGTTCCATGTAGTGTAACCTTTGTCGTCGCTGAAGTTAAGTCATATTGTTTACCAGCAATTCCCTGGCCACTAGTAACCAGTTTAATATTTACTTCCTTGGTGCTAGTTGCGCGATAAACCTGTACCGTTACTCGTGCAGTTTCAGGCGCAATGTTGACGTTTAAGGTCTTACCATTCGCGTCTAAGGCCCGCAGCATGACGCTCCGTGAGTAGTTATCTTTGAGCCCACTTGGCAAGGCTACATCGGCAACAATGCTGTCAATCCGGTTCACATCACTAACTGCCCCAGTCACCTGAGCTACTTGCGTATTAGCGTATGCCTTGCTGACTGCATACCCCTTAGCGATCTGATCATCATCGTAGCGAACTTGGATTGGCAGAGTAACCGACTTGCGTTTACGAATATTAAAAGTTACTTCTTCAGGAATCACTTTAACATTGAGTTCCTGGTTTAAACCAGAAGTCTTCAACTTAACCGTATGTCTCCCAATCCCTAAGTCATTCAAGTCAGCATAGACATCAAAATTACGGGTGTTTTGAACTGTCTTGACCATAGCAGCTGGCCCAGTAATCTTGACCTTAACTTTTTCTGGATAGTCACTAACAAAATATTTGTCGCTATCGAGATTGACTTTGAGATCTGTCGTCAATGTAACTGATTTAGTTGACATCAGCATCCCATCGGTTCCCGTCCCGGTATTGTTAGCATCTCTGGTCGAACTCAAGTGACCGAAATTAACATATACAAATAGCAAGATCGCGAAAATCAAGGCAACAATCCGATAAAAGAGCCGGGTGTTAAAAATACTCATACGGTGTTTCATCGTCTGCGCCCTCCTTTGAATACCCCTTCAATAAAGCGGGTCAAACCGTTACTATTCCGCTCATCCTCTTTAGGAATAAGCTCATTTTTGAGGAGTTTAAGATAATCATTCCGGGTCAAATCCCGTAGTAATTCGCTATTCTTGGTAATCGTAACTCCCCCAGTTTCTTCCGAAACCACAATTGTCAACGCATCCGTCACTTCACTAATTCCGACGGCTGCTCGGTGCCTAGTTCCCAATTCTTTGGGAATCAAGTTACTTTCGGATAAAGGTAGGTATGCAGCTGCAACCGCAATCTTGTTATCCT
Source organism: Ligilactobacillus saerimneri DSM 16049 (assembly GCF_000423265.1). GTDB lineage: Bacteria > Bacillota > Bacilli > Lactobacillales > Lactobacillaceae > Ligilactobacillus > Ligilactobacillus saerimneri. The sequence continues at coordinate 16,845 of NZ_KE383994.1, read as the reverse complement.
TGATAATAACCGCCCCGTCATGTAATGGTGTATTCGGAATGAAAGTATTAATCAACAGCGCACCTGAAATATCAGCATCTAACCGAATTCCAGTTTCGATATATTCATCTAAGCCCGTATTAATTTGAATGGTGATCAAAGCCCCGATCCGCCGCTTCGACATATATTGAATTGCCTGGTCCAAGGCGTCAACCATATGAACTTCAACGGCATTCCCCCGGCGGGATTTAACAAAAAGTGAGCCTCGTCCGAGATGTTCCAACCCACGCCGAATTTCAGGCTGGAAAATAACGATGATTGCAATAATCCCCCAGTTGATTATCTGGTCCATAATCCACGAAACCGTTTCTAAGTTAAAATACCAGGCAATCAATTTGATTACTAAAATAACCACAACACCCTTAAAGAGTTGGACAGCTTTAGTCCCGCGTAGGAGCATCATCAGTTTGTAAATGACGTACCACACGACCATGATGTCCACTAAATTGACTAGGGTATGCCAATTTAAAATGCTGTTCCAATCAATAGCCATGACCTTCCCTCCAATTTTATCTTTCATCATTATAGCACGGAACATGACAGCCTATATGACAATCTTAAAAATCCCGCTAAGACCAAGCTAATTATGGTAACTAATCTAAAAATTCTGCTACAATGATCATAATAAGTCTTGCTAATGAGGTGGTATTTATGAAGCAGACTAGTCAATGGTTAGTAAGAACGATCTTTGTTGTTTATATGATTTACATTTACTTTTTTGTTTATCGGGTCAACTCGTTTTATAGCTTCTTATTGCTCAATACTTTTCTGGCATATATTCCTATTGAGTTAGCTATGCACATGCATAGCAAACAAAACCGCTGGGTATTCTGGCTGTTCTTTTTGGTATGGGCACTCTTTTATCCTAATGCACCGTACTTGTTAACTGATCTCTACCACCTTGCCCGAGTCAATCCATACGACCCGCAGACTAATTTGATGATGTTCCACTTTGATCTATGGAAAAACTTTGCTGACCTGGTTTTAGCAGCCCTCGGCTGTACCCTAATGGGGATGTGGAGCCTTGATTATGTTGCCCATCTCGTTGCCATCCGTTTACACCAGCCTAGTCGTCTGTTTTGTTACAGCTTGGTAGCTATTTTTAATTTTTTCTCTGCCATCGGGGTCTTCATCGGACGTTTTCTTCGCCTCCATTCTATTTATCTGATTTTTGAACCACAATGGGCTCTCCAAAAAATTGCGCAAATGTGGGATCTAAAGGCATTAATTTTCATCGTAAGTTTCTTTATTATCCAAATGGCTGTTTGGATTTGTATGGAAATTTATCGGCATTCGTTACAACAATTCAATTAATAATAAAAGGCGTGCTCACTTCAGAACACGCCTTTTATTATTTATCGCTCCCAATAATGCGAACTTCGGTTTCCAAATCAACATCAAATTTTTCTTTGATCACCGCTTGGATATGGTGAATAACGTCAATATAGTCTTGGCCCGTAGCTCCAGCTACATTCACGATAAAGCCTGCATGCTTAGTCGACACTTGGGCCCCGCCAATTTGAAAGCCCTGCAACCCAGCATCATGGATCAATTTTCCGGTATAATGTCCCACTGGTCGTTTAAAAACGCTCCCGCAAGAAGGATATTCCAACGGTTGTTTAGATGCCCGCAAGAAGTTCAACCGATCCATTTCCGCCCGAATATCTTCTTTACAACCAGGACTTAACTTAAAAGTAGCTGCCAAAACGATGTCATTTTCTTCTTGAATCCGCGAATGCCGGTACCCAAAATCAAGTTCTTCATTTCGATAAGTTACTACTTTGCCTGCTGGTGTCAAGGCAGTTACAGTTGCGGCCACCTCTTTGATCTCACCACCGTAAGCCCCAGCATTCATAAAGACGGCACCTCCGACACTCCCCGGAATACCGGCCGCAAATTCCAAACCGGTCAGTCCAGCACGGTAAGCTCGTTCGGTAGTCGCAATTAGAGATGCTCCTGCTTGGGCAGTAACAATATCTCCTTGGACCGTAATCTGGTTCATCTCCGTCAAAATCAAAACTAAACCACGAATCCCACCATCACGGACGATTAAATTGCTGGCATTTCCCAGGATCGTCAGTGGTAAATCCGCCTCGTTCGCCATTGCTAATAGTTGCTTAACTTCTGCTACACTCTTAGGAAAAGCCAAGTAATCAGCTGGTCCACCCGTTTTAGTATTAGTATATTTCGACAATAATTCGTCTTGTTTGATATCAATTGTTTTAATTAACTCATTGTAAATTACTTCAGCTTGCTTCATTATTACTTAATTCCTCATCATATCGATCTTATGCATGATCAATTTTAGCACAGTACCGTTATCTTATCACATCTATGTCTGCTTGCGCTTAAATCTTTACAGTTCTTTAGTTATTGTTTCCATGTTATTATATAAACAATATTGTCAGAAAGGAAGAACGCCATGAACTTTGTTGCCTTAGACTTTGAAACTGCTAACCCTAAGCGCAATAGCCCCTGTTCTATTGCATTAACAATTGTCCGCAATAGTCAAATTGTCGATCAATTTTATTCACTAATCAAACCCCAGGGGGATTTTTTCTGGCGCAATACCCGCGTTCACGGGATCACTGCCACTGATGTTGCTAAGGCACCATCATTTGTAGAATTGTGGCCCCACATTCAGGGACTATTTACACCAGATAATTTAATCGTTGCCCACAATGCTCCCTTTGATGTCAGTGTCCTTAAAGCCACGACTAACCTCTACAATATTCCTGAACCGCATTTTCTTACCTTGGATACCGTCAAGACTAGTAAATTCTTTTTCCCTGACTTACCCAACCACAAACTGCCTACGATCACAAAGCAATTAAGCATCGAGCTTACTAACCACCACAATGCCCTGGACGACTGTCATGCTTGTGCTGCCATCCTGCTCTATCAGGCCCAACACTTTGATCCTCAGATCATTCAAAACTTTATCAAGCCTGCCTAGTAGCTACACCACACATAAACGACTGAGAGGTTGGAAAAACAAAGTTTTCCAACCTCTTTTTTAATTCGTATGCAATTGTTGTGCTAACTGGTCTACCAGAGTAGCATACCTATCCCCATGTGGAGTAAAAATGATCTTGCGCCGGTCAAAATCATCGTCATCTTTTTGGAGACGAATCATCAAAAAATCCTGGGGGAGATCTTCAGCAACAAACTGTGACCATTCAACTAAAGAAACCCCTGATCCGTTAAAGTATTCCTGCAATCCCAAATCAGCACCGCCAACCCCTTCAAGCCGGTAGACATCCATATGGTACAACGGTAACCGTCCTTGATGATATTCCTTGATCAAGTTAAACGTTGGGCTCTTAACATTGCGGTGAATCCCTAAACCAGCTGCTACTCCCTTTGTAAAAGTCGTCTTGCCCGCACCTAAGTCTCCATCCAGCAAGATCACATCACCAGCTTGAAGTAAGGGGGCTAACGCAGCTCCTACTGCTTGGGTACTTGCTGCATCCGTAGTCGTATATTCCATTCGTCACGCTCCCTTTATATCTACATCAATGACTGAGCAGCCGTCAAAATTGCTACCTTGTAGACATCCTCTGTACTTGCTCCTCGGGAAAGATCAGATACTGGTTTAGCCATCCCCTGCAAAATTGGTCCAATGGCTTCAAATCCCCCTAAGCGCTGAGCAATCTTATAACCAATGTTACCCGACTGTAATTCGGGGAAAATAAATACATTAGCGTGTCCTGCAACCGTTGAACCTGGTGCCTTCCGTTCGCCCACACTTGGAACAAAGGCAGCATCAAACTGTAATTCACCGTCGAGTTGTAGTTCAGGATCCATTTCTTGAGCTAATTTGGTTGCTTCTTGAACCTTGGTTACCATTGGTGCTTGCGCTGAACCTTTGGTTGAAAAACTCAGCATTGCCACGCGGGGCTCCATTCCAAACAACTTTGCAGTTGCAGCACTTTGGAGGGCTATTTCAGCTAGTTCCTGGGCATTGGGATCAACGTTAATCGCCGCATCCCCCATGATGTATTTTTCTTGTTCATCGTTACGCATCATCAAGAACGAAGAGCTAATCCGACTTGCCCCTGGCTGCGTCTTGATGATCTGCAAAGCCGGACGAACAGTATCACCAGTGGAATGAACAGCACCAGAAACTAAGCCATCAGCTTGCCCCATGTACACCAGCATCGTCCCAAAGTAGGTTTCATCCCGTAAAATTTTCTCTGCTTCAGCAGGCGTATTCTTGCCCTTCCGTCGCTCAACAAAAGCCGTTACCATTGCTTGATAAGCTTCTTCTGGATAAGTCTGTGGATCAATAATCTCACTTTGCTCTAAACCTGGTAGAGCCAATTTTTCTGCCGCAGCAGTAATTGCAGCCTTGTTGCCCAACAACATCGGACGGACCAAACCGTCGTCTGCCAAGCGCAAAGCAGCCGCTAACACCCGGGGTTCTGTTCCTTCCGGAAATACGATCCGTGGCTGCACTGGTTTAATCTTCGCTTTTAAAGTATCAAAAAGTTTCATTGTTTTATCTCCTTGAATAAAAATATCATTAATGTTTATTACCCCACTGGCAAGTCCACATGCTCCGGTAACTGCCAGTCAATTGGTTCTTTCCCCATTGCCACTAACGCAGCGTTAGTTTTAGAAAATGGACGTGAGCCAAAGAAACCGCGGTACGCCGACAAGGGACTCGGATGAGCTGATTCAATCACAACGTTGCGTTGGGTATCAATCAAGCTAATCTTATTGCGGGCGGCCCGTCCCCACAGAATAAAAACTACGGGATCAGGACGCTCGGATAAAAGTTGGATTGCTCGGTCAGTCAACTGCTCCCAACCTTTCCCCCGATGCGAAAAAGCCTGACCATTGCGCACTGTAAGGACCGAATTGAGCATTAAGACCCCTTGGCGAGCCCATTTTTCTAGGTAGCCATGGTTAACCGGTTTGATCCCCAGATCATTTTCCAGTTCTTGATAGATATTGACCAGTGATGGTGGGATCTTGACCCCTGGTAAAACAGAAAAACTTAGCCCATGTGCCTGGTGGGGTTCATGGTACGGATCCTGACCTAAAATAACTACTTTTACCTGGGAAAAAGGTGTCAGTTCAAACGCTTCAAAAATATGATACATGTCAGGATGAATCAAATAATGTTGGTACTCACTCTTCAAAAAATCATGTAATTTTGCATAATATGCTTTAGCAAATTCTGGCCCTAAAACTTCCTGCCAGTCGTTATGGATTAATTCTTTCAAGCTACCACCTCGCTCCTCATTCTACCACATGCCGTGCTATGATTTTAGCACATTAGTATGGACCGCCAAACTGTTATCATCAATACAATCCAGGAAAGAAAAGACCAACTATTATTTGTGGTAGAATGAAGGTAAGCATTAATTCAGAGAAAAGAAGCGAGGCGTTAGTATGATTCAGATTATTGCATCGGATATGGACGGAACTTTATTAAATGATAAGATGACCATTTCACCCCAAAATGCGGCTGCTATCAAAAAAGCCCAAGCTCAAGGGGTCCACTTCGTAGTTGCAACTGGGCGGGAGCGTAAAGAAGCTTGGCCTCTCCTTCAGGAAGCTGGGATCACTTGTCCTATGATTACCATCAACGGGGCCCAGGTTTTTGATGAAGCAGGTAAGCAACTCTCAGCTACTCCGATTCCAAAAGAACTAGCTGCCCGGGTTATTCGGAGTTTTAAGAAAAACCATCTTTATTGCGAAGTGGTGACCTCTAGGGGAACCTATTCTGATAATAAAGCCAGTCGGATCGAAAACTTCGCTCAACTGCTAGCTAACGTCAACGTAGACACGCCTTTCAAACTAGCTGTTTCCCTGGCTTCTGCACGGATGGAAATCATGAACATCCAGTACACAGATAGCTACTTTGATCTCTTGGCCGACCCGCATCTCTCTATTCTCAAAATTGTTGGTTTCAGTGCTGATGGCCCCCAAGTTTTGGATCCAATCAAGCAAGAAATGTTAACATTTGGACCTTTATCCATCACCTCATCATCATCTAACAACATTGAGGTCAATATCAAAGATGCCAATAAGGGGCACGCCCTAGCTACATTTGCCGATAGTCTCAATATCCCGTTGGATAACGTGATGGCAGTTGGCGACAACAACAATGATGTTCCCATGCTCAAAGTAGCCGGGGTCAGTTTTGCAATGGGGAATGGCTCAACTGAAGTTAAAAAACTAGCTAACTACATTACAGATATTAATACTGCTGACGGAGTAGCCAAGGCCATTGAAAAAGCGCTGACACTCGACTAATAGCCACGGATGAAGAGGAGGTGACGCTATGCGCCAACTTTATGCACGCCGGAGACAGTTTTCATTACAGGGAACTACCGTGGTGAAGGACAGCAATAATAACGTCATCTATACTTTGATGGGAGCCTGGGGTTCACGTCAAGGAGTGCTGTCTCTCTACCATATTGACGGACGTCTCGCCGCAGAGATTAAGCAACGTTCTTTAGGTGTCTTTCCCAAATTTGAATTATATCAAGGTAACCGCCAAATTGGTTCCTTACGCCGTCATTATGGTGTTGGACGGGATATGCTTTTTGTTAAACAACTTAACTGGTTGGTAATTGGTAACTTAATGACCTTCAACTACCGTGTTTTCCATGGCCGTGAACTCATCATGCAGATTACAGAAGTTGCTGGTACGAGTGGGACTGACCTTGAATTTACCATTACCCATGAGGAAGATGAACCTTTCTGCCTATGTATTGCTGCTATTCTAGACTACTGGGCTCACAGTGGTAAGCGCCAAACCAAATCCATTAAGAGTCATCATTGGCGCGCAAGTTTTAACTAATGCTAATACCTATAAACCAGGTGCCACGGCATGAACCATGGCACCTGGTTTTGCTTTATATTATATTTTCTTTTGCTCTTTCTAATTCATGGTTAATCCCTACCAGCTTCTAAAAATAAATAGCGGCATTATTTCCCAAGAAATAATACCGTTATCCGACTTTAATATCTTAATTAGTCAATTACTCTTGCTTATTACGATTCTTTTCAATTCCACTCAAACCTAAAGCACTCATAATCAGAGCTATACCAATTCCAAATTCAAGCGATGCTTGTTCATCCCCTGTCTGTGGCAACCGTTGTTTTTCAGTTATCGGAGCTAACACTCGGTGTTGTACTTTTACATTAGGCTTCTTCGCCTCAGCAACAGGAGACAAGGAAGGAAACGGTGCCACAGGTGGATCTTGTAACTCATCAATGGACTTAACCGGAACTTGCGGAGTCGGCACAGGATCCTCGGTATAAGTAACCGTCTTGATAATATCGCCAGTTGTTACATCAACCACAATCGAGTCAATCGCAGCTAAATCGGGAGTGTAGCCCGTAATTGTTGGCGTAACCACAGTATCAAACTTCCCAGTACTCCATGCTGCCCAAGTGATCGTCTCTGTCACTATGTCCTGATCGTCTTTCCGACTCAAGGTCACTGTTGTTACCCGGTCCGGTTGAGCAGTCTGACCATTAGGATAAACATAATGGATTGTTTCCGTAATAGTTTTATTTTCTGTTACTTCTTTATGTTGGTGACGGAGATGGATAATGATCGCTGGATTGTTGGTAGCTGCAAAGGTGTAATTATCCTGCCTACCACTGACATAGTCGTATCCATCGGGGATAGTGTACGTTGGGATCACTGTTTGTCCGGTGTCACCACTAATTGAATTTCCATCCCCGACTGTTTTTCCATTATTATCATCGTCCACATACTGGATTGGCACGGTGTGGTGACTGACAAAATTCATAACAACCGTGTGGTCAAAAATTGTTTGATTGTCGCTAATGTCACCCTGTGTTCCACTAAAGGTGTAATCAGGATACATTGCCTTAATCTGAGTAATAACATTGGTCAAATCATAGCTAGGACCCGTAACGCCATTTACACTATAAGTTTTGCTTTCCTTGCCATCAATCTTCACTGTAATGAAGTACTTACCATAGTGAGCACGAGCAACTACAATACTTCTGTTCGTATATGGTGTGTGCCCTGCCTCGCGTCCAACGTTACCCAAGTAAACTAAGTCCCGTTGCTTAGCAGCAGCAATGATTCCATTGATTACCTCTGTAAAGTCAAAACTACCATTGGTTCTACCACCACTAAGGTTAACATTGGCACTAACATTATGTGCAATAACCTTAGGTGTCGTGATCTTTTCATCATCACCACCTGAATCAGTTGCAGTTCCATCAAAATGGTATACGTAAGTCACATTAGTAGTGGTGTCCGTTCCATTTTGAAGCTTGTCAGGTGCCCCGTTAAGGTCACCACTAGCATTGGTGGGCAACTGGTAGTATCTAAGGTATAGTGGGGCACATCTAGTGCCTGGGTAGTATATTGGTCTCCTTTCCACTCGTAATACGGGTTCAATCCGGCTGGCAAGGCATAAGTTGTCGGGAGAGTATACCGATAAAGAACATTGCCTTTTTCGTCCCCCCCGGTGACTACTATGTCCTTGAAACGAGCATACTGAATGTAGTAAGTATCAGGTTCTTCAGCAAATTTAATATCCTGATAAGACACAGCCGGACCATCAATACTCCCCTTGGTGATCTTTAACAAGCCATAACCATGTTGAATCGGGATAAAATTATCAGGCGAAGCAGCGACTCCACCCCAATATGGGTAGACATTAGCAACATGAAATTCCCCGTTAGTTGGAACATATCCCCAATCAAGTTCGTCAAAGCCTGCTTGGATAGTTTCCCCATAGTTAACATTGAACGCCTGACCGGTGTTGGCATCAACATACTTCAAAATCACACTATCCTGATAAGCCGCAAAACTAATATCTTTGGTGGTAGTGGTCCCATCCTGGTAAGTGATAACTAAGGTTGCCTTTGCATTCCCAGGTTTGAGATTAGTAAAAACACTAGGATCCTGCCAGGTAACGCTAGCAACATTGTGCAAGTTCGCATAGTTACTTACATAAGCTGTTGGATCTGTGGAAGCATGTCCAATCCAGAATGCTTGCCGCGGTGTTACCGTAACTTCTTGCTGGTTGTCAGGAGTGGCGGTTGCCACAGCTGTTGTCCCAGTTGTCGTGTCATTAGCAGCCATGCTTTCAGTAGATGCGGTTGCTTTCTGCGTAGTCGTACTAGTGGTCGCTGTCGCCCTACCCTACTAGTGCTGCCACTACTTGCATTCGTAGTAGCCTAACTAGAAGAAGTAGCACCAGATGTTACTAGGTTCTTAGAATTCGAACTACTTGTTGCCGTGGGAGTGACTGGAGTATGGGCCATAGTGCTAGTACTACTAGCAGTTGTCCCAGTCGGTATCTCCGCTGCGTGGGCCGGATGGCCTACTCCCTAAAAGAGCGTCACTCCTATCAAAACTGATGTCACACCAAAACTAAGCTTGCGTAGCCCGTACCGTGGTTTAGTATGAGCCTGTCTTTGTTGCCGTAAATAATGATTATTGCGCGAAAGCATAGTGACTTGCCCTCTTTCAATTACAAGTGTTTCACCTACATTATATGCTTTTCACTTACGAAATTATAGCAACTGTGTTGAATAAGTTTGATAAGCTCAAAATGAACTTGACGTCATCAAAGCCACTTTTTTCCCTCTTTTCATCCGCCAAACTTTCCGAACTTGCCGCATATGAAGTTGCCAAAAACAAGCCTGAACAAAGGCACCATTTTGAGTCCACTCGCCTCTATGAGGGGTCACATCAAAGATGCGCTGCCATGATTTACGCTTTACCTGCTCTTGTTTCTTTAAGGGAAGATTCTCGAACCATGCAAATTCGGCTTCGAACTCTTCTTCATTAGTTACAAAGGGATTATAAAAATCGTTCAACACGGTATGCCAGTCATCAAAATCGCTCAAGAGGGCCTGCTCATCTGGCATCTCTAACTCCAAGCACACTTGATCGTCATAATCATGCATCGTTCGAAAATCAGGATGCTTATGCTAAAAATCCCACCGATACCACGCCCAGATCGGGTGTGTCACTCCTGTTGGTGGGAGACCTATTTGTTTTATCATTTGCTTAATCATCCACGAATAAGCCACCCTAAATTCTTCGTCCTGCAGATTTTGTGACTGGCGCGGATCGCAAGAAAATATTTGCTGCTGTTGTAACTGCTGATAGACACTGTATGGTTGGATAGTCCAAACAATCATAGCTTTGCTCCTTTAGTTTAAAGTGCACTAAGTGTACCTGATCACATGGCAGTAATCAGGGAAATTTTCTGTACTTCGTTCATAAAAATCAATTTTTTGCCGTTAAAATTTTCACCTGGGACTCTTCTTTCTCCCTGACACGATATATAAAAAATATGTGCCACTCATAAACCGCAACAAATCACTGTTTTAATTTTTGACGGACGCATAGCTACTTATATGTCGTGTGTCATTTAACAAACCAGAACGTTCTTATTTGGTTGCTTCTAAAGAGTAATTTTTGCTTTAAACAGACTAGTTTATAAAAAATCCCCATCCACGATGGATAGGGAAGTGATCTCTATTAACTTATTTTTACAATAATCACTATTCAATACTACAAGATATCTTTAGGACCCTCTTCTTTTCTTAAATAATGTCTATTTCCCAACTCATCAATATTAGCTTTCAATATTACATATCCAGGTTTGCTAAAACTCCGTTCTATAATCCCAGCGTTGCTTGCCTTTCTATAAATCTTAACTGCCTCGTAGCTATTAAACAGTGCCCTATCAATTGGCTTTAAAATCACCTTATTTCTTTGAGTTTTACTGGATCCAAAGCGTAATTCAATATCTTCTCTATCATTAATAACTTTAATTATTGAATTTCTATATAGTGAAAAACAAAATTCTACTTTGTCATTACCAACTTGCTTTCTCAATAATTGATTATAGTGTTCCCTTTTAATTCCCTTTAGATCATTCACTTCAGAAATGTCATTATACTTCAATCCAATTACTTCATAATTATTTTTCGTATGATTGAAATATACGTCACTCCGCCATGGTTTTAAACTCAATAATACGCTACGCTTATTTTTAGCATCTTCAGGTGTTATATCAATGCAACTGTTGACTTTTTTATCATAATACTTAATTTCAGTTATTTCAGGACCGTTATTTTTCTTAGCGTATTTCCTAACTTTTCCATTCTCCCGCCGATATAATTCGAAGGGACTAACATCCTTTTTATCTATCTTATCTGGATAAATATCCATAATTTCTTGTAGAATAGCAAAAGTCTTCGGATCATGATGATACATTAGTATTTTATCAGGCGTTTTAGTTATCAATTTTTTTAATGTTTTATAGTCCTTTAAGTTATAAATGTTTAATTTACCTAATCTGTAAGGTTCATTTTTTCTATCACTAGATAACTTTACATCCCTAACCGAATAAATAGTTGCGTCTGACAGTTTACGATTCATTTTCATGTCTGCCGTATGTTTAATTTTAATAACCCGGTCCATTCTTCTTACATTTTTAACAAAACCAGTAAATGGTTCCCTATACATATAACTGTTAAACTTGTTTTCAGAAATAATCTCACCTGTATCGATGTCGACCATTCCTTCCCCTACTTGCTTAGGCACCATCTTATAATTATTCTTTTTCCAAATATCCAAATATGGCGTTACAGCAATAATTGCTGCATCCTTAGCATGATGATAATAAGTATCCCTAGTTTTATAGATTTGCCATTCTCTACGTAATCTCGCAGTAAATTTTCCCCGAACTACACTTACTTTTGTAGCTAATCCCTTAGCTTTAACAAAGTCCTGTAATTCATTAAATACTACCCGCGAAGCCCATCTGGTATCCACTAAATTTCTTGCAATAAATCTCTTTCTAGTTTCCAGGTCATTTATATCGATTCGCGTTTCTAAGTTATGCTTTTTTTGTTTAGATAGGCGTTTATTATTTTTTAACATGTGACACATTTGAGTATATCCCTGTCCAAATCCATCATTGAACATTGCCCATGGTATTCTGTTTCCTTTTCTCTGATTCATTTCTCCAAGACATAAAGTTTTATTATTAAGGCTATCGTCAAAGGAAACTGAGATCGGAATAATATGGTCAATTTCATAAGCTTCCGAATTATTTAACAATTCAATTGCCGGAATTGTTTCGCCACTGTAGAGGCATCTCCCCTCTTGTTGATACCAAAGCCTGACTTTAGTCGCTAATTTTCTGTTTTTATGGAAGAAAACATCTAACTCCTTAGTACTCTTACCTAACTTATCAGCAAATGCTTTCATTGCTAAATCTTTCTCATTGAAGCTATCTTTTTGAAACTTTTGTATACTCTTCTTCTTTTCGGTTGAGTTGCGATCACGTGGTAATTCTATAACTACATATTCAATATTCGTATATTTTTTTACGATGACATTAAACATCTTAATAGCGTGACGAACTGATCTCTTAACAACTGGATCATATATGTCCTTAAGGATGTGGTCGACATCTATTTTATTTTTTAATCGATAATCAATTTTATCTTTTTTAGTAAGATGTAAATCTGTCAATATTGTCATTTGCTCTTTAGACGTATTTTCTAATTCTGGGATTAACAACTTCATTGTTTTTAATGAAAAATTATGCCACTTATTTCCACTATCCACAGCAAACAATTTTTTATTGTCTACGATTGCGTCAACTAGCTTATTATCTACGAACTCATAGTTATATTTCAGTTCCCTTATTATTCTTCTCCTTAATTCACCACTTTCATCGTTAAGAGAGATAATGTAAGCCAAATCGTCCCAAAAGATACGTTCTTCCCCATTGATGTTGACTTTATCACTCCACTGATCTGTGGAGATCCCTAGTGATGCCATTTCCCTTTTTACTCGACGATAAATCTTCATGCTATGCAACAGTGGTCTGCTCTTGGCATCAATTCGATAACCCGTTATTTCATTCTTATTTGCCTTAGTAACCTTCATTATCACTTTGAAAGCATCTAATCTTGCAGCATCACTGTTTAAAATTTCATCTACTATGTTTTTCTTTTGATTGAAAGTTAATTTTCCATCCTCACTATTTAATATCCTTAAGTTATTAAGGTCATTTAGCATATTGAAGTATTGTGCTGTGTATGTATTAGAGGCTGCTCTTTGTTCAGTTGGAAAATACTTATCTTTCCCTATTAACTCTTCATATAAGTTATCTAATACACGACCATCTGTCTTATATATTCCGTAGTTTGTTAGTGATTTTTTTGAACCTGGTCCTTTGGTGTAATCTCTCTTCCTTTTCAGTATTTTCAAAAATTTATCAATTATATCATCCGTCAATTCTGGATGATACTTTTGTTGTGTACGAAGAATTTTCTCTAACTCCAAAGCATAAGCAGTAGTTGTAAAGATGTTACGTAATGTTACATTACCATCACTTTCTACCATTCCTCGGACTTTACCGAATTTATGTAACCTATCTAATTGAATCTGTCCTGGCGTATATGTCTTTAATAGCTGTTGGTTAATAGCAACACTTGCTTTATAGTTGGAAGTTTTCTTACTTTCTTCTTCGTCTTCATAATCTTTTAAATCGTAACTCACACCTCTTCTCTTAATCATGTGCTGAATAACTGCACTAATTTCATCTTTTGTCAGGCATTCAGTCAGACCCTTAACCCTTAGTTCATAGACTTTTTGATTTGCATAAGCTATTTCTCGAAAAGCCAACTTGACATTGTCACCTTTAATAAAGCCGATATTTTGCAATAGGCGTTGACTATCTCTAAGCCGTGTATTTTTTCTACCGCTTGATCGTCTAGAATGTCTAGCGGATCTTCTGTCCTTATTATCCTCACTAGATCCTTCAGAGAAAATGTCAGATACAGCCTCTAAAACGCTTCCATTTTTTGCGTCGATTACCGCCAATCCAACTGATGAAATTCCAATATCAAAACCTATACTAACAGGCACGTTAATCTTGCTGTTCATGCAAATTCCTCCTAAATTCTAATACTCTATAAAATAGAATAGCATATCAATTTACTTAATTACTATCATACACATAAGTATTACTCAAAAACCTACACCTATTCTAAATGAGAAATTAAGTTATTCCATTACTAAGTTCTTCAGAGTACAAAAACAAGGCGGGCGCAGGTAAACCAGCAGCATAGGTTATTCCATTCCTAAGTTCTTCAGAGTA
>NZ_KE383994.1:0-2247 GCF_000423265.1 Ligilactobacillus saerimneri DSM 16049 | reverse complement strand
GATAAAAAAGCAGACAAGGGCGTTAGTTATTCCATTACTAAGTTCTTCAGAGTACAAAAACCTCAAATCAACCTTTCGTTAAAAACCGCTGCTCAAGGCACGATAACTCCGAAGTGCTTATCTGTTTAGGAACAGGTAAACCTAATAACTGTCCTAACACTTTCAATAATACCATGTCTTTATCTGCTATATAAACCCTTTCAGAAGCAATCAAGGGTAATATTCTATATAGTGATGCTAATAATTGTTCATCAGTTAGATTAAAATCTGTAGGATAGTGAGAACTTACTATTTCTCTTAAATCGTTATACGGCAATAACTCATATATATCCTCCACTATCAACTTGGTTCTTTCGACATCATCATAACAATAATTATCAGTAAACTTCTGATCAGAGATCACTACAAACTTTAGCAACTCACTTTTAGTTAATTCTTTTAATTCATCTAATAAATACTCACATGCTTTGACGCTTAAAAAATTTTGAGGATTAATTAACCATATTAATGTCTTTTGTTGATCTTCTATAACTCGTTGACTCAATAATTCACAAAAATCAGGGATTAGCTCATTAACATCCATCATCTCAAGTGGGCAATAATTACCATCCTCTTTATATTTAAAAGAGACTATTTTTTTCAATAAATCTTCTAACTGCATCTGAACCAACGCTGCTTCAACAGTCTTAAATTTTGATAATGTTTCTTTATCAATAATTACTTCTAATTGCAAAAGCATATTATTTATCTCATCAATCTTTTCTTGAAAAGAGTAACTACTTCTTAGATGCTCTATTTGTTTGTATAATAACGTTCCTTTCTTACCGCTAAATTCATGCACAATGCTATCACCTTGATCTATCACTAAAAAACTCGTCTTTTTAAGATTAATTTTGGCTCCATTAGCCAGAATGTTTATCCCGTTTGAACCATAAATATTCTCTTCAAGTAAATTTAATGACCTGTTCAATGCATATCGTTTTAACGTTCGTGTTAGTTGCCACTTCGTAATGCTATCTAAACAAAAAAGATATATGTAATCATCTAGATTCATTGTTAAACTCTTATGCATATTATATTTCATCTGTAGCTTCATCAAATGATCACCATCTTTTCATTGCCAATAGCTTGTTCTTGCTTACTTTTTCTCCCCACTAGAAGTAACATGTCATTAAATTGTTTCTCACTTACATAAAGAAGACGAATATCACCATCCTCTGGAATCATTTTCTTCAAAATTGGTGCAAATTTTTGAGCCGCGGATCTATTTTGAACAATTCGATAATAGACAGAATATTGTAACATCGTAAATCCGTTCTCTATCAATGTCTTTCTAAATACACGATATTGTTGCTGCTGTTTCTTGGTCATTACAGGTAAATCAAACATACATAATATTCTCAATTGTGCATACCTCATTCCATCACCTCTACAAAGTCTTGTAAATCAATTACATCTAACAAGCCAATGTCTTTATTATTCATAGCGCTTACAAAACTTATTACATATCTGTCTATAACTTTGTTAATATCACTTATTTTTCCATTACTACGGATTGGTTGCGTTAGGAAGGAAATAATTTTCAATCGTAATTCATAGGTAAGATATTCTTGACCTACCAATACATTCTTATTTAGCCAGCAATCCATAAGCGGTCTAAAAGGTTCCATCAAGTCATCAACTAAATTAAAGGCATTGTACTCATTTTTATGGAAAACACCATATAAGGGTAATAACCCCTGGCCTACTACGGCTCTGGCAACAGCGGCACGAAGTATTGCATACCCATAATTCATTGCAGCATTAACCAAATAGTCTTCATCATCACGAGTAAACTCCATACCGTATAATGTATTAAAGTAGACCTTTGCAATCATACCTTCTCTATTATTTTTATCACCTAATTCCATTTCATCAGCTAATTTCAGCATTTTTTCAACCCGATCATTAGGCGCATTCTCCAACATTACAAATCTAATCTGATTACCGATTTTTTGTGATACTATCTCTCCCCAAATTTCTAATTGAAGAGTCTCTTCCCATGCAAGTTGTTCTCTTACTCTCTTGGCACAGTGATGATATCCACCATAGTCTAATATCATAGTTCTAGGCATATACTTTCTGTCACAAACAACAACCACCACTTTGTTATTGGCAGATTGTAAAATTTAAGTTGAACATTTTAGTGGACAGAAAAACCCATAAAGGTCTTTAATGGTGTCGTCACAACATTCCATTAGAAAGAAG
>NZ_AUHQ01000006.1 GCF_000423265.1 Ligilactobacillus saerimneri DSM 16049 | reverse complement strand
CGCTTCTGGGCAGGTTACCTACGTGTTACTCACCCGTCCGCCGCTCATCGGTAAACCATCGTCAATCGGATGCAAGCATCTTCAATCAGTTGGGCCGATGCGCTCGACTTGCATGTATTAGGCACGCCGCCAGCGTTCATCCTGAGCCAGGATCAAACTCTCGATTTAAAATCTTAAGTCGATTAGACTCGTAAAAATTACTAGCGAATTGACATTCGCAAATGTTTTGCTCTTGCATTTAGCAAGAAGCCCTACACATTTGATTTGTCGAAACTTTGTTCAGTTTTCAAAGATCTACTTTGTCGCGATGCGACTAAAATAATATATCATTATTATGATAACTCGTCAACATCTTTTTTGCAATCAATAAATGACTTGCAATTGACAACAAAAAATATCTTACCAACTCTTTATCTGCCCGTCAACACTTTTTTTGCAAAAAGTAAATGTAATCCTTTTCACTTAGGGGCCACTACTTATTTCTGCAAACAACTACTAAAACTTTCCCTACCTACTAAATAGCGTAGCTATAGTACCCTTCTCACAAGCACTACCGCTACGCTATTAATCACCTTAACCACAAGTGAGCTTTTTTCACTATGGAAACTACCAGTAACACAAATACTCCACTAATCAAATAAACCTGCTGATAACTAAGTAATTCAAATAAGGAACTATATACCGCAACCCCCAAAGGTGTAAGTAATTGAACACTAGTATATAAATACGTATTAATTCTTCCTAAATACTCTCGGGGTATTTCTTTTTGGATATATGTAAACAGCGGTGGATCTGAAATAGCTGTCATAAAACCCAAACTTAGTTCAAATATCGCAAAAACTTCTAAATGTATAGTTAGGCAACCAATAAATACTGATCCCGAAAATAACTAGCATCAGGGTAAAAGTATTGTATATTCGCCTAGTAAATACCAGCACATCTTTTAGACTTATGATTGAAATTATTCCCCCACCAATAACGATCCCTAGTGAAAATAATCCCTGTATATTCCCGCTAATTGTAGTTGATTTCTTTAACACCTTCACGATGGTATAAGGAACACCTATCTCAATTGAAGTTATTGCAAAATTTAATATCATTACTACAATAATCAACTCTAATAAGCTAACGTGTTTGTTCAAAATACTAATGATGCTTGTCTTATCGTGATCATCTATATTAAGATTACTCTTCGTTACCTTAAACTTAGTCTTTCTTGTTAACAATAATGTCAGCAACTCTGTTACGATTTCTATCCAGATTAATCTTTCAAACGGTATTAATCCATATAAAAAACCAGCAATTGGTAATGCAAGCATATTTGTAATCGCAACCCCCGTAGTTTGAACAACGTTCAATCTTTGAAGCTGACTTTTTTCTACAAGATCTGGTGCAGATGAGAGATACGAAATTGTGAAAAAGCGAGCGCATAGATTATTGAAGCATGTAAAACCGATCGCAACATACAGCAAGTTGTTTTGAACATACGGATACACCTCTAAGAAGGTAAGTAACGAGATAATCAATCCTAGCTCCGCTAAGATCGCAATTTTCTTTTTCGAATATGTATCAATTATCTTCCCAATAAGCGGTGCAAAGATCATTCCAACTACTGGTCCAATAAAAATATTAACTCCGTAGCCTATGGCAGATCCGGTAACTGTCAAAAGTTTTAGTGATAGCACATAGGTAAAAATCGTCGCGCCTAAAGCGTTAATAAGTGTCGTCAAACTTACTTTTAATAGTTGCCCTCTCCCCGTTTCCATCGTGTTCCCCCCTTACGTGTTTCCGCATTGCTATATACCATATACACCATTTTTATTAATGTATTATAATCTATTTTTAATTCATTTCAAAGCGTTTCTACATCTAAACAAGCCCAACTTCCATAATAATAAAAGTTAGGCCAACTGATTCATAGACTATTAAACACTCGCTACTAAGGAACAATAAGAATATTTTCGAATTTTATCAGCACAGTTTCACTGTCAAAAGCTCTCTTAAATACTTTTTGTTACTTGCGCTCTAGTATTTGGCTTTCAACACTAATAACGCCCCGCAAAAACCTTTGTAAAATAAAAAAGACCCGCCGAAGCGAGTCCATAGATGTTATTAGTTGTTGTCGTCCAATTGCCGCATAGTTGGGAAGAGGATAACATCACGAATTGATGGTGCGTCAGTCAAGAACATTACCAAACGGTCAATCCCAATGCCCAAACCACCTGTAGGAGGCATACCATATTCCATAGCCTTCAAGTAGTCTTCGTCAACACCGTGAGCTTCTTCGTTACCAGCTTCACGTTCGCTGTCTTGAGCTTCGAAACGTTCACGTTGGTCGATTGGGTCATTCAATTCCGTATAGGCATTAGCACCTTCGTTACCACAGATGTAAAGTTCGAAACGATCTGTGAAACGAGGATCATCAGCATTCTTCTTAGCCAATGGTGAAATTGCTGTTGGGTGACCATAGATAAATGTTGGTTGAATCATGTGATCTTCACAGAATTCATCGAAGAATTCAGCAATAACGTGACCTACTGTGTAGTAGTCTTCAACTTCAACGTTGTGTTCACGTGCTAATTGCCGTGCTTCTTCGTCAGTCATTGGTTGCCAGAAGTCAATACCAGTATATTCCTTGATAGCATCAACCATGTGCAAGCGACGGAATGGCTTACCAAAGTCTAATTCGGTTCCTTGGTAAGTTACCTTGCCGTCTGGGCTAACAGCATGAGCAGCAGCCTTGTAAATACCTTCTGTTTCATCCATAACATCTTGGAAGTCGAAGTAAGCCGCATATGTTTCAATCATAGTGAATTCTGGGTTGTGCTTCTTATCCATACCTTCGTTACGGAAGTCAGGACCTAATTCATAAACACGTTCAAGACCACCAACGATTAATCTCTTCAGATATAATTCAGTAGCAATCCGGAGATACATGTCAATGTTCATTGCATTTTGGTGTGTAATGAATGGACGTGCTTCGGCACCACCAGCTTGAATTTGTAAAATTGGTGTTTGAACTTCGATAAAGCCGTTATCATCCATATACTTACGAATAGCAGCAATAATCTTTGTTCTCTTAATGAAGCGATCAAGACTGTCGCGGTTAGTTGTCAAATCAAGATAACGTTGACGATAGATAGCTTCCTTATCTTGTAAACCGTGGAACTTGTCAGGTAAAGGACGTAATGCCTTTGAAAGGAAGGTGTATTCAGTCACTCGCAGTGTTAATTCACCGGAGTCAGTCTTAATAACATCACCAGTAACACCGACGATATCACCGATGTCAGTCAAATGATCGAAGACTTCGTAATCTTTATCGCCAAGAACGTCCTTACGTACGTAGATCTGTACTCGACCGGAACGATCTTGAAGATCAGCGAAGCCAGTCTTTCCGCTGCCACGTTTAGCCATGATCCGCCCTGCAAGAGTTACTACAGCTTTAGCTTCAGCAACCTCTTCCTTTGACATGCCGTCAAATTTAGCGTGTAAATCACCTGCCATCGTGTCGCGTTCGAAGCGGTGTCCGAACGGAGCAATGCCTGCGTCGCTCAAAGCTTGCATCTTTTCGCGACGAACACGGAACTGATCATTCATGGTTTCGTTATTTGCCATTTCTTTATCCCCACTTTCCTAAAAGTTATCTTGATTATAGCATAGTAAATGAGCCTGTCAACAAAAAACACTTATTTTTTTCTAATCTTTTGTTAATAATTGTTCCAAGAAACCATCGAAGATTTGCGTCATTTTTTCTTCCGTTTCTGCTTCATTTAGTGCAGCTTTAACCCGGGCAGAACGGCGGATGCCTTTTAGATAGTATGCTGCTTGCGAACGGAACTCTTTCGGACCGATTTTTTCTCCTTTTACTTTAACCAATCTATGAAGGTGCTCTTTTGCTACTCTAATTTTTTCCTCCGGACTTGGCTCTGGCAGTAATTCTCCTGTTTCCAAATACTGAACCGTTTGCCGAACAATCCATGGGTTCCCTAAAGCAGCCCGTCCGATCATCACAGCGTCTGCTCCTACTTCGTCTAACATTCGTTTTGCATCCTGAGGAGTCCGAACGTCCCCGTTTCCCATAAATGGAATGGTTAATTTCTGGGCAACATCATGTAAAATTTCCCAATCAGCATGGCCAGAGTAAAGTTGCTTTCTCGTCCGACCGTGCATAGCCAATGCCTTGGCACCACCTTCTTGTGCAGCTAAAGCATTTTCAACTGCAAGAATATGATTTTCATCCCAACCTGTCCGCATTTTTACTGTTACCGGGATATCAACTGCAGATGTTACTGCGCTTACCATCTCATAAATTTTGTCTGGATCTAGCAGCCAGCGAGCACCCGCGTCTGTTTTAGTCACTTTGGGCACCGGACATCCCATATTAATATCAATGATATCAGTAGCAGTATTTTCAGCCACAAATTGAGCAGCTTCAACTAAGGTATCCTTGCTCCCACCAAAAATTTGCACGCTCACTGGATGTTCACGGGGATCAACGAATAGCATTTCCAATGTCTTCTTATTGCGATATTCAATTCCTTTATCAGAAATCATCTCACAAACTACCAACCCTGCACCAAATTCTTTACAGATCATCCGGAAAGCAACATTTGTCACCCCCGCCATCGGTGCCACTACCACACGGTTGGGAATTGTCACATCACCAATTTTCCACTCTGTCACTTCTCATCATCCTCTTTCTTAGTTTTTTTATTTTGTGCATGTTCCTCGATCGCACGTAATTCAGCTGCAGTAAAATCGTATTTCTTACCACAAAAATGGCATACAGCTTGTGCGCCATGATCTTCAGCAATCATCTGATCAATGTCAGCACTTGGTAGAGTAGCCATCATTCCAGCAAACTTTGCCTTTGAACAGTCACACTTAAACGCAACTGCTTTTTTCTCTAAAACTTTAACGTTAGATTCACCTAACAAAGCATATAAAATATCTTCTGGTGTTTTATTTTGCCGCAACATTTCAGAAACCAATGGTAATTCTTGCAGTCGCTTTTCAAGACCGGCAATGACCTCTTCTTGACAATCTGGCATCACTTGAATCATAAATCCACCAGCAACCTCTACCGAATCATCGGGATTTACAAATACTGATAAGCCAACAGCAGATGGAATCTGTTCTGATTGAGCCAAGTAATAGGTAAAATCTTCCCCTAGTTCTCCTGAAACTAATGGTACTTCCCCTGTAAATGGTTCTTTTAGTCCCAAATCCTTGGTCACCGCCAAGAATCCTTTTGTTCCCACGGCTTTTTTGACGTCAATCTTATGGTGCTCATTCAAAGGTAAATGAACTTCTGGATGCTGAACATAACCTTTGACAGTCCCACGGGCATTCCCTGTCACTACGATTCCCCCAACAGGGCCATCCCCGTTAATTTTGACAGTCAACGTTTCATCATTGGTCAGCTCGGCTGCACTCAACAGAAGCGTACCAACCATGCTTCTCCCCAAAGCTGCTGTGGCTGCACTCCATGTTCCCTGCTTGGTTTGTGCCGTAGCAACTGTTTGGGTCGCATCAATTGCGTACGCCCGCAGCTGGCCATCATAGGCTAATGCCTTAACTAAGTAATCGCTCATTTTAGTCCTTCCTTACTTGACAATAATTTCTTTTCTATAATAAACAAAATAACGGCGAAAAAACAATAAATTGTTTTTCCCCGTTATTCACACACACCGCATTAATTGCGGTCTTTATCTTGTGGATAGAAGTCGATCGGTTGATCATCTTCTGCTTGTTGAGCTTCTTCCTTTTGACGTTCTTCTTTTTCAGCCGCTTTAGCCCGAGCAGCATCGCGTTGCTCAAAAGCCTTCTTGGCTTCTTCAAACGTAGCTGCACGTTCACTTGGGAATTCACTCTGTGTTTGCTGTGGCATTTTACCTGTCTTAAACAAACTAAGAATTTGCTTTTCATCCAGGGTTTCATACTTGAGCAAGGCTTCAGCGATCAGCTTATGCTGTTCACGGTGTGCTTCAATAATCTCTGTCGCCTTTTGCATTCCTTCTTCAGCCAAACGCTTTACTTCACTATCAATCAAGTTAGCTGTTTGAGCTGAGAATGGCGCATTGCCAGGTACCATATCACCGGCAAACATTCCACTTTGACCTTCATATTGAACTGGTCCGAGCTTTTCGGACATCCCATATTGAGTTACCATTGCCCGTGCAATTTGCGTTGCTTGTTGGAAGTCATTGGATGCACCCGAAGACTGGGTCCCAAAGATGATCTGTTCAGCCGCACGACCACCCATCAGACCAGCAATCTGTTCTTGAGCATCTTTTTTAGTCATTAACATTTGGTCTTCCTTAGGCAACATGATAGCATAACCGCCAGCGCGGCCCCGCGGTACAATAGTAACTTTGTGGACTACGCGGGCATCGTTAAGCACTAGCCCAACGATCGTATGCCCAGCTTCATGGTATGCCACTGTTTCCCGTTCCCGTTTGGAAATTACCCGATCCTTCTTGGCTGGACCTGCAATCACCCGATCTTCAGCTTCATCAACATCGGAGGCATCAATTTGCTTCTTATTTCTCCGAGCTGCCAGCAATGCAGCTTCGTTTAACAAGTTTTCCAAGTCAGCCCCAACAAAGCCTGGTGTCTGCTTAGCAATTTCCTTCAAGTCAACATCATTGGCTAATGGCTTATTCCGCGCATGAACCTTTAGGATGGCTTCACGACCCTTGACATCTGGTCGACCAACTAAGATCTTCCGGTCAAAACGACCTGGCCGTAATAGCGCTGGGTCCAAAACATCAGACCGGTTAGTAGCAGCCATTACAATGACCCCTTCATCACCAGCAAAACCGTCCATTTCAACTAGCAGTTGGTTCAAGGTCTGTTCGCGTTCATCATGGCCCCCGCCCATACCGTTACCACGGCGACGTCCAACCGCATCGATTTCATCGATGAAGATGATTGAAGGAGCATTCTTCTTGGCGTTTTCAAACAAATCACGCACACGACTAGCCCCGACCCCAACAAACATTTCAACGAAGTCAGAACCAGAAATCGAGAAGAATGGTACTCCAGCTTCACCAGCAACAGCTTTAGCCAGTAAAGTTTTACCTGTCCCAGGAGGTCCTTCTAAAAGCACCCCTGATGGAATCCGTGCTCCCAAAGAAAGAAACTTTCGTGGATCCCGTAAGAATTCAACTACTTCGACTAATTCTTGTTTTTCTTCTTCTTCACCAGCGACATCAGAGAAACGAACCTTGTTGTTCTTCTTTTCAATTGGTTTGGCTTTAGACTTGCCAAAGTTCATCATGCGGCCATTGCCGCCACCTTGACCAGCCTGGCCCATCATCATATAGAAGATAGCAATAAAGAAGATTACTGGTAGGATGTATGCTGCCAGTTGAATCCACATACTGCTAGATTCTTCTTCCTTAGCACCATTTGTGACGTGGTTCTTCGTAGCATACTTTTGGATCTGGCTCATGGTAGAATCATTCGTCAATACATTAGTACTAAATGACTTTGCTTCTGACGTTGCTCCACCAGTTAACCGACTCAAGCCATCATTAGCTTTTGACTCGGTCTTGGCCGCCTTCTTGTATGTCCCAGTAATTTTGTAGGTACTACCAGAAGGCTGAACCGTAAAGCTCTTGACATTGTCCTTACGCAATTCAGTGATAAATTGACTGGATTGAATTTGTTGGGTCTGAGAACTTGCTTTGCTTCCAAAGAAGTAATACAGGACCCCCATAATGCCAAGGAAAACTACAATATAAAATAAGCTACTACGAAGAAGCCCATTTCGATTATTGTTCATAGATTTCCTCCATAATTTACATTGATATGAGTACAATCATAGCACAATTGACCATTGTTGACTATTAATTATTCTCATAAACTTCCCGCTTTAAAATACCTACGTAAGGAAGATTGCGGTAGTGGCCAGCGTAATCCATCCCATAGCCAACGACAAATTCATCCGGAATTTGGAAACCAACATAATCAACGTCGACTCCTTCAACCCGGCGTTCTGGTTTATCTAGTAACGTACAGATCTTAATCGAATTAGCTTCTCGTTGCTTCAATAGGTCTGACAGAGCCTTGAGCGTCCGACCTGTATCTACAATGTCTTCCACAATCAAGACATCCCGATCTTTAACTGATGAGTCTAAATCCTTAAGAATACGAACTTCCCCAGTAGAGATCGTGCCGGCACCATAACTAGAGATATCCATGAAGTCCATCTCCAACGGAATGTCCATATTCCGAACAATATCCGCCATAAAGAGAATTGCACCCTTTAGGATACAAATTACCAATGGATTTTTCCCCTGATAATCAGCCGCAAGTTGCTGGCCTAGACGCTTAACTTCGGCTTGGATATCTGCGCTACTGTATAAAATCTTGTCAATGTCGTTGTTCATTCGCTGACCTCTTTCTCACCGTGATTGGTGTACTATTACGTATTGAATTTTAGCATGGTCTGCGGGTCTTGACAAATCAGATTTCTTTAAACCAACTACCCATAAAACTTCATTTTCATCAGTAGTGACTAACCAAATTTGATCTCGCTGTGATCGGGGAATTTTATGGTCAATCAGGATCCGCTTGACTTTCTGACTCCCACTAGTAGTTTTCAACCGATCATGGGGGCGGCGATGCCTAATATATAGCGGTTTATCAAGACTGTCTATCTTCAAAACATCATCATGTAACTCGGGTTGATAAGTCGTCACTTCAAAGAGTCCAAAGCGTTCATAAGCCGAAATATTTACCCACTGATTTAATTTTAGTTCGTATTTCTCGTCCGAATCAACATGATTATCAGCTCGCTGAGCTAAGTAAAAAACAGTATATTCTTTGACTAACCACCATGACTGCCCCAGCATTACCTGCCCTTGTGGTTTGCTATCATTACGCAATAAAGCAACACATTGTTCTAACTGTTCTCCAGTAATCTGCACGTGTTGGGTGCGACACAACTCTTTAAGCACTAATTTTTGCCATGGACTCGCCAAGCGCACCCAATAAGCAACCAAATACCTTCCTGTACGCAATTTAATTTCATCCAATTTGGCAGCAGCTGCTGCTTGCGCAACCATCAAAACATCCGCTAATTGGTCTTGATATTCTTGGATATGAGCTAAGGTCTGCTCATTTTCTGCTTGTAACCGCGGAACTACGTTGTGGCGCATACGGTTACGCAAATAGTCATCAGTATGATTAGTATAATCTTCAAAATATTTGAGCTGATGAACAGTTGCATAATGCCGTAACGTAGCTTTGGAAATTCCTAGCAGTGGACGGACTAAACGAAACTTACCTTGAAACTGTCGTTGATGGCGAATCCCTACTAGTTGCTCCAGGCCACCACCACGTAAGAGTTTCATCAAAAATGTTTCAGCCTGATCATTCGCATGGTGGGCCGTCACCAAATAAGGAATTCCTTCACGTTGCATTGTCTCTGCAAAGAAATGATACCTAATCTCCCTTCCGGCTGCTTCCACCCCAGTTGCGGGATGATCCGCTCGCGGCCATACTTTGACAAAAAGTGGTAAATGTTGGCGGCGACAATATTCCTTAACATACGCTGTTTCCACAACACTTTGTTCACGAATTTGGTGATCAATGTATGCTACATAAATTTGTGGCCGGACCGCTACCGGTAACGTCTGTAAAAGATGGAGCAAAACGGTTGAATCGACCCCTGTTGAATACGCTACTAACACTTTTTTTCTAGCTAATCCTAAATTTTGTATACGCTGATAAAATTGCTTTTCTAGATCCACATTTTCACCCCTAACTATATATTTAACTTAACTTCTAGTTCATACCGTAAATTATTGCTTACATCTGGTTGTAAGCTTTTTCACGTCAGAAACTTATTCAATAAATAAAAAGCTGGGAGAAAATTCCCCCCAGCCTCATTGTCGCTGTATTTAGCTTCGACGGCCGCCTCGGCCACCACGTTTACCTTCAGTATTACGCCGTAGTGATGTCAATCTTTCATCACTTTCCTTTAAAAAGCCTGCCAGCATGGAATCAAAGTCTTGGTTTTTATGTTCAGTTTTGCGCTGGAATCCGCGACTGCCATGAGTAAAGCTTCTTTCTGACCGGTTATTATTTTCCCGCCGGTCCCGGTTATTTGATTTATTGAAATGTTTTGGATGACTATCTTCCCGGTGAGGCTTATCAGCCGCTTTTCTAATGGATAAACCGATCTTGCCATCATCGCCAACTGACATTACTTTGACAGTAACCTCGTCGCCGACTGTTAAGATATCATGAATATCCTTAACGTATTTATCCGATATTTCACTAATATGAACCAATCCAGTTGTATTATTGCCAATATCAACGAATGCGCCAAAATTAGTGATCCCAGTGACCTTACCCTTTACCTTCGCTCCAACTTCAACTGACATAAAAAACTTATATCCTCCTTAAAATAACTCGTAGTCTTAGTATAACACAGATGATTACCGATTAAGAATGCAAAAAAGCCGTATACCATCCTAATTAGTCTTTGGGGATGGTATACACTGTTTCACCTTTTTTAGTGTAGTAATACTTTTCCCGAATTAATTTCTGGACATAGTCTTTATCTTTGAGTTGCTTAACTTGCTGATTAAGTTGATCATTTTTAGCTTGAACTGTCTTGAGTTCTTTATTTACATCAGTGGTTTGCTTTTGCAAATTTACCACTGTTACCCGACTTTGTACAATCTGAAATAAGCACACCACCGTAATGATCGTCACAACTAACCCCAAACTTAATAGACGCACCTGATGGCGTTTGCGTGCTTCGTCCGTTTGCTGATACTGGCGTGCAAGCTGTTCTTGCCGCTCAGTATAATCCCGATGGAGAACTTTGATCTTTGATTTTTTCGGCATGGCTTTTCGTCCCTTTGCGTGTTTTTCATCCGTATTAATTATTTGTATTATAACAAAATTAAATTGCCTAATTGTAGATTAATTAAATTCGATAATCTTCTTTATATTCTTCAGAGATTAATTCGAATAAGCTGTCAGCTTCACCCTTCTTAGTCGTCTCCCGTAATTCCTTAACCTTAATTGTGAGCGTTTTGTTACCAAAAACAATCACTAAAATATCGCCAATTGCCACTTTTGTGGATGACTTGGCTTGCTTGCCATTAACTGTTACCCGGCCTTGGTCAGCAATTTCTTTGGCAACTGTCCGCCGCTTAATAATTCGAGAGATCTTCAAAAATTTATCTAATCGCATTATTGTTCACTCCGTTTTTTTTCTTATATTATGCCACAAGGTCCATAACCGCGTCCCTCCTGGCAAACTCTGCCATTCCGCCTGTGTCAGAAGTCCTGTTTCTAAACTTAACCCGATAAAAATCAAACCACCCAGAATAACCCCACTTGCAGTAGTACCGATGGCAACAAGTCTTGTCAGTTGTAAATAATGTTGGACTACCACCATTAGACTAACAGTCACACCAGCCATAATGCCAACCGCCAAACATAATTTTTTCCAGAAGCGATAATCATATAGTAAATGTTGGACCAGTGGGGGGAGCTGGAGCAACATAATAACTAGTGTTACTGTTAATGCCAAAACAGTTCCCCAACTAGCGCCACTAATACCTAACCACCGAATCAAAATAGTATTTGTTAGCAACTTAACCATAACCCCTGCTAAAAAACTAACCACTGTCACTTGCACCCGGTCTATACTCTGTAAGAGGGCATTGTAATTTGTAATTAGGGTAACTAACACGATGCTCAAGCAATAAATTGCTAGTGTGGTACTCAACACTGCATCCTTGAACAAAACCGTATTAATTGCGGGCATCAAGGTAATTAACCCCACCGTAGCAGCAACCCCGACCGTCACACTAATCCTGATGAGGGATTGACTTACCGCACGAAAAGCTTCCATATCACGCTTAGCTAAAGCCTTACTTAATGATGGTAAAAGAGTTGCTGAGAAACTAACTGCTAATACAGTTCCCACCTGTACTAGGGGCTGAGCGCGGTCATAGTTTCCTTTGACCGCTTTGGCTACCAGATCAGGCATTCCATTAGCTACCAAAGCCTGTTTAACTGTAAAGGAGTCCACTAATTGCAAAATCAGCATTAAAGCCGCAAACAGGCAAATTACTAATCCTTCTGTCAACAAACGTTTAGTTAATATCCTGTACGAAAAGCGCTGTTGCTTTTTTACTTTTTTACTGATTTTGGGACCTAAAGGAAGGAAAACCAGGCTAGCCACTATTGCACCAATAGTCGCTCCCAGCATCGCACCGGCTCCCATCCGATACACAGACCAATGATGCTGAACACTATAATAAGCTACACCAACAATCACTCCCACTCGAACCACTTGTTCACTAACTTGAGAAATCGCAGTTGGCACCATATTTAGTTTACCTTGATAAAATCCTCGTCCTACTGCCAAAATCGGCATCAAAAGGATCATCCACGCAACACTGCGAATAATTACAGTCAATTGCCGATCCCCCATGTGGAGCGCCAGTGTTGGTGCCAGTCCCATTAACCCGCCAAAGATGAGCAAAGAACCCCCACTCAACAATACTAATAACTGTTGCGCTGTCCGCCATTGTGCTCGTTCATCGTGAGCCTCCACTGTAACTTTAGAAATAAACACTGGTAATCCTGATAAGGCAAATGTCATTCCAATTCCATATAATGGATAAACTTGTTGGTAAACATAGAATCCAATATTTCCAACTAGGTTTTCAAACGGAATGCGATAAAAAGCACTGAGAATTTTAGCAATTAGGGACGACAAGGATAAGATTAACGCCCCGCGCATGATTGTTGTCACTTCTTTGTTATCACTCATTCTGTCCACTAACTCCTTTTGTTGGACGGGACGGCGTCGCCTCTTTCGAGATGAGTGCAATAACCTGTTTGAAGTAATTTTGTAATTCGGTCACAACCATCGTTGCTGTCATCTTAGGTTGCACAACTAGACTAACCTCCGTCTTGTTTCCCCGCGGGTTGATTGTGGCGTTGAGTTTTGTAACTGCTAATGCCTGCAGGAGTTGCTTTGGCATTACCTGCTGGGTCTTGGTTGCAGTAAATATTACGTTAATTCGCCTGCCCTTTTGTTGGATCTCCTCAACCAACGCCTGGTCAGCGTAAACTTTAAGGAGACCAATTTCTAACAAATTAGCCACTGCTTGAGGATACTCACCAAAGCGATCAATTAGGTCATCTTGTACTTCCCGATATTGGGCCTCATTTTCAAATTGACTGATCCGCTTATAGATTTCAATTTTTTGTTGGGGATCAGCAATGTAGGTAGCAGGAAGGTAACCTTCAATGTCCAAATTGATTTCCGCATTTGTCTTAGGAGTAACATGCTGCCCCCGCTTTTTAGCAATCGCTTCATTGAGCATCTCAACATAAAGATCGTACCCAACTGAATCAATAAACCCATGTTGCTGTTTACCTAAAAGGTTACCAGCCCCTCGTATAGCTAGGTCCCGCATTGCTATTTTGAACCCTGAACCAAGTTCCGTAAAATCTTTAATCGCTTCGAGGCGCTTTTCACTTACTTCTGTTAATACTTTGTTGGGTTGGTACATAAAGTATGCATATGCCACTCGGTTCGACCGTCCAACCCGGCCCCGTAACTGGTAAAGCTGTGAAAGCCCCATCCGGTCAGCGTTTTCTACCAGTAATGTATTAACATTAGGGATATCAACCCCTGTTTCAATAATTGTTGTTGTCACTAGCACATCATACTCTCCAGCAATAAAGTCAAACAATGTCCGCTCTAATTGTGCTTCTGTCATCTGACCATGAATCGCAACTATGCGTGCTTCTGGAACTAAATCATTGAGGAAATGAACTACTTGCTCAATATCTTCTACACGGTTATGGAGATAAAATACTTGGCCTCCCCGCTCAAGTTCCCGCCTAATAGCATCAACAACCACACCATAGTTTTGCTCGATAACATAAGTTTGAATTGGATACCGGTTTTGCGGTGGTGTTTCAATAACTGATAGGTCCCGCACTCCAAGCATTGACATATTCAGTGTTCGTGGAATCGGTGTTGCCGTTAAAGTCAATACATCCACGTTAGTGCGTAATTCTTTGAGACGTTCTTTATGCTTGACACCAAACCGTTGTTCCTCATCGATAATTAATAAACCTAAATCAGCAAACTGTACATCCTTTGACAACAATCGGTGGGTACCAACAATGATATCTAGTCTCCCCTCTCTAAGAGCAGTTAAAGTTTCTTTGACCTGCTTGGAGGTGCTAAAACGCGATAAAATTCCAATTTCTACCGGAAAATCATTAAAACGTTCAATCATTGTTTCGTAATGCTGTTGTGCAAGTACCGTTGTCGGGGCCAGTAAAGCAACTTGTTTTCCATCTTCTACCGCTTTAAAAGCAGCCCGCAAAGCAACTTCCGTTTTTCCAAAGCCAACATCACCAATCAACAAACGATCCATTGGTTTTGGCTTCTCCATATCCGCTTTAATTTCTTTTGCTGACCGTAACTGGTCAGGCGTTTCTGTATACGCAAACGCATCCTCAAATTCGCGTTGGTAATCATCATCGGGCGGGAAAGCATGCCCTTTTTCAGAATCCCGCTTGGCATATAAAGCAATCAAATCATCCGCAATATCTTCGATCTTGTTAGCCACTCGGTGTTTAGTTTTCTTCCATTCACTGCCTCCAAGCCGATTAATGTGAGGGGGCTTTCCTTCAGCAGAAACGTATTTTTGAATGCGGTCTAATTGTGTCACTGGGATGAATAAACGATCATCTTTTTGATATTCGATCGTAATATAATCCTGGTGCTTTCCTTGGACTTCCATAGTCTTCATCCCAATGTACCGACCGATCCCATGATTGACATGTACTACATAGTCGCCTTCTTTGAGATCTTTGTAGCTTTTCAACCGCTCGGTATTGCTCATCGTTAGCCGCCGGGGACGTTTCTTGGTCGTTTTAGGGAATAACTCATATTCAGTTAGTATAACTGCTTTAGCAACTGGAAGCTCAAAACCCTTGGTTAGGCTGGCTTCAACTATCTGGGATGTCCCAGGTTGCAGGGCTGTTGCCGGTGTAACAATAGCTGGTATTTTAAAGTCCGCTAAGGTTTGCTCTAATTTGGGAATACGCTTAGGGTCACTAACCAACAAAACAACTGTTTGTCCTTGCTTATGCCAGCGATCTGTTTCTACTTTGAGCAGTGGCATCTGCCCAAAAAACTGTTGTACTGCCCGGGTTTTGACTTCCACTGTTCCATCAAGTGTCATCCGTCCCATACCCTTAGCAAAAAGCGAATTAAAAATAATCAGGTGCTGATGATCTGCTTTTTGGAGAGTTCTAATATCATGATGTAACGCAAGGTTAGGTAGCAATCGTCCGCTTGCCATTCGCTCAGTTTGCCACTGGGCGGTATTCAGTCGCATTTTTTCGGCATGGTCTAGCAAACGATTATAGTCATCATAAACAATAATGCTTCCAGCAGGAACATAATTAATCACACTTGCCGGCTGTGTAAAAATCATCTCACTTAACGGCAAGTACTCTGCCACAAGTTCTCCACGCTTAAGAGCAGCCACCACCGGAGGAAAATACTGCTGCATTTGTTCCTGCAGCTCTTGATCCTGAGTTTTATTTACAGCAGATTGGTACTTTTTTTCTACTTGTTCCGCTGCACGGTTGAGCATTTCGAAACTAGCAATAAAATCAGTCGCCGGAATAATCGTTGCCCGATCAATATTAGCAATACTCCGTTGTTCTGCTACATCAAAAGTGCGTAAAGAGTCAACTTCTGTGTCAAATAAATCTACCCGAATTGGGTTTTCTCCATCTAACGGATAGATATCTAAGATTGATCCTCGTACAGCAAACTCTCCTGGCTTTAATACCATTTTTTGCCGTTGATATCCCATTACGCTCAGGCGGGCAAGGGTCCGTTCAAGATCTAAGTCTTGACCTAATTCCAATTGCACCTGGTAGTCTTGCCACGCTTGTGGCTGGGGCAAAAAACGTTGTATCCCCGCCACCGTGGTTACAATAATCTTGTGTTTTTCCCGTACCAAAGCATCCAACGCCCTTACTCTTTGGCGACGAAAATCAGGGGAACTAGCTGCCATCTCGACCGCCATCAAGTCTTCAACGGGAAACATCTCAACGTCTTCAGCAGCGAC
The DNA here is from genome assembly GCF_000423265.1 of Ligilactobacillus saerimneri DSM 16049. Lineage (GTDB taxonomy): Bacteria > Bacillota > Bacilli > Lactobacillales > Lactobacillaceae > Ligilactobacillus > Ligilactobacillus saerimneri. Next base: position 54,871 of record NZ_AUHQ01000006.1, on the reverse strand, counting down.
CAAGTTTGTTAAGTCAGCAACCAAATTTTGTGCATGGTATAAATCATCCACGACAATCATTAATGGTTGCGAACGGTGGCGCCACAAATCAACCAAAGCCATTGTTTTAGCTGAATCCAGCAATCCTGTCAGTTGATAGCGTCCTGCTGCTGGTAAGTGATCGCGCCACTTAGCATACTCAGGGACGCCGTCCAAAAGGTGATCTAACTGCATTTCGTACATTCCCTCCTTTCATACCCTTTGATCTTTTTTAGTTATGATCATTCATCACTTTAGCAAAATTGTCCGTCTTAACCCATTCCTCAATCGCAGCTACTCCATCTGCAATCGTATCCGTGATTACTGCTTTTTGGGCCTGACTAAAACGCGATAATACCCAGTCAACCACGGTCATTTTATCTGGGTGTCCAATGCCGACCCGTAGCCGCTTAAAGCTTTGCGTTCCAACATGGCTGATAATACTCTTAATCCCGTTGTGTCCGCCTGCAGATCCTTTTTGACGCAAGCGTAACTTTCCAATATCTAAATCCATATCATCATGACAAATGATAATGTCTTCGACGGGAATTTTGTAAAAATCCATTAACGGACGAACAGCACGTCCAGATTCATTCATATATGTTGTTGGCTTAACCAGTAACACTTTTTCCCCAGCAATAAAAATCTCAGTTACCAGAGCATTCATCTTTTCCTTAGCAAAAGTTGCTCCATACACTTGTGCCAACTCATCGACAACCATAAATCCTACATTATGCCGCGTTGCTTCGTATTTTTTCCCAATATTGCCCAAGCCTACAACCATTTTCATCACAAATCACTCCATTTTATCCATACCAAAAAACCCGGCGACCGCTTCGGTCTCCAGTTGGGGACGTTTTTCTTTGTTTAAGTATAGCATACCCCTTTTAGAAAGAGTTTATTTCCGCTTTTTTGCATATTAATATTCGTTTATAGTGATTAATCGCTATCATATCGGCGTTTATCAATCAAAATAAGTGTTATTTTTTATTGAAACTGTTATACTGTTCTTATAGATTGAATTATTATCTCAAGACGAAAGGACGATGTTACTTGGTAAAGAATGCAAATCACCAAAAAGTTATGTTAATTGGCGACGGCGCTGTTGGATCTAGCTATGCTTATGCTATGGCCCTACAAGGTGTCGCAGAAGAGTTTGGCATTATCGATATTGCTAAAGAGCGGACAATCGGTGATGCTTTGGATTTGGAAGATGCAACTGCTTTTTCTTTCCCAAAGAAAATCTATTCTGCTGAATACGCTGATTGCAAAGATGCTGACTTGGTTGTCATCACTGCCGGTGCACCGCAAAAACCTGGTGAAACACGGTTAGACTTAGTTAACAAAAATCTAGGTATCTTGTCTACTATCGTTAAACCTATCATAGAATCTGGTTTCGATGGGATCTTCCTTGTGGCTGCTAACCCTGTTGATATCTTGACATATGCTACTTGGAAACTCTCTGGTTTTCCTAAGCACAAAGTTATCGGCTCTGGTCCTTCCCTCGATACTGCACGGTTACGGGCTGCTATCGCTAAAATGACTGGGATCAACGATCCGCGCTCAATTCACGCTTTCATCATGGGTGAACACGGAGATTCTGAATTTGCTGCATACTCAGCTGCTACTATTGGGGGTAAACCATTCCTGGATTGGGCACAAGAAAACAATATCACTGCTGCCCAATTAGATGAAATGGAAGATCAGGTACGCAACAAGGCCTACGAAATTATTAACCGCAAAGGAGCAACTTTCTATGGAGTTGCTACAGCCTTAGCTCGGATCTCCAAAGCTATCCTCCGGGATGAGGGTGCTGTGTTGCCTGTTTCTGCTTACATGGACGGTCAATATGGATTAAACGATATCTATATTGGTACACCAGGGGTTGTCGATGGTAATGGTTTACGCCAAATTATCGAGGTCCCACTGAATGAAGCTGAACAAGCTAAGATGACTGCCTCAGCTGCTACTTTGAAGCAAGTATTAACTGACGGCATGAATGCTCTTGCTAATAAGAACTAAAGTTATTAAATCTATTCTTGACGACGAGGCTGGGAGAAAACAACGTTTTCCCCCAGTCTTTTTTATTCACTAATGTTTCACAGATATCGGGAAAAATAACCGCAAGGCTAGTATCTAAGTACGAGCGAAGACCACCACACTTTACGTCATTATCCGAGCATAACTCAATACCTGGCTGCAAAAGTTATTTCCCATTCACTTTTGATTTCTATAATTATTTAATTAGATTTTTGTGAAAATATGGTATGATTGACTTAAACACTAATGACAGAAAGCAGGGATTCAAATGTTACTGAAAACTTTGGTCAGACCTAAAGCTGAATTAACAACTGTGCCCGAAGATATTACTCTTGAAGAGGCACTCAAAATCTTAGAAGACTCCGGGTTCCGGTGTGTGCCTGTCCTTGATAAAACGGGTAATCTTTTCCGTGGCAATATCTACAAGATGCACATTTACCGGCATAAGTCACGGGGTGGTGACATGTCTCTCCCTGTTACCCATCTCTTAAAGAATGCAACTAAGTTTGTTAATATTGATGATGCTTTCTTTAAGATCTTCTTTACCATTAAAGATCTTCCTTACATCACAGTTTTGGATAATGAAAATCACTTCTACGGGATCTTGACTCATGCCAAGTTACTAGAGATGTTATCTCAATCATGGAATGTTAACGTTGGTTCCTATGTCTTAACTGTTGTTTCCTCTGGTGAACGAGGCGATTTGGTTGATATGGCTAAGATCATCACCAAGTACACTACGATTGCTAACTGTATGACTTTAGACGTTCAAGGAGAGTTAGTACGGCGGGTACTATTCACTTTACCAGCTAACATTACCCACGAACGGATGGAAAGAATTGTTGACGCACTTGAGCGCAAGAATTTCAAAGTTTCTGAAATTGAAGATCTTCAAGCTTAATTTCCTGACTAACTAGGGGAAGTTCCCTTTACTGGTAGTCATCTTTTGCCTCATCCATTCATGGGATGGGGTTTTTTTATAGCCAATCTCCTACAAGTTTTTTGCATAATCACTGGAAAATATCCTTTTGACTAGCTACTGCAAAACTTACACGATTTTAGCTCTTTAATAAGTACACAAAAACGAGGTTGAAAGAAAACAAAGTTTTCCTATCAACCTCGTTTTTTATTAACTAATAGGACACAGATATCGCGAAAATAACCACAATGTCACAAAGGTTATTTTCCACTCACAGCATACCTAAATATTCTATGTTTATAATCACCAATTTTACAGTTTGCCAACCAAATCAGTACCGGTGCCTAAACCTTCATCCCCTGGCTTCCAACCAGCTGGACAAACCTTATCCCCATATTTAGCAACAAATTTGGTTGCTTGTAAAGTCCGTAAAATTTCTTGGGCACTCCGTGCAATTCCGTCCCCGTATACTTGGTAAGCTTGAATCTTACCTTCAGGATCAATCACAAAGACCCCACGGTAGGCTAAGCCTTCTTCTTCGTTCAAAACATCGAACGCACGAGCTAGTTTGCCAGTTGGATCGGCTAACATTGGATAAGCAATTTTCCCAATCTTTTCTGACTGTTGTGCCCATCCCATGTGGGAAAACTCAGTATCTTCAGAAATTGAGTAAATCTCAGCCCCTTCTTTTTGAAAGGCCGAATAATATTCCTGGAGTTCTTCTAATTCCGTTGGACAAACAAATGAAAAATCAGCTGGATAGAAAAAGAAAATACTCCATTTGCCAAGAACATCTTGTTTAGTTACTGTCTTGAAGTCCCCTTGTTGATAAGCCTGAGCAGTAAAATCCGTAATTTCACAATTAATTAAACTCATGAAAATCCTTCTTTCTTGAAAATACTGAGCTACTTTAAAAACTTTCTAACTAAGTCAAGTGTACCTGTTTTCTTCTTTTCCAGCAAGTTCCCCCACCAAAAAGTTAGACGGGACAAAAGGCATCGTTTCGATGTACTTTTTGTCCCGTCTTAAGTACCTGTTTTACTTGGATTATTTAGCAGAATGCGGTGTTGTATGTAACTTGGTCAACCCGATACTCACGCGGAGTGCGTAGTCGACCTTTTCCATGGTTTGTTCATGGACATGGGTAATCTTTTCTTTGAGCCGCTGCTTATCTATGGTCCGTAACTGCTCAGCCAAGATCACAGAATCTTTTTCAAGCCCATGCTTGCTGGCACTCACGGCTACGTGGGTCGGCATCTTTGTTTTACTGATCCGCGAAGTAATCGCAGCGACAATCACCGTTGGACTAAACCGGTTGCCGATATTATTTTGAATAACTAAAACTGGGCGCATTCCTCCCTGTTCTGAACCAACAACCGGTGATAAGTCCGCATAAAAGATATCTCCCCGACTAATGCTTGTCGCCATCTACTCCCTCTTTTCGATAACGAGTCTATTTGTCGCTGAGGTCACCTATCCCCGGACAATCAATCCCCAGGTATTCAGCGCAGATTTCTTGATTGAGATTTCCCATCTCACCATATCCAGCAATAAGAGCCTCCAAAGCTTCCCGGTGAGCAGCCACATAATCAGCCACAACAGGATCTTCTTTAATGGTTGCCTCATCAACCGAATAAAACGAACAATATAAAGCAAAGTTTGTGCAATTGAATAATTCATCGTTGCGTTCTCTCATCACGACAAATCCCTCACTTACCCAGTACAAATAGCATCGTACAGATTTTATACCTTAAGATTACCATAAGTTCCTTCCCAGCTAAAGTCAATTGTTATCGGTTTAATCACGATAAACGCGGGGGACACGGTGGCTAAGCCCACATAGAATTTCATAATGTATTGTCCCAACGTAATCTGCAACATCTTGGGCAGTGATTTGGGCATCACCATCCCGCCCGATTAGGGTAACCTTCGTACCTAACTTAACAGCGTGAGGTAGGCGGATCATAAACTGATCCATGCATACTCGTCCTACAATCTCACATTCTTCGCCATCCACTAAGACTTTAAACCCTTGTAAACGTCGCAACCATCCATCGGCATAGCCCATCGGAACAGTACCAATCCATTCATCTTGCCCTGCAGTATAAGTCTTGCCATAACCCACTGAATCACCAGCAGTGATTTTTTTGACATGAACAACTTCACTAGTCAATGACAATGCCGGTCGTAATGCATATGTAGGAGCCATTTCACGGCCGGAAGGATTGAGACCGTACATTGCAATTCCAAATCGAATCATATTACCTGCCGTTTGTTGGTGCCACAAAGACGCAGCAGAATTAGTAATATGCACATAAGGTGGGAGTTCATCCAAAGCCCCTACTAATTTGTAGAAAGCTTGCTTTTGGTGATTAAAGTACGTAGTGTCAACCATATCAGCAGTTGCAAAGTGAGTAAATACTCCTTCAAATCGAAACTGTTCCGCATGTGCTCGCATGAACTCTTCGGCTTGCCGAACAGCTTCTGGCTGACGAAAGCCGATCCGCCCCATCCCAGTATCTAAAGCCAAATGAACGTTTAACCGTAATCCTTGCTCTGCCAATAATGGCAGTGCTTCCTGTAAAAATTCAAGTGACCCCACAGCCACTGATAAGTCATTAGCTGCAATATATGGGGCTTCTGTTACTGGATTAACCCCTAAAATCAAAATGGGTTCATTGAGTCCTGCTTCCCGCAGGGCAACCCCTTCATCAATTACTGCCACACAAAAACCCGCGGCGCCAGCTTCTTTAGCGGCGTACGCTACGGGAACCAGGCCATGCCCGTATGCATTAGCTTTTACGACAGCAAATAGCTTCTGGTCAGCTGGTAACGTATGTAGGACTGTGCGAATGTTTGCTTTGATTGCCCCCAAGTCCACTGTAATCTTTGTCCCCCGATGCCGTGCGACTACCATTATCAATCATCTTCCTTTTTCTCTAGTATTACGACGGTCGTCACATAGTCCGTTGTATGGGAAATAGAAATCCACGCCTGAGCCTGGTCTATTAACGGATGTTTTGTGATTACTGGTCGTCCCTGTTCATCGTTCAAGATCTCTATATCTTGGAAGGAAACGTGGCTGCCAATCCCCGTTCCCAATGCTTTGGCGTATGATTCTTTGGCTGAAAAACGTCCAGTCACATATTCTAAACGCCGCCGCGGAGGAAAAGTAGCATATACGCGGTACTCCTCAGGTGTCAAAACTCGCTCAGCAAAACGGTCTAGGCGTCCGCTTGCCAACATTTCTTGCTCACGTTTAATATCCGCAACATCATTGCCTAATCCTATAAGCATCTCTTTTCCTCCTTTAAATACTACTCTACATTCTAGCAGAAAGTTCTAAATATTAACTTAAGAATTGCCATTCAAAAAGGAGTGAAGTTGCTGGATGCAATTCTCCACTCCCATTCTTAATTATCACTGATTACCTATTAAAATGCTTACGCTTCTTATTGAAAGTCCGCGAACGCCGATCACCATTATTCCGATAACCACTATACCGGCGATTCTTGTGGAAACTACCTTGTTTCCGCCGCCGTGGTAATGGCCGTTCAGGAGTAATTTTAACCGGAACTTTTTCCGGATCATCCTTAGTCATGTTATTAAGCATCGCTGCCACTAAGTCAAGCGCATCATACTGGGCTAATAACTGTTCAGCTTGATCACGGAACTTGTCGGTATCCGTGTTATTCACTAACTTTTCGATATCTTCGAACGCTGTCGCCAACTGTCCAATAAAGGCTTCATGTTCCGTTGGCGGTTTAAGTGGCGTCATCCGCTTCTTAGTCAGGTGCTCGATAACCCGTAAATAATCCATTTCATTCGGAGTAACAAAAGTTACTGACACACCGTGCTTCCCAGCCCGACCAGTCCGGCCAATGCGGTGAACATAGCTCTCTGGATCTTGCGGAATGTCATAGTTATACACGTGCGTGACCCCAGAAATGTCTAATCCGCGCGCTGCCACATCAGTGGCCACTAAAATATCTAGTTGACCCTCTTTAAACTTACGTAAAATTTCCATTCGCCGTTGTTGGGTCAAGTCGCCATGGATTCCAGCGGCATTATACCCCCGGGCTTCTAACCCGCGAGCAACTTCATCGACCCGGCGTTTTGTTCGCCCAAAGACAATCGTCAAGTCCGGAGCCTGAATGTCAATCAACCTGGTCATGATTTCGAATTTCTCATAGTCTTTTGCCTTAACAAAGTACTGATCTACTAAATCAGTTGTCAATTCCTTGGCCTTGATCTTAACAATCTGTGGATCGTGCATGAAGCGTTCGCCAATTCGTAAGATCTGTTGTGGCATTGTTGCTGAGAAAAGCAGTGTTTGGCGCTGAGCTGGTAAAGCATGGATGATGTTTTCAATATCTTCCACGAAACCCATATCGAGCATCTCATCTGCTTCATCCAAAACCAACATTTGAACATGACGTAAATCGACCGTTTTCCGTTGGATATGGTCTAATAATCGCCCAGGCGTTCCCACCAAAATCTGTGTCCCCCGGTTAAGTGCTTTAATTTGCCGATGAATGTTGGCTCCACCATACACGGCTTGAACCCGTGCACGCTTTTCTTTACCCAAACGATAAATTTCTTCTTGCGTTTGAACTGCTAATTCCCGCGTCGGTGAGATAATTACCGCTTGTACTTCATGCAAGTCCGGATCTAAATGCTGTAACAATGGCAAGCCAAAAGCAGCTGTTTTCCCCGTTCCTGTCTGTGCCTGTCCAATAACATCCAGTCCCGCCAAGACCAAGGGAATAGTCTGCTCTTGGATTGGAGTAGCTTCTTCGAAGCCACTTCGATCAACTGCTTTTAATAAATCTCTATCAAGACCTAAGTCTCCAAATTTCAATCAAATTCCTCCTCAGTATATACCGATTATTACCAACTCAATTGGAAGAATGATCTGTGTTTTATATTTCTATTCTTTACTCTCTGTCAGGGCTGCCAATACAGTTTCCAAATGAATCCCATGACTTCCCTTCAAGAGCACTAAATCATCAGGTGCAATCTCTGCTTTTAAGTCAGCAATCAAACTTGCTTTATCATTAGTATCGTAGTAATGGATAGCAGTTGCTGGCATCTTAGCTAATAAAGCGTCGCGTAAGTTGCTCATTAACGGACCGCATAAATATACGCTTGCAATAGCATCCGGATTAATCGCTTGAGCAATTCCAGCATGTAACGCTGGTCCTTGTTCACCCAGCTCCAGCATATCCCCTAAAACAACAATCCGCTTACCTGTGGTTGTAACGTTGTTTTCAAATGCAGCTAAAACTTCTTTAACCGCAGTTGGATTAGAATTATACACATCACTCAGGATCCGTTCGCCTTGATTACCATCAACCCATTCAGTACGGTTTTTGGTCAGGGCAAAGTCCTGTAATGCTAGCTGCATTTCTGCCACTGGAATTTGAAAATAATCTCCCACCGCCAATGCTGCTAATGCATTATTAACGTTGTAAGCACCAATCATCGGGATTGTGAAATCGTATTCAGGCCATTTTAAAACCCGAAAAGCAGTCTGGTGACTATCACTAACAACATTCGTTGCTTGCAAATTATCTTCGTCATTTAAGCCAAAAGTCGTTGTCGCTTGGATTAATTTCTGTGTCCTTTGCCGCAACAACGGTTCATCTCCGTTATAAACCAAAAGACCATCTTCGGCCAAGCCATGTGTAATTTCCATCTTAGCATCAGCAATCTTAGCCCGTGTTCCAAAAAATTCGATGTGTGCCTCACCAATCATAGTAATAACAGCAACATCTGGTTCGACTAGCCGGCTCAAGTGGTCCAGTTCACCAAAGTGATCCATGCCCATTTCAACCACCAGTACTTCTGTATTCGGCTCCATCCCCAAGATCGTTGTGGGGACCCCGATTTGGTTGTTAAAATTAGCGTAGGTTTTTTGAACATTGTATCCTCGTTGGAGGATAGCAGCGGTCATATCTTTGGTAGTAGTTTTCCCATTACTACCCGTTACAGCAACAACGCGGGGGTTGATTTTGTGCAGATAGTATTGGGCAAGCTGTTGCAATGCGGTCAAAGTATCTGCTACTTCTAATGTATAAATTCCCTGTGGACGTTTCCCTTGGTGATCCTGTTGCCATAAAGTGGCAACAGCACCGTTGGCTTGGGCTGCTTCAATATAGTTATGCCCATCATGTTCCCCGGTAAGAGGCACGAAAAGTGCTCCAGCTGTTAAGCTCCGACTATCAAAGCTCACGCTAGTTACCATTACCTGTTCATACCCCGGTTGCGCTTCTAAACCTAGTGCACTAGCAATCTCTGCTAACTGCATTTTCATGCTAAATCTCCCTTTCTGGCTTTTTTGGCCGTCAACATAAAAATATATTTATAGATCATGCAAAGAGTTCCATCTCATTGTATCACAATCACATATCAGGTACATAGAATTAGTAGTATATTACGTCTAGTGCCAGAAAGCAAATAAAGTGAGGGAGAAACATCGGTGCATAAAGACCGAGGCCGGTAAGAAAACAGTGTTTTCTCCCAGCCCCTACTCTATAAATATTGGGTTGTAAACAATTCTTGATCAGTTACTTCCAGTTTCCATTCCTGACTTTTCAGCGAATAAATCAGATTAGCTGCTGGACGCGAACGCTCTACCAGCATCGTTGGTTCATGCCATTTAACCTGGTATATCGTATCTGGTGCCACTAAAATTGGCACAGTGACCTGCCCATTTTTCACTTTCATCCCATCAAAGTTAAACACTGCTCCGTCACTGTATAACACATGGAGTTTTTGTGAGAGTTCAAAAGGAAAGAGAGCAAATTTTAACGGTCGTTGTAAGAAGAATAACCGCCGTTTTTCTCTAAAAGCAGTGGCCACATGGCTAGTAAAGCTATATGCCAAAACCCGATCAAGTTGCTTCATATGCCGATAGTAAACTTTCAAAGCTCCGTTAGGTAATGTTAAGAAAGCATACTGGTTTTGGAGCTTATAATAAAACGGCGACTGCATATGCATATATGCATGACCTAAGTACAACATGCCGGCAATTTCAATCGGAGTCAACTGCTCTAAATCATGTTGATCATCAAAGTCTAACCACCGCATATTAACATTCTGCTTATTACTTAGATAATCGTGCACACTATTCTGCCCCGTTACAATATTAAACCCAGTATTAATATCTATTTCTTGGTTAGCATCAACTGGAGAGAGGAGCAGTAAATTTTGTGGCAATCCGTTCATCGCTCGCATCGCTGTCACAAAATCATTGGTCGTAACACCATATGTCAGTGCCATGTGTGATATATTTTCGACGTGAATATAAATCAGATTACCTCTCACTAATACTCCACTCCTATCCGTTCTACATCTTTTCTAACCGGGCAATGCGATCAGCAACCGGTGGATGCGTCGCAAAAAGTTGACTCCATGACCGCTGTTTAAATGGGTCGGCAATGTATAACGAAGCACTTCCCACATTAGCAGCCCTCATCGGTTGACTATTACTAATTTTTTCCAACGCACTGATTAACCCGTATGGATTACGAGTTAAAACCACTGCCGAAGCATCGGCTAAATATTCGCGATTACGCGATAATGCTAATTGGGTCAGGGTTGCCGCCAATGGCGCTAAGACCACTGCCAATAGTGCCAAAATCAGCATGACAATATCCAGTGGGTTACTTTCCTCACGGTCATCACGTCTTCGGCCACCACCCCAAATAAAGGAATTCATCCCCATATTAATCAGAGCTGAAACAACAGCTGTCAATACCACTGCGGTTGTCTGCAAGCGAATATCATAGTTCTTGATATGAGAAATTTCATGGGCGATAACCCCTTCTAATTCCTCTCGGTTTAACCGGTCTAACAAGCCAGTCGTTGCTGCCACTGCTGCATGCTCTGGGTCCGGCCCCGTAGCGAATGCATTGGGGCTAGGATCATGAATGATATACACAGCTGGCATCGGCACTTGTCCCACAAGCGCCATATCTTCAACCGTATGCCACAGCTCTGGGGCCTGGCTGGCGTCTGTAATTGGCTGTGCATTATTCATTTGCATCACAACAGCTGTTGATTGCCCCATCATCACGAACATATAGACCAAGCCTAGAATCACCGCTAGTAGAATTCCACCACGGGTACTACCCATAAAGATATACCCAACTGCCGCCCCAACACAAGTGACAAGTAGCATAAAGAAAAACATTACCCCAAATGTCTTAATTTTGTTATTTCTAATCTGCTGGTACAGCATCCATTTCACTCCTTAATTTCTAAAATGATACCTTTGGGGCTGCTTTTTCTGCAACAGGAACTTCCAGATAATCCATCTTAGTGAAGTGGTGAAATTTAGCAACCATATTGGAAGGGAAAGTTACCAGTTTTTTGTTGAAAACTGCTACCGAACTGTTAAACAATTGCCGAGAGTAAGCAATCTTGTTTTCCGTATTAGTTAATTCTTCCATTAATTTGCCAAATTCTTGGTTAGCTTTTAAATCTGGATAACTTTCTGCTAAAGCAAAGATACTCTTCAATGAACTAGTTAACTGGTTAGAAACTGCCATCTTTTCTTGGTGTGCATCTGTTGGCAATTCGGCTAACTGATTCCGCAGCTGAATAACTTGACTCAAAGTTTCTTTTTCATGCTTCGCATACCCTTTAGTAGTTTCGACTAAGTTTGGAATCAGATCATTCCGCCGCTTGAGTTGGACATCAATCTGGCTCCAAGCTTCCTCGGCATGAACCTTGGCCGTTTGCAAGCCATTGTATAGCGCAATATATCCGCCTACCAATAGGATAATAACAACAATTGTAATGATTAATCCCATCAAAATCACTCCTTAAACTTTTTATTTTCAGCATACCAGAGAAAAATATCGGGATAAAGCTTTCCGCCCTATATTTGAAAATTATTAATATCAAAAAGAGGCTAGCAAGAACAAGTTCTTGCTAACCTCTATCATGCGGTCCTCACCAGTAATAGCAAAGAGTAGCTAGTGCTCCACAACACTAATCTACAGACACGTCACAATCCGGTGACTAATGTGCCCCGCTTATCAAAAGTTTGATCACTAGTTGCCGCAGCAAAACAATACTCAATGTATTGCCTGATCCCTCTCGACTCATCGCATGTCTGCTACTATAAACCAAAAACAGTTAAAATTCAAGTTTTTTATCCATCCGGTGGTGGGGAATACCCGCATCTATAAAGCCGGCTCCCACTACCTGGTATCCTAGCTTAGTATAAAAGCCCTGAGCAGTATCCTGGGCTCCTAAAGTTAAAAATTTTGCTCCTGCCTGTCGGGCATCAGTTTCAATCTTAGTTAACAACTGCCGGGCAAAGCCCAAACCACGATATTGTTTCCGGGTAGCTACTCGTTGAATATGCCAGCCACCGTTTTCCCATGAAGCACGTCCGGTAGCCGCAGCAACTCCGTCATTATACAAAACATAGTGATAAGGTCCTTTTTCACCGTCAATTTCTAAACTGATATCAACTCCTTGTTCCTCCACAAAAACCTTTTTCCTAATTGCCAGCGCATCTTGGTAAATTGGTGATGCTAATTCCTGGGTCATCTTGATTGTTACTGCCAGTTTAATCACCTCATCTTAAATTATTATTTCAATAGTCATGCTACATTATTTTTTCTATTATAACTGGTAATCCACCCCCTAAATAAGGAAACTTTTGCACTTTTTAAAAATCGTTCTATAATAAAGGTGTAGAGAGATTATCAATTAATTTCTTTGCAGAAAGAGGCGAATGATTATGGCAAAGAAGCTAAGTAAGGCAGAACGTAAGGAAATGGCACGGAAGGCTATGGAAGCCCGGCAAAAGCAACCTAAGCCAGCTGCTGGTTCTGGTTTTGCCCGCATCGATGCAGACGCTAAGAATCTGCGTGGTGAATAACATTCGCACAGTTGAAGGATCTTTATAGACCCCAAACAGGTTACTTACTAGTAACCAATAAACGGCAGGCCACTTAATGTGGACCTGCCGTTTTCTATTATTGTAAGACCGCCGTCGAAGACTTGATTGTTTGCTGCGGTGAGGTAGCTGGTAAAGTTTCTTTAAAAATATGATATGCCCTAGCATTCTGATTAATATCAAAGTACACCGTGGTAAAAGCTTCGCGAAATTCCTGGCGTTTCAACGCTTGACTAAATGCCTGCGCAACTAGTGCTGGATCATTTCCTGACCGCTGGCATCCGAAATCACCTAAAATTACTACCCGAACCTGATGATTTTTGAATAAGCGTAATGTCCATAAAATGCGCCGATAAATATGTCGGTATAATAACTGCTTATCCGGTTTAATCCCATTACAAAACATTGCCCGGACATTTGGGGCAGCGACCGAGACAACATCAATATAGCGAAAATGATCGAGAAACTTTAGCGATTCATCGTCACCTAGAACTTTTATTTTTTGCGAGTATAATAAGCGATCTACAAAATAATAATCGTTAAGGTGTTGAATATTGTAATAATAATATTTTCGCCGCATTTGTTTTAACTCTGGATATAGAAATGTATTGCGACACAATGCTGCTTCCGAAGCATCAATTCCACTTTGGAAGTCGCCTCCTGGAACTAGCGGGTTAGCAAAGTTCATGATTCCTGTCTTAACATCACTCGGAATTGTCTTTAGGCGGCTCAATGGTGCACGTTGTTCGACTATGATCGTCGGAAGTAGCATCCCCCGTCCTACCGTTTGGCCCGGAGTTGCCGTTACTAACATTGTACTTTGCTCTAGCTGTCGCATCTGTACTTGATAAATATTTATCACATGATGAGCCAATAATCGTTTTGCTTTGCTATCCATCACTCTCACCTTGCTTCCCCACTCACATTAGTATTAACTAATCATATTTTAATCTATACGCCATTTTTTCGCAATCACTGGTTTGCTTCATTTTTCAAGATTTGTGTCTATCTCCCTCGTCCATAGTATAATTAATTCGGTTAGTTTTTTACTTAAGAGGTGGTCAGTGATGGATATTAACATTAAAGAAAAAATTGGAATTCGCGAGCTTGTCGAATTTGTCCTCAAGGGTGGCGATTTGGTAACTACTAGTTCCAACGATCATTCTGCTCAGGAAGGAACCCGAATTCACCATCTTTTACAAAAGAAGTGGCCTGCTACAATCGCTACCGAAGTGGACCTCAAGGGCGAATTTACCCATGCTGCCCATACTATTCAGGTTCACGGGCGAGCTGACGGTGTGCGCTATGCTGACCATCTTCCCAGTGAAATTTTGGAAATTAAAACTTCGCCAGTCGCTTTTAAAGATCTCACTACTAACACCTTAGAGTTGTATTGGTCACAGGCTAAATTCTATGCCCATCTTTTGCTGACCAAATATGACTTGCCCCAGTTGAAAATAACTTTAATTTACTATCAGACAACAACTAAACAGATAACGGAAAAATCCGTTACTGTCAGCCGTGATCAAGTCAAGGTCTTTACTAATAATGTCATTGCCAGTTATGCAGTCTGGCTCGATCTTGTCGCTGACCTCCACCGCCAGCGGGATCAGGCTATCACTCAACTTAAATTTCCTTTTTCAAGTTATCACCAAAATCAACACGAACTGGCCGCAGCCGTTTACCGCACTATTGCTAGTCAAAAAAAGCTCCTTGTTGAAGCCCCAACAGGGACAGGCAAGACTATCTCCACACTTTTTCCTGCCATTAAAGCTTTAGGTGCTGGCCTGTGCACGCGTATTTTTTACCTAACTGCGAAACGTTCTACCCGCATGGTCGCCCGCGATACCATCAAGCTTCTCCATGAGCACGGACTCAACCTCCACATGGTAGTCTTGACGGCTAAAGATCAAATCATCTTCAAAGAGGAAAGGGACCTAGCCGATGAGGATAATCCTTTCTTATTAGGCTATTATGATCGGATCCGGCCGGCACTGCTGGACATCTTACAGCATGAGCAGCTGATCGACCCGGAAACAATTTGGACTTATGCTCGCAAGCATACTGTTGATCCGTTTGAATACTCACTCGATATCAGTCTTTTTTGTGACGTGGTAATTTGTGATTACAATTACCTCTTTGATCCGCTGGTCTATCTCCAACGTTTCTTCACCCAGCCTGACCCCCATAATGTCTTTCTCGTTGATGAAGCACATAATCTAATTGACCGCTCACGTCAGATGTACACCAAGGAAATTAGTTCTGCTACGCTGGTTCCCCTTCTAAGTCAGCTCAAGGACCAACCCCGGCGCCGCCAACGCTTAATTCATTTACTGGAGCGGGTATTAGATAGTTTTGATGCTTTGAAGATCACTCTCCAAAAGTATCACCAGGAGACCCTGATGATGACTGAAGCAGCCACTGATTTTAACAAGCGCTTAGATACTTTTTGCGAGTTTGCTAGTGATTGGCTCAAGGAGCATCAGCAAGATGAATTATATGACGAGATAAAGGACTATTTTCTGACAGCTCACGCCTTTTTAAAGATCAATGATTATTATGGACCAACATTTCGCACCCGCCTGCTCGTTGTAGATGATGAGCTCACTATTCGGACTATCTGTCTAGATTCCAGTCATTTGCTAGCTGATTCCCTCAATCTCGGGGGCGGGACTGTCCTTTTTTCGGCAACACTTTCGCCCTTACCGTACTATCGGGAAATGTTTGGCCTGGATGATGATACGAACCAAGGATTACTGTACCAGCTACCTTCACCTTTCGCATCGGACCACCTGGGATTGTTTGTAACCAATGATATCCAAACTACCTACCAAAAACGTCCAGCTAGTTTGGGACAAGTCAGTGCAACGATCTATCAGCTTCTTGCTAGCCATCCAGGTAATTATCTGATCTTCTTACCGTCATATTCTTATCTTGAGCAAGTAGTAGCCCGTTTTAATCGTGACTATCCTGAAATTGCAACAGTCTGTCAAACCGGAACCATGGACAACGAAGCACGCACTAATTTTTTAGCTAACTTCGTTGCCAATCCAACTTCATCCCTAGTCGGCTTTGCCGTTTTGGGAGGGATGTTTGCTGAGGGAATTGACCTTCAAGGATCCCGTTTGGCCGGGGTGGCAATCGTCAGTGTAGGGCTCCCCCGAATCAACCCCGAAACAGATGAGCTACGTAAGTATTTTACTGCCCATCATCGCGATGGTTTCCAGTATGCTTACCAGCTACCGGGATTAAATAATGTTTTCCAAGCTGCTGGGCGTGTCATTCGGGGTGAAGACGAT
The DNA here is from genome assembly GCF_000423265.1 of Ligilactobacillus saerimneri DSM 16049. Taxonomy (GTDB): domain Bacteria; phylum Bacillota; class Bacilli; order Lactobacillales; family Lactobacillaceae; genus Ligilactobacillus; species Ligilactobacillus saerimneri. The sequence continues at coordinate 38,676 of NZ_AUHQ01000006.1, read as the reverse complement.
GTTGGAGTGGTCGTCCTAATTGACCAACGTTTTGCAAGCCCGCGCTACACTCAGTTTTATCCGCCTCACTGGCAACATTTCCAGCTGACAAACTCTCCTCAGCAACTGCAGCTGGCCTTGAAAAAATTTTGGCACCAACATACTGATTAACACACAAAAAGGGGCTGGGAGAAAACAGTGTTTTCTCCCAGCCTCGGTCTTTATGCACTATTGTTTCACAGATAATATGGAAATAATCACAAGTCTAATATCTAAGTGCGAACGAAGGTTGCCGTCCTTTGCGCTAACCCTCGTTTGAGCTTAACCCCACAACTTGCTGCAAGGGTTATTTCGTCCTCACCTTTATCGTCAATCTTTATGGAAGAAAAATTGCTTTATCCATAGTGGATCACGGCACATCTGCAAATATGTATATACTGTTAACACCATCCCTCCAATGAAATCAGCTATTAGGTCTCCCATCGTATCCATTAACGCTGCCCGACCCACTAGGGCATGACCGGCACTAAGATAACGTTGTAAGTTTAAATTAGCAATCCCATCACAAGTAAATTCATAAAATTCCCATACCACTCCGGCAAACATCGCAAATGATAGCATGTAGACACAGATCAAGGCCCGTTGCGGATGATTTTGTGTTTCATTATCGGTCAATGCACCATACAATGATAGGGCAAAACTGCCTAATAAAGCACCAGAGATCAAGTGTAATCCCTTATCCCAGTAAGGAATACTGTAAAAATGGAAGCCAGTTCCCAAATATACCGAGCCTAAAATAAATAATGTATAGAAAAAATATAGCATTGAGGGAATAGTGAAATGAAAAATTCGCGCTAATAAGCGTGGTAAATACAAGATAATGGCCCCGATCAACATTTCAATGTTCAACAGCAGGGTCCCCGTACCCGCGACTACATTGTAAAAAACAAAAAAGAGCATTAGCCATAAAACTAATTCCATAAACCAATCATGTTTTTTCTTCATTACTATTTCCCCCTTTTGGTCATAGTCCACCTTCATTATAGCATGGGATCAATACAAAAAAGCCTGGTTGCAATAACCAGGCTTTTTCAGCAGTTTTGAACTGTTTAGTTTGTAAAACCGTACTTCTTGTTGAAACGATCGACACGGCCATCTGCTTGAGTAAACTTTTGCTTACCAGTGTAGAATGGGTGTGAATCAGAAGAAATTTCAACACGAATCAATGGGTAAGTGTTACCGTCTTCCCATTCAATTGTTTCTTCAGAAGTCTTAGTAGAACCAGACAGGAACTTGTAACCTGTAGCTGAATCTTGGAAGACAACTTGATGGTAATCTGGATGGATTCCTTGTTTCATTAGTAAACTCTCCTTTGCCCTGGTCCATTTGCTGGGCCAGAGTTAGTATTTCTTTTCTTTGCAACAAACAACATGATAGCATGAATACTCAAGCCATGCAACAATTTTCCCGCTTAGTTTCCCGTTAATTGGGATAGTTGGGCCATGAAGTCTTGGTTAGATTTGGTATTACGTAACATATTAAGTACTAACGGGGTATCCTTTAGTGGATTTCCGCGCATCTTTTTCCGCAACTTCCAGACCGCGGCCAGGTCTTCTTCTGCCAAGAGCAATTCTTCCCGTCGCGTTCCAAACTTCTTGAGGTCAAGGGCAGGGAAAATACGGCGCTCAGCTAAAGCGCGATCTAATTGCATTTCTTGATTCCCTGTTCCCTTAAATTCTTCGAAGATGATGTCATCCATCCGGCTACCAGTGTTAACTAAAGCAGTCGCTAAGATGGTCAAACTTCCACCTTCTTCAACATTACGAGCTGCTCCAAAGAATTTCTTAGGTTTATATAAAGCCGCTGGATCTAAACCACCAGAAAGTGTCCGCCCACTCGGTGGTTCGGTCAAGTTGTATGCCCGGGCTAATCGGGTCAAAGAGTCTAGCAAAATCACTACATCTTGCTTATCTTCAACTAAACGCATAGCTCGCTCCAACACCAGCTCTGCCACTCGAATATGGTTCTCAGGTTTCTGATCAAAGGTTGAATAGACTACTTCACCGTTAATCGTTCGTTCCAGATCAGTAACTTCTTCAGGGCGTTCATCGATTAATAAAACTAGCAGGTGCGCCTGCGGATAATTAGTAGTAATGCCCTGGGCTATTTCCTTCATCAAACTTGTCTTCCCCGCTTTAGGTGGAGCAACAATCAATCCTCTTTGTCCAAAACCAATTGGAGCAAAACAATCGATCGCCCGGGTAGCAATCCGTTGCGAAGTCGTTTCTAGCTTGATCTGCCGATTGGGATAAACCGCCGTTAAAGCCGGAAAGTGTGGCCGGTCTTTAGCCTCATCGGGTGTTTTCCCATTAACCTGGTCAACCCGTAACAAACCTGACTTGCGTTCCCCTGGATGTGGTGGTCGAGCAGTCCCGGCCACCAAGTCTCCATTCCGTAAGCCAAAACGCCGGATCTGTGAATTTGAAATATACACATCTTCTTGTGACGGCGCATAGTTTAGCGGGCGTAAAAAGCCATAGCCATCCGCCAGAATTTCCAGCACTCCAGAAGTATAGTAGAAACCTTCTTTATCAGCTTGCGCACGAATTACTGCCAACACTAGTTCTTTCTTACTCATTTGGCTATAATAATGCACCTGATATTGCCGTGCATACTGGTATAACTCCCGTAAAGTCAACTGTTCCAGTTCGGTAACAGTTAGCAATTTCTGGGTCCGATCTGACCCTTCTGCCGGTTGGGTATTAGCTTGTTTCTTCGATGTTGCGATAATTATCCCCCACCTTATTATTGTTTATTTGTGCAAACTTTCAGCTTCATTAACAATTTTCAAATCAACTGATAAGCCCTTGAACTTATCAATAATCCGTTCATATCCCCGGAGGATATTGTCTGCCCGATTGATTGTTGTTACCCCATCAGCCATCAATGCCAGGCCTAGGATCGAAACTCCGGCTCTGATCTCTCCTGCTTCAACGGTTTGCCCAATCAAATTAGGGGAACGTTTAACCGTGATGATTCCGTCCTTACTAGAGATATTAGCTCCCATCCGTTGCATTTCCGGAATATGCTTAACCCGTTGGGGATACAGAGTATCAATAATACTTGAACTTCCCTGTGCCCGCATCAGTAACGGCGTGATTGGTTGTTGCAAGTCAGTCGCAAATCCAGGATATGGCGCTGTTTTAACCGTAACTGGTGACAACTTGTCGCCCCCTGGAACGTAAATGCTATCTTCATTGATCTCCAATGTAACTCCCATCTCTTTGAGCTTAGCGATAAATGGGTCCAGGTGTTCAGTGATAAGATTGCGCACTAAAACACCCTTACCGTTTGCTGCTGCAAAGGAGAGGTAAGTCCCAGCTTCAATGCGGTCAGGAATGATGGAGTGGGTATTAGTCATCTTCAAAGAGGGAACCCCTTCAACTCGAATAACATCTGTCCCGGCACCTCGAATATGCGCCCCCATATTGTTCAAGAAGGTTGCTAAATCAACGATTTCCGGCTCACGGGCAGCATTTTCCATAATCGTTGTTCCCTTGGCCTTAACTGCTGCCAGCAAGACATTAATCGTTGCCCCCACAGATACCAAATCGAAGAAAATCTCTGCACCGTGTAACCCGTCAGCACCTGCTTTGATGTGGACCGCATTGTCTTTTTCTTCTACTTCTGCTCCTAAAGCCTTGAACCCTTTAATATGTTGATCAATTGGTCGTGGGCCAATATTGTCCCCACCAGGGAAACCGACAATTGCTTCACCAAAACGACCAAGTAATGCCCCCATAAAATAGTAAGAAGCCCGTAGACTGCGAATAGTATCGCCGGGAAGAGGGGCTTTCCGAATCTGGGTTGGATCAATTTCTAAATTGCCACGGTTAAAGTGCGATGAAACATTCATTGATTCTAAGATCAGCATCAGGTTGTGCACATCCAAAATGTCCGGCACATTATCAAATCTCACCTTAGAATCTGCCAAAATCGCCGCTGGAATCAGTGCAACGGTACTATTTTTAGCCCCACCAATCGTAACTTCGCCATGTAACTGTTGGCCACCTTTAACAATTAACTTCTTCATCTTTATTGAAATCCTCACTCAATTAATCATCTAAAATAATATTGTCTGTGCGAGCTTAATCACCGCCCTAGCGGCTTCATCTCCGCACCGTGTGTCATAAAAATGCACACTTTCTTTCATTTTATAAGATAGCCCCGGGTGTTTCAATGTCTTTTACATCTTATTTGTCTTTTTTCATGAATTTATTTATTCCCTGTAATGCTCTTTACACCATCCTTACAACCCGAAAAAAACAGCGCCGTCAGGCTATCTGACGACGCTGTCTCTTTATCTATCTATTTGCTTATTTACCAGCTGCAGCTTTGATAAATCCTGCAAATAACCCTTCTGGTCGTTGTGGCCGGGAAAGGAATTCTGGGTGATATTGGGCTGCAATGAAAAACTTCTTGTCTGGAATTTCAATCACTTCAACCAAACGGTTGTCAGGTGATGTCCCAGCAAAGACTAAACCTTTTTCGGCTAATAAGTCACGGTATTTGTTGTTAAATTCATAACGGTGACGGTGCCGTTCTTGAATTACTTCCTGGTTGCCATAGCAAGCAGCTGCCCGAGAACCCGGCTTCAACTTGCATGGATAAGCACCTAAACGCTGTGTGCCCCCCATGTTTTCAACATCTTCTTGGTCAGACATCAAGTCGATCACCTTGTTTGATGCATCAGGATGAACTTCCCCAGTAGTTGCATCTTTAATCCCCGCAACATTCCGAGCAAATTCAATGCTTGCCATCTGCATTCCCAAGCAAATTCCCAAGAATGGCATGTCATTTTCCCGTGCGTATTGGATAGACTTGATCATACCTTCCAAGCCACGGCTCCCAAATCCACCAGGAACAATTAAGCCATCATATGGAGCTAAAGTAGCAGCTACATTGTCTTCAGTGATATTTTCTGCGTCGATATATGTGATCTTAACGTCAGCATTGATTTGGTAACCCGCATGCTTCAAAGCTTCGTTAACAGAAATGTAAGCATCCTTCAAGTTGACATACTTACCAACCAAGGCAATCTTAACTTCACCAGCCAAGTTCTCAACCTTGTTCCGTAATTCAACCCATTCAGTCATATCAGCAGCAGGCACATCCAACTTCAAGTGGTCACAAACAATTTGATCCATGTTTTGTGCTTGTAAGTTCAATGGAATCTGATAAAGAGTAGATACATCCATTGATTCAATTACTGCTTCTGGTTCTACGTCACAGAAGTTAGAGATCTTGTTCTTCATTTCTTGGGAAATAGGCTTTTCAGTCCGTACCACTAACATGTTTGGTTGAATACCTAAGCCTCGCAATGCCTTAACACTGTGTTGAGTTGGCTTGGTCTTCATTTCCCCAGCTGCTTTTAAGTATGGAACTAAAGTCGTGTGGATGTAGTAAACATTGTCATTGCCTACTTCTTTTTTCATTTGGCGGATAGCTTCCATAAATGGTTGAGATTCAATATCCCCAACAGTCCCACCAATTTCAGTAATCACGATGTCAGAGTCAGTAACTGTTCCGGCCCGCATGATCTTTTCTTTAATCATGTTAGTAATGTGCGGAATAACTTGGACAGTAGCACCCAAGTAATCACCCCGCCGTTCTTTACGCAATACTTCAGAGTAGATCTTCCCTGTGGTTACGTTAGAATACTTGTTTAAGTTAATATCAATGAACCGTTCATAGTGACCAAGGTCTAAGTCCGTTTCTGTCCCATCATCGGTAACAAACACTTCTCCGTGTTGGTATGGGCTCATTGTCCCTGGGTCAACATTGATATATGGGTCAAACTTTTGAATTGTAACTTTTAAGCCCCGGTTCTTCAATAAGCGGCCTAAGGATGCGGCAACGATCCCTTTCCCTAATGAAGAAACAACGCCGCCTGTAACAAAAATATACTTGGTCATGCTAGATCTCCTTTGAAATAAATTTGTGGGTGAACATAAAATAAAAACAACAAGCTCCCTACTCACTAGAATAGGGAGCTTGTTTATTTCGAACTGCTTTGCTTTACACTACCATGTAAAGCGCCCAAGAAACAGTCTACATAACTTTGATTATTCCGTCAAGGATTAGCCCTGATTAAATTAATTTAATTGGTCTTCGTCATCATCGTCTTGCAATTCTGATAATTGTCCTTCGATGCCATCTGGTAAGTCATCGTCTTCTTCATCATCACCAAAGTCATCTAAGTCACTACTGTATTGCTTCAATTCGTCGTTTTCTTCGTCATCATCGTCGTAGCCGGAATCAAGATCTGTATCTTCTGGATCATCATCGTTGTAGTCGATCACATCATCGTCGTCATCGTCAACATCAGCTAAGAACGCATTGACACGCTTGTGTTTCTTGCTTGAAGAACCTTCATCGTCATCATCGGTATGAACGAGAGCTTCATCGATGGAATCATATGGATACCACTTCCGCAAGCCCCACATGTTATCACCCAGGGAAATGAAACTGCCGTCAACATTCAAGTCAGTATAGAACTGGGTCAAGCGTTCACGAATATCTTCATCAGACTTGCCCATGAACTGCTGCACCTTATTTGTTAAATCAGCGAATTCCAATGTATCCCCGTGTTCTTGCAAAATTTCATGAGCGACTTCGATCATTGACAGCTCATCTTTATTCATATCAGCGAATTTTTCAAGTCCCAACCTGGTACACGTCCTTTCAACAGTTTACTTCTCATACTACAATACTAGGCTTTAAATTGCAATCGAATTTTGTATTCCCCTAACAGGCTTATTCCTTGGTATAAACGATAATCTATCGCCAGGTGTCCCTGTGGTTGCTTGGTCAGATCCAAGACGTGATCCAACCGGGTAGTCCGCGTCACTAATTCAATCATTCCGTAAGGGGTGTGGTAGTGGTTGGTAACCTTGGTTGCAGTTGTATCAAATTGCAACGCCGTTCGATGTTGTCCCGTCGTCCGCGTCAACATAACCTGGTCGTCAGTAACCAGCTTGAACATCACTCTTGTCCCATCTTCTTCACGATACCGAATGTAGGTTGCCTCTCCCTTATTCACTAGTTGTCCGGTAAACTTTCGGTGATAATTTTCTACCTGTTTGTTGTGGGTTTCTTGGCGCGTCGTAATCTCGACTTGTACGTCATATTTCTCCATCCCCATTTTCTCCTATCCACATATTGTCTGGTTTAATTATAGCGAGATCATCCCTGAGATTCAAAAGTTAGCCCGAGCCTATGCTATAATTAACAATAATTTTATTTAACGAATCGCTTTAGGAAGGAGCCTGCCCCCGTGTATTTTCAATATTCCGGCACTTTACTGCCGATGGAAAAGGTCTTACGTGATCCGATCCATAACTATATCTATATCCAAAACAAAGTCATCCTTGATCTGATCAACACCCGCGAATTTCAGCGACTTCGGCGCATCCGCCAGCTTGGGGTCGCCAACATGACCTTCCATGGGGCTGAACACAGCCGTTTCACACATTCCGTCGGTGTCTATGAAATCACTCGCCGAATCTGTGATCTTTTTGCCCGTAACTACCCCCAAGTCACTCCGGGTGATGGCTTGTGGAATGATGATGAACGGCTAGTAGCACTCTGTGCTGCCCTCCTGCATGACGTGGGACACGGGGCTTATTCACATACCTTTGAACATATCTTCCACATAGACCATGAACAGATGACCCAAAAGATCATCCTCGATCCGACCACGGAAGTTAATCAGGTCCTGTCCCAAGTTGGAGAAGATTTTCCCACACAGGTGGCTTCTGTCATTGCTAAAACTTATCCTAATCCGCAAGTTGTCCAGCTGATTTCGTCGCAAATCGATGCTGACCGGATGGACTACCTCTTGCGTGACTCTTACTACACTGGTACTAATTACGGAACATTCGACCTTACCCGAATCATGCGGGTAATGCGCCCCTACACAGGAGGAATTGCTTTTGATATGAGCGGAATGCATGCAGTGGAGGATTATCTTGTCAGTCGTTTTCAAATGTATCAGCAAGTTTATTTCCACCCCGTTTCACGCTCAATGGAAGTCATCTTAGACCACCTTCTTCGCCGTGCTAAAGTGCTATTCAAGGCGGGAAAACTCACCGGCTCATTTAAGCCTGAGTTGTTATTACCTTTCTTTACCGATAACTTTACTCTCAGTGATTACTTAAGCCTCGATGATGGGGTTTTAAACACGTACTTTACTTACTGGCGCCATAATCCGGATCCTATCTTAAGTGATTTGGCAACACGGTTTTTGGATCGCAAGCCACTCAAGTCAGTCCGGGTGACACCAACTACACATGCAATCATTCCTACCCTTCAGGATCTAGTTGCCCAAGCCGGATTCAATCCTGAGTATTATACTGATACCAATGACAGCTTTGACCTACCATATGACCTGTATGATCCGCGCTCAAAAAAACCGCGAACACAGATTGAGCTAATGCAAAAAGATAAGAGTCTGGTTGAACTTTCTTCTGTTTCTGATCTTGTCTTGGCAATTACTGGCCGGACCAGTGGAGATGAGCGTTTCTTCTTCCCTAAAGAAATGCGGGGCACTAGTCTTCAGGGACAAGGCGAAGTATTTGCTCCCGTCTATCGTGAGTTTATGCAGCATATTAAAAACGATCAGCTAATCAAGTAATAAGTCAAAAGGCTGGTGGAAAGCTCTGCTTTCTCACCAGCCTTGTTTTTTATCCACTAATATTTCTCAGATAATGTAACAAACAACTACCTACCTCAAAGCTAAGTAGAAACACAGACTTCTGCTCTTTGCGTTAACCACCATCCGGGCTTAACCTAATATCTTGTCACAAAATCGATTTTCCACGCACTTTTGGATAATCAATTTATTGGCGTTCTGCCAACCATGTGTCTAACAGGTCTGCATACTGTGTAGTTTGTTCTGCAAACGCCATGTGCTTAGCCCCAGCAAATAATTCCCACCGCGCATTTGGTAGGTGGTCATACATCGTTTTAGCTACTAAGGGGGTGCATAGATCATCGGTTCCACTTGTTATCAATGCAGGCACCTTTACCTGTTGTAATTTGTCTGTATATTCATAATCTTTCAGCGTTCCCTGGGGCACCAACTCGTTCGGTCCCCAAGCTGCTACATAGGATTCTGTCCCCATGCGTACTTCACGTTGGAGTGGCTCCGCATTTGTGACTGCCCGATCCCGACAATAATACTGCATAAACAATGCATCAGCTGCTTGATAAGCAGACCCACTATAATTACCCGTGACCTCTGCTTGCTTTAAGGCTTCTTGGGCTGTTAGGGGGAGATATTGCAACAAACGATGTTGTTCCTGAGCCCATAAACGAGCCGAGGAAAGCGTACTGGATAAAATTACGCTTTGTACACCACTAGGAGCATAGTCACAAAGATAAATAATCGCTAACATTCCACCCCAGGACTGACCTAAAAGATGGATCTGCTCCAACTTGAGATGACGGCGTAAAGCCTGTAATTCTTCAACCCAAGTTTCTGCTCGGTAAACTGCAGGATCAGTCGGGATCGTCGACCGCCCACATCCTAACTGATCATACATTATTAGTTGGCGGTCCAAGCGTACTGCTAACCCATCTAGCACCTCAAAATAAGTATGCGTTGAGCCTGGCCCACCATGCAATAAAACTAGGGGCACTTTTGCACTAGGAGTTCCCACTATCCGATAATATGTGCGCCACTGGTCATTATGCCAAGTAAAATAGCCATCCGTTACTGTCATCTTCTTGCCCCCTCTTGTTCTACAATGTAATGATAATTGCTAGGACAATCATTCCTAAGCCCAGAACCAGACAGTTAGCTGCTAAGGCTTCAAAATGAATCGGGCGGTTTTTTTTGCTAGCAACCGTTTCAACCTCAATTTTATCCGCCTGGTACTCCTCGTCTGTTTCGCCTTTTTTCTTTTTTTTAAACCAGCCAGAAAACAAGCCAGCGTGAAGTAAAATATTACAAATCATCAGGCAGATAAAACCGAGACCGTCCACGAATAAAAAGTTAGAAACCGTCACTATCCGTTTTTGCCAATAACCGATAACTATCATGATCACACATATCACTAGAATAAAAATGTCGGTTTTTACCCATAACTTATCAACAAAATTCTTCATCCCTTACTACCTACTCCTTTCGCAAGGCTTCGACTGGGTCCAGCTTGGATGCCCGGTTGGCTGGCAAAATTCCTGCGATCATACTGATCACAACACTCAAAATAATTCCTGTCATGACATACTTCGGCGTCAACATCACGAGAGTAATATCAAAAGCACTATGGGCAAAACGGTTGATTCCCAAACTCAAACCATACGTGAAAGCCACGCCTAAAATTCCTGCGAAAAGTCCGATCAAAAAGGCTTCCGCTGCAAAAATCCGCCGAATATCTTTACGCCGTGCGCCTAAGGCTTTGAGCACTCCAATTTCTTTGGTCCGCTCGACCACAGAAATATTGAGAACAACTAAGATCATAATTGCGGAAACGACCAATGAAATAGCAGCGATTGCTGTTAATACCCAAGTAATGACATTTAACATTTGAGTAAACATTTCTGTCATTTGTTCTTGCATCGAACCGGTATAGCCTAATTTCTTAACCTTATTCTTGATTTGCTTAGTGTTATCTTTATTTGCTGTGTGCAAGTAAATTACATTCGGTTCAAGTGTCTGTCCTGTTTCGGAGTAAAGTTTAGCAACTTCATCATAGCTGACAATCATCGTACTTACACTTTGCGTCTGTGCTTCATAGAGCCCTGCAACTGTCATCGTTTTTGTTAGGTTTTTGGTGCCAACTTTAAGATCAAACGTAACCTGCTTACCAACTATATCCTTTCCTAGCAAATCAGCCGTCCCTTTATCTAGAACAACTTCACCGCGGTGAGGAGCATGGCCCTTGACAATCGTTGATTTAGCAATATTGTCCGACATGGTCTGCAACATCAAAACACTAGCCCGTTTGCCATGATAAGTCACCGCGTTGTTTCCCATGGAAAATGCCGAATATCCTAACTGATATCTGTCCACATGTTTAATCTTTTTCAAGCGGGCAATATCTTTATCAGTGAAACCCCCACCGCTAGCCCCAGTCATAGCGGCAATATTGGCTTGCTGTTGTTTGGCAATCTCTGCTCGGTCCATCTGTTGCGGATTTTGCATGGTTTTTTGCTGATTGCCAGCCTGTTTATGAACCTCTGTTATGTTGGGGTTAGTATAAGATTTCATCGTTGAACTGACGTATGTAGTCACGCCCTTGCCCAAAGCTAGCATCAGAATCACTGCCATGATCCCAATACTAGACCCTAGTGCAACTAAAAAATTCCGCCCGAACTTAGCTTTCATATTGAGGAAAGCCAAACGAATCGCCTTTGCCAAAGACATATTAGCCACTTTCTCTAACCGGCCAACTGCTGGCGTTGTTGCTGGGGAAGAGGTGGGTATAGTGGCTAATAACTTACCATTTTCAATCCGGAGTTCGCGATCACAAAAGGCCGCCACCCGGTCTGAGTGGGTCACCATCAGCACCAGTTTCCCTTCAGTAGCAATCTCTTTAATCAATGCTAAAATCACTCCAGTGGTTTCAGCATCGAGGGCCCCGGTTGGTTCATCAGCAATAATCACATCCGGATCATTGACCAAAGCCCGAGCGATCGCCACCCGCTGCTTTTGTCCCCCTGAGATCTGGTCTGGCTTTTTATACATATGGTCCCCCAACCCCACCTTGGTTAAGAGTTGCTCTGCTCGTGCCACTCTGGTCTTTTCATCCACGTTGGATAAAGTCATAGCCATTGCTACGTTGTCAACCAAGTTGAGGTGGGCAATCAAGTTAAAATTTTGGAAGATAAAACCAATACTCTTCTTATGGTAGTCAACTAATTCCTGCTGACTAAACTGGGCTAAGTTGTGTCCATGATAAAGGATCTCGCCCGTAAAATCCGAATCTAATCCGCCGATCGCATTCATCAAGGTTGATTTCCCTGAACCTGACTCCCCAACGATAGCAACCATCTCGCCTGCCTCAAACTGAGCGTTAATCCCCTTCAATGCGGTAAAATCATTTCCGTCGGCGAGATGATATTTCTTTACTACATTTCGTAATTCCATAACTGCCACAATTCTTCCTCCTTCTTAACTAAAAAGAGACGTGCGTTAAAGTTATCAAATTCTGAAACTTTCCCCACGTCTCATTATTGTTATTATATTTAACCCCGCTACGCCAAGCCACTAATTAATCGGCTTATATTCCCCAGTGATTTCATCCATTTTCTGGGCCTTGTGGGTATTGCTATCGTATGTGTACAAACCTTTCAGGTTAGAAATAGTAGATGCCCCGGTACTAGTATGCCGGATTTCAATCTGATAAGTCGTAGCTGTTAGTTGTTGCACGAAGTATTGGTCTCCATTAACCTGTGGGATACCCGTAGCTGCTCTGAACTGTTGGATAATCCCTGCGCTCGTTGGTTGTGCTACCTGACTGGAAGCTGAGGCCACTTCAGCATTGGAGGCCGACTCGATACTTCGTCCAGTTTGTTGCGCGTATTGTGAGCTGACAATCTTAGAAGAACGAGCATTAGCATAACTGGCTTGTTTAGCTGCTTCTTTTTCTTGCTTATCTTCAATCTTGTCTTTGTACTTGGAAGCTTGCTTTTGAAGGCGGGCTACCGTTACGTACTTATCATTTAACGAGTTCAGTGCTTGGAGACTACCGCCTGCTGCTTCATATTTCTCAGCTTTGTAATACCGCTGAATTTCCTTGTGGTAGGTATTGGCCAGTGTTACTTCTTTAGCTTCTTTTTTTACTGCCTTAATCTGAGTTAGTAATTCCTCAGGTCGAGAAACATCTTGGAGCTTATCGAGTAACTTTTCTGCACGGGTAACTTCGTTAGCATCCAATGCCTGTTCGACACCCACTAAGGTCCGCACATTGTTACGTAATTGGACTACCTTAGTGGAAGTTTTACTAGTCACATTAATTTTTTGAAGCTCATCATTGGCTTTGGAATTAGAGCCATCAGCCAAATACTTCAATGCTTTTTGATACCGATTGTTGACGTAGGATTGCGACTGCGTATTGACTTTGGCATCGTTCTTAGTGCCTCCACTAGCTGAACATGCCCCTAAACTAAAAACAGTTAGTAAGGCAACAATTCCTGTTGCTACTTTCTTTTTCTTTAACACCACAGATCCCTCCCTTTGGATCAACTCTTTACAGTTAAATTGTACCATGGATTTATATAAATCCATAAGTTAACGGTCAGTTTTTCGCAGATTATTTACTTTCCGTCCCATAAGATAAGTAGTTATCCAGATCACCGCAATAACGGCAATTGCGGAATAAAGCACGAGCATGCACTCCCGAACGAAAATCTTGGCATTGAGATAATATCCAAAATTTGCATCTAATTTATACAACAAGACAAATAAGGATAAGTCACCCCCGAACATCCCAAAGAATAAGGTATTGAACGTCATCCCCATGATCTGAAAACCGATGTTACGCCCACTGGTAAATAACTCGCTGAGACTAATATGGGGCTTGTTCTGGATAACTTCTTCTAACCCTGAAGCTACTGCAATTGCGGCTTCAGCAATCGCCCCCAAAGTACTGAGAATTGTTACTGCAGCGGTAATTGCACTGAAATTCACTCCAATCAAGAGGTTAAAAGCTTCAATCTCTTCTGATTGTTCATTGCTAAATCCTGCAACCATTGCCCAATGATCAAAGGGAATAATTATCACTAACATCGCACCAAGAACTAGCAAAGTAGCTAAGAAAGCCACGTTAGTTGCCCGTTCATCGTTATTTCCCATATAAATAGTTATAGCGAGAATACAAATTCCCATAAAAGCACTGACCGCCAACGGAGGAAAACCACCTGCTATTAGGATCACAGTAAGAAAAAGCAAGCAAAAGTTAAAGGCGACACTGATAAAAGAAACAACCCCACGTTTGCCTCCAACAATTGCCATTAAAACTAACAAAATTAATGTCAAGACGGTGATTGAATTCATGCTTTTTCCCTCCCTAAAACAAGCGTTGCCAAGAAACTTGCCGTTGGAATCACCAACACAATCCCAATGGCGGAAATCAATGCTTGGGCTAAGCCTAAAGCCATTGTCCACTCAAAGGTATACGCAATTGAATTACCGGTCCGAAGGTAAACCACCGCCATAGTGATTTCACCGGCAAAAAAGATCAGTAATAATACATTAATCAAAGGCCCCATGATGGCTTTACCTACTTGTTGCCCCGACTGGAATAATTGTCGCTTAGTGATCTTAGGCTCTGCCCGTTTCAATTCAAATAAGGTTGCCACAATATCCGTTGCTGCATCCATAACTGCCCCCAATAATCCAATAACTGTCGCAGCAAAGAAAAGCTGTTCTGGTGCTTGAGTGGCAAAATCCAGCGCTTCATAATGAATGCCACGATTGCCTGTTTCCTGTAAGATGGCGTAGCCGAGTGCCAAAGCTATCGTTACTCCAAGGAAAATAGCAGTGCAAACTACTAAGCTTTGCTTGTTCCACCCAATCACAAGTAACACTGACAAAAGCGTAAACAGGAAGGCACTTAGGGCAAATAACCAGAAGAAATGGTTTAAATTTAACTGGACATCAAGCTGAATAAAGAACAAGAATAGCGCAAAATTCAATGCTACCGATAAGAGAGCACGTAATCCTTGCAAATGCATTGTAACTATTAGTAAGACAATAACCGTCCAAAATAGCATCGCTAGTGTTGTGTCTCGCTTCAGGTTATCAAATTGCCAAACTTTCCGCTTGCCATCATAAGTCACATTCAAAAAGACTTGCTGGTGAGGTCTTAAGCTCTGGTCTAAGCCCCCTGATTGTGAATATGTATGGCGAATCGTCACCAAGTCTCCCTGATATCTACCATTAATAATTCGGAGCGTAACTTGTTGCTGGATTTCCTCATCATGATTGTGATATGAATCTGTGGTCGCTTCACGGTGAGTTGTGGTCACTGTTTCAATACGACCAACTGGTTGGCGATACATAAAAGCATCATGCCTGGTGAAAAAGAATAAGGCTAGTCCACTCATAACGATAAATAAGAACATCCATAATGTTTTTCTATTTTTCATTTTTATACTAGCAATGCATTGTCTGTTACTAACAACACTAATTGCCCCTCCTTTCGTAAATTCACCAACGTCACTTCACTTTCATTGTACACTTTAACGAAGAATTGAGTTTACACGTTACTTAAGGTTTTAAATTATTTAACCTTGCCAATATTCTCTGCCGTGAATTTACACTCTAAGTGCATCACAAATATAAAAAGACCCATAGCAGGTACAATGTTTAATGACCAAATAAAACATACGAAATACCCACTATGAGCTATAATCAACTTACTATATTTGATCGATATGTTTTTCTAGTATCGACCCAGAATTTGTTCGTTCACTAACTTTAAACCATGGAACAGAATTCCTTGATTTAGATGCAATAGCTGAACGCCTAGGGACGTTAGTATATTGGCCTGATCAGTATTCACCAGAACAACGTGGTGCTAAAGCAAACCGATCTTGATAATTATACGGACCAAGAAATAACTGAATGGTAAAAGCAACTTAATCCTCGTCCCCAAAAAAGTCTTAAATTATTTGACCGCTAGTGAAATATATTACAGGGAGGAAAGAAGGGCAAAAAAATAAGCTCTAACGAGCTTATATGTGAGGGCTATCCCTCCAGTGGTTAAAACTACTGGCATCCCGCCCTATTTAATGAAGTGTTGTACTTAGTTTGGCAATTCGCCATAAACAAAAAGAACGATGTCTTTTTAATTACATCGCTCTTATATGTTTAAATAAAACTAAGCTATATCGTCATAAGATCATTTAGCGCTTACGGATAAATGACCATACTCCAAGGAAAGAGGTCAATATCAAACCAAGAATTGAGTAGATTGTTATCTCTTTATCTCCAGTTTGCGGAAGCCTTTCCTGAGCATTTTTGTTATCAACATTCTGACTTGTAACCTTTGAATTAGTTGCTATCTTATTCGAGATAATACCACTTTCCAAACCTATTGTTGCATTACCAGGCGTAATCGGATTAGTTGGTGGCTCAATCGGTTTACCTGGTGTAGTTGGAGGATTAATTGGCTTATTTGGGTCAATAGGTATAATTGGTGTCTCTGGTAGAACGGGTTCATTAGCCCGATAGTAAATATCAACAACAGCATCTAAACTGTCAGAAGTTACCTTGGCTGCATCAACAGATGCAGGAAGAGCAGTGTAACCATCTAATTTAGGAGCACTGAAAGCATCCCATTGCCCCGTATTCCACGGACCATATTCCTTCTCGTCACTACCAGCAACACTAGTGTAAGTTCGTTCTAAAGTAACAGGTTGCTTAGTAGTTTGCACTTCTCCATTAGGCAAATGAACATTGATTGTTCTAGTGATGGTCTTTTCTTCTTTGCCACTAACAACAGCTGGATCATCAGCTCTGTAGTAAATATCAACAACAGCATCTAAACTGTCAGAAGTTACCTTGTCTGCATCAACAGATGCAGGAAGAGCAGTGTAACCATCTAATTTAGGAGCACTGAAAGCATCCCATTGCCCCGTATTCCACGGACCATATTCCTTCTCGTCACTACCAGCAACACTAGTGTAAGTTCGCTCTAAAGTAACAGGTTGCTTAGTGGTTTGCACTTCTCCATTAGGTAAATGAACATTAATTGTTCTAGTGATGGTCTTTTCTTCCTTACCTTCAATAGGTTTAGGATCTTCCTTCTTTTTGTAAAAATACTTTTCTTTAATTAATAAAACATCGAAGTCATTATCACTTAAATCATATTTATCCTTGTATTTCTCATCAAACTCCTCTGAAAATCTATCATAGTCATCATCATATTTTGTGTCGTCCGGAAGACCTACAACATCCAAACTTTGACGTTGTATAGGATGATGACCATCGTATAGATGATCATCGTATGTTGGATCAGTAATATCATTATTCAAAAAATCAGAAATAGATACAGAAATTGCAGGAATAACAGGCGAGTTATATCCTTCTATTGGTGGAGCTTCAAGAGCTTTAAACCCAAGTTTCGGCAATTGATCATTCTCTTTCTCATCTGAATTAAAATAAATTGAACCCAAAACTTGGTAAGGTAGAACCACTTCTGTACCATCAGGTTTAATGATAGTTACTTCACGAAAGATTGCATAGTAGTTAGCTTTTGAAGATTCTGAAGATTCTTCCTTTCTTTCGTCGCTTTCTTTTGGTTGATATTGAGAAGCGGTAGCTTGGGAATGATTTTGCTTTGCAAGCACACCCCCCTTATTATTGTTATTAATTACTGGACTACTATTTACTTGAACATTCGTTTTTGTTACTTCTGGATGTGCAGTTTTTTCCACAGTATTACCAACTATGTTACTAGTTGAAACCTTGATAGTATCATTATCTACGTTAGCAACTGTTGTTTTTTCTGTATCATCAGCTGCACTAGCAGTTGAATTTTCTTCTCCATGATTAGTAGAATTATCGGTTAAAATGCCTCCCCCTTTATTTGAAGCGCTTTCAATTTTTGGTTCTGAAGAATCGGCTATTACAGTATGCGAACTATTAATAAGAAGTATCGTTCCCCCAATGAAAACAGAAACAACACCAATAGTCAATTTACGAATTGACCACCTTTGCTTGTAATTAGTAGCAAATAGGTTATTTTTTAACATATTACTCCCTCCTTCCTATATTCCATCATTACAGTATAAGCGTTTATTTAAGTCAAAAAATAAATAGTTTTTGCGTAAAACAAACATTTATTTACCTTAATTAAATTATACTGTTACTACACTTAATTATACTATACTACATTTAATATATCCACTGATAACCATTTTGCTTATCCAATGCTAGTTGGCTACTACACTTTTTTTGATAAGCCAACTTCTTTTAACATTAGATGATTTATCGGATAGCATCTAATGTTAAAAATTATTACTATGCATAGTTTTAGTAACCCTTACAAAATTAGCTATCACAAGCTCGATAACATCAATATAATTATCCCTCGCTAAAGTAAGAGAATTACTCCCATTCATTATTAAACCTATAAAGTATTCTACAGGAGCTAATGTTCGAATTACTAAACAACTTTTAATTTAGCAAAAATTTCATTATAATAAACAATAAAAATTATTGAATGTATAAGGAGACCACTCAATATGAAAAAAGACCTTATCCCAATTAATCCGTATACCATTCAGCAAGCACTACCCCAGCTTAAAATTCACTATTATCCTGAAATCGCATCAACTAATCAGCTAGCCAAACAGCTCATCCTAAATAATAAAGGCCAACAAGTCCAAGTAGTACTCACAAACCATCAAACCAAAGGGTATGGTCGCCATGGACGTCCTTTTAGTTCACCGGCTACGGGTGGCATCTATCTGACCTTAACTCTTCCCGTAACTACTCATGACTTGACCAGCCCGGGACTGTTCACAACGGCCGCTGGAGTCGGGGTCGTCCGAACCCTAACTTCAACTCTTCACCAACCAGCACAAATCAAGTGGGTCAACGATGTTCTCGTTGATGGCAAAAAAGTCTGTGGCATTCTCAGCGAAGTTGTTTTGAATACCGATACCAACCAAGTACAAGGAATCGTTTTGGGAATTGGTATTAACTATTTAAGTAAAATTAATGATTTCCCATCAGAACTCCACGATCGTATCGGAACCTTAGCTCAGATTGCCCAAGCTACTCAATGCTCAAGTACCACCTTTACGATTGCCCTCCTGACCAATGTTCTTGCAGCTTTAGCTGATCGAACTAATCCCAAGTTGATGACAGAATACCGCACATACTCAGTTGTAATTGGTCATGAAGTCACTTTAAATTTAGGTAATCAAAAAATCACCGGACGTGTGCAAGACATCAACGATCAAGGAGAGCTAGTCCTCACATCGGGTGCCGTCTTTAGTGCCGGTGAAGTGGTTAAATTACGCTAATTGTTTAGTGATTAGGTCCAGCCAATAAGGAAGGGCTTGGTCCAAGTCTTGGTAGGTTACAGTAAAGTTTCCGGTATACCACGGGTCAGCAACCTCGTGCCCTTTTTGCCCTGGAACAATATCAAATATTTGATAAATCTGCGCAGTAGTATCAGCCGGGGCTATTCGTTGCAGGTCCCGGCGGTTATTTTCATCCATACAGATGATATAGTCGCTTTCGTAAAAATCGGCGGTTGCAATCTGCCGCGAAACTAAACCTTGAGAAGATAAGCCGTGCTGGGCCAATATCTTCTTGGTACCGGGATGAGCCGGATTTCCTACTTCTTCATTGCTAGTAGCGGCCGAATCAACCACTACTTGGTTAGCAAGCCCCGCTTGGGCGACCATGGCCGTAAATATTGCTTCTGCCATCGGTGAGCGACAGATATTGCCTAAGCAAACAAATAAGATTTTCATAGTTTCTTGCCTCACTTTGTCGTCTTTTCTCCATTCTACCATCTGCTACGCTGGTAATTTGCCTGGTTTTGGTACAATTATAGTGATAAGAATTCAATTCTGAAAGGATGGCATGACTATGCAAATTAATGTCCCATTAACAGATGGTCTTTTAGCTGACAAATTTGGTAAGTTCGCTGGCTCCGCTGACTTAAAGGCCGACCACCCGGTCCGGTCTTTTCCAATCGAAATTACCGATTTACCAAAAAATACTGTATCGTTAGCCTTAGTCTTTATTGATTTTGATTCAACCCCTGTTTGCGGATTCACCTGGATCCATTGGCTAGCTGCTAATATCCCGGCTGACTGGACAACCATCCCTGAAGATGCTAGTCGGACCCTGGCTAACCAGTTTGTCCAAGGGAACAATTCCAACGCTGGCCGTTTGGTTAACGGTGATCCAGCGATCACTACCGGCTACGTTGGTCCCCAACCACCGGATACAACCCACGACTACACCCTGACTGTCTATGCCCTTGATCAAGAACTTGATCTTAAAGAAGGTTACTGGCTAAATGAATTTCGTAGGGCTGCTAAGGGGCATATCCTTGCCCAAGCTCAACTCGACCTGCCAAGCCGAGCAAACTAATAATTACACTAAGAAGGAGGCTGGAAAATTTTCAGCCTCCTTCTTATGCGCTAATGTTACATAAATAACTCGGAAAACAATCCCAAGATTATTGCTAGAATTCTTCGTATTCCCGCGGATCCTGATTTTTGTTCATTCCGTCTGGACGGTCCAGGGCAGAAATCCGCTTCATCTCATCCGTTGAAAGTTCAAAGTCAAAAATGTCTAAGTTAGTCAATTGATGGTGAATACTATTAGCCTTTGGAATAACCCCAACTCCTAATTGTAATTCCCACCGTAAAATGGTCTGGGCCACCGACTTGTTGTGCCGCGCCGCAATTTCTTGAATCACTGGTTCCTGCAAGACAGCATTGGCCCGGCCTAAGGGGCTCCATGCTTGGGTCAAGATGTGGTGGTCACTATTGTAGCGAACTACATCTGGCTGCGACCAGTATGGGTGAAGTTCAACCTGGTCAACTGCTGGTGTAACCCCCGTTTCGGCAATCAAACGGTCAATATGTTCCGGTAAGAAGTTAGAAACCCCGATTGACTTCACTAATCCGAATTTCTGAGCCTGGATTAGGGCCTGCCACGCCTCAACATAGTGGTCTTGCTTAGGGTTAGGCCAGTGAATTAGGTAAAGATCAAAATAGTCCAACCCTGACCGGTAGAGCGACTCCTGAATCGTAGCCAGAGCTTCATCATACTGGTGGTGGCGTCCTGGCAACTTAGAAGTGATAAATAACTGTTCCCGCGGAACTGGCGACCGACGTACTGCCTCCCCCACGGCGCCTTCATTTTCATAGTTGAAAGCTGAATCCAGCAACCGGTAACCATTATTGATAGCCGCATCCATACTAATTACACCTTGAGCCCCGTTGAGCTTATAAGTCCCAAAACCCAATAAAGGGATCGCGTTGCCATCATGTAATTCATAATTAGGAATCATTCGCATAGCCTCCTCGTTAGTCTGTAATACGCTTCAAAACCGCAAATTCTTTAGCTTTGGCATTCTCTTCTTTAACTGCTTGTGATTCATCAAAAACATAGTAAGGTTGGCCATCCTTTTCTTGAACGATCAGCAAAGGTTTAGCCGCCTTATGCCGATAAATCTTGGCAGCAGTGTAGGCTTCATCGAAATCAAATGAACTTGAAATCGACTGCCCGGGATTGAAAAAGATACTTTCGGACATAACAGGACCTCCTTCTATCTACCTTACAAATTCAGTATACCACGCTTGTTGACGCCACTTGTAACCGACGCATTATTTACATTCATGGCTTCCTGGAGTAGGGTTAACCCATACCTATTTGGTAAAGGAGAGAAAGAGTATGGTAAAACAACCAGACAAAATGCACTTATTGGGGTACTTTGTCTTATCTGTCATTATTAACAGTTTGGGCAATGCCCTAACCGTTTCAATCAACTTGGGATCTGCCTTGTGGACAGCAGCCTCCGTCAACCTTGCTCAGACAACACCGGTTTCTTTGAGTTGGTGGTTATTTTTATCCGGAGCAATAGTGATCTTAACCAATATCATCATATTGCACCACTTTCAAACCAAGCGAATCATCGGTAATTTAATTTTTATGGTTCCATTTGCCTCTTTGGTTGGCATCTTTGCCCACTTTTTAGTTAGATGGGGGATCACTAGTCTACCACTTAGCTTGCGAGTCTTTTTAGATTGCTTAGGCGTTGTATTAATTGCTGTGGCAATTTCACTCTATCAACGCGTTAATTGGATGCTTCATCCGGTTGATGACCTAATGCAAATCATCCGCTTTCGTTTTTTCAAAGGCAACTCAACTGTTGCCCAGTTAGTTACCTTCACTCCCCCACTCATTGTCATTTTTGTTATCTTTGGTTTAACACACCACCTTTATGCGATTAATATTGGGACGGTTTTTGCCTTATTATTCCAAGGAACCTTGGTAGGCCTTGCAGACCAGATAATTTTTCCATCCTTAAAGCACCAGAATATTGCTAACATGTCACAAGTCGAATAAGTATTTCTCGGGTTGAAACCACTTGCATAATTGGTATAGACAGGTATATAATTGGACTATACCAAAGAGAGTAGAAAGTGAGTGAGGTTTCATGCAAATTATCAAAGTTAAAGACAGTGTGGCTGGTGGCAAGAAAGGCTTTGAGGTCTTTAAACAAGCATTAGCTAATGGTGCAAAAGTTTTCGGGTTAGCCACAGGTAGTACCCCAGAAACTACTTATACTGAATTACGGAATAGTGACCTGGATTTTTCCCAATGCGTTTCACTTAATTTGGATGAATATGTAGGGTTACAACCAGATAATCCGCAAAGTTACTACCGCTTTATGCATGAACACCTATTTGATGCTAAGCCGTTTAAACACAATTATTTACCTAACGGGATGGCATCAGATATCGTTGCAGAAACGGCACGTTATGAAGAATTACTCAGTGAAAATCCGATTGATTTACAATTGCTGGGAATTGGGCGGAATGGTCACATTGGTTTCAACGAACCAGGTTCTCCATTTGATGGCAAAACTCACAAAGTTAAGCTAACTCAATCAACAATTGATGCTAACTCTCGCTTTTTTGAACATGAAGAAGATGTACCCCGTTATGCAATTTCAATGGGAATTGGTTCAATTTTGAGTGCTAAGCAAATCTTGATGGAAGCATATGGCGAAAAGAAAGCTGATGCTGTTAAGGCTATGGTTGAAGGTCCAATAACACCGGATTGCCCGGCAAGTGCTCTGCAAAAACATCCGAATGTGATTGTGATTGTGGATGAGGCAGCGGCTAGCAAGTTAAATTAAGAAGTGCTGAGCATTGCGGGTAAGGGGCGTGCTGTAAGGAGCAACTGATGGTGATAATTTTATTATCGCCGAAGTTGCTATTTACAGACGAGCCTCTTGCAATGTGAAGCACGACAATAGAAGTGTGAACATCCTCGGTTATATCCCGTACACTAGCACATGAACTCGTAACAATGCTAAACATTGCAAGAGATCAAAGCTAGGGATAGGGATCTGAGGATGTGAACACGTTAAGGAATAAAAGTGCTGAGTAGTGCGGGTAGAAAGCACGACAATAGCAGTGCAATCAAACCTTGCATATAAAAAAGATGACCCCTTTGACAGGAGTCATCTTTTTTCTCTCATTCTCTTTATGCCGCTAGTATTTAGCGATAAATTATCAGTTTCTACTTAAATCCGTAGATTAGTCTTTGCAACTCCGGCGGAACCGGTTAACAAACAATGGACTAACTGGTTGGTTGTTGTGGATCCGCGTGATTGCATCACCAATCAATTCACCAACAGATACTTGGTCAACTTTATCAATCCGTTTTTCTTCTGGTAATTGGATAGAATCAGTCAAGACCATCCGCTTAATTGGAGACTTTTCAATTCTTTCAATAGCCGGACCGGAAAGAACCGCGTGGGTAGCAGAAGCATAAACTTCAGTTGCCCCAGCATCGATCAATGCTTGCGCAGCCAGAGTGATAGTTCCGGCAGTGTCGATCATATCGTCGATCAAGATACAACGCTTACCCTTAACATCACCGATGATATTCATCACTTCAGCAACATTAGCCCGTGGACGCCGCTTGTCAATGATGGCGATCGGTGCCTTCAAGAATTCGGCTAACTTCCGTGCCCGCGTTACCCCACCGTGGTCAGGGGAAACAACTACGGCATCCTTGTCTAAGCCCTTAGTCAAGAAATAATCAGCCAACAATGGTGCCCCCATTAAGTGGTCAACTGGAATATCGAAGAATCCTTGAATCTGTGCAGCGTGCAAGTCCAAGGCGATAATCCGTGATGCCCCAGCCTTTTCGAGCATATCTGCTACTAACTTCGCTGTGATAGGTTCACGTGAACGTGCCTTCCGATCCTGGCGAGCATAACCATAGTATGGAATCACAACGTTAATCGTCTTAACGCTAGCCCGACGCAAGGCGTCAATCATGATTAATAATTCCATCAAGTTGTCGTTAACAGGTGCAGAAGTCGACTGAACCAAGAACACTTCGTCCCCCCGGACACTTTCTTCAATGTTGATCCGAATTTCACCGTCACTAAAACGGTCAACCGAGATCTTACCCAATGGAACACCAACGGCAGCCGCCACTTTTTGGGCTAATGGCTTGTTGGAATTTAATGCAAAAATTTTAAGGTTGGAATCATTATATTGTTCCGACATAGCAGCCTCCAATAAAATATCTTTTTAACAATACTAGATTTATAGTAATGCATTTTCCTAACATTAACAAGAAATTGTCGCAACAATTTCACTATTGTTTAATCAATACTTATTTTCTTTCATTTTCAGCCTTATTTTTCTCTGCTTCAGCTGCTGCTTGAGCTACGGGATAACGATCAAAGTATCCCTTCTTGTTGACTTGGCGACCACGAGCAATCCCCATGTCATGGGCATCAATGTCATTAGTAATTGTTGAACCAGCAGCGACATACGCATGATCTGCAATATTGACAGGCGCAACAATATTTGAACCTGATCCAATAAAGGAGTAATCGCCCACGTTTGTGTGGTGCTTGTTAACCCCATCGTAGTTAACAAAGACAGTGCCACAACCTACATTAATATCATGGCCTAAAGTAGCATCACCAACATAAGTTAAGTGCCCAACCTTGGTATTTTCCCCAACAGTCGCTTTCTTAACTTCAACAAAGTTCCCGATGTGGGCGCCAGACTTAATCTCAGCTTGTGGACGCAAATGGCTATAAGGTCCAATATCAGTGTTGTCATGCATGACAGCATCTTCGATATATGAAGAGGTCACAGTTACATTGTTCCCAATTTGGCTATCAATGATTTCTGAATGAGCCCCAATCTTGCAATCTGTTCCAATCACAGTCTTACCCTTCAACTGAACACCTGGTTCAATCACTGTATCATTGCCAATCTTAACATCAATATCGATATAGGTACTTTCTGGATCAATCAATGTAACCCCATTACGCATGTGTTCCTCATTGATCCGTCGCCGCATTACTTTAGTTGCCTTGGACAAGGCTAAGCGATCATTAACCCCCATGGATTCTTCAAAATCATCCATTTTGTAAGCGGCCACGATCTTACCTTCTTTTTGGAAGACTTCCATCACATCAGTCAAGTAGTATTCCCCTTGGGCATTATCATTTTTAATCTTATGCAAGGCTGCAAAAAGTTCCTTGTTATCAAAGACATATACCCCAGTGTTAATTTCCTTGACAGCCGCTTCTTCTTGCGTAGCGTCTTTTTGTTCAACAATCTTATTCACAATTCCAATTTCATTGCGGATAATCCGACCATACCCAAATGGATTGTCAGTCCGTGCTGTTAAAACAGTAGCTACGGCCCCTTTTTGCTTGTGATATTCAAATAATTCCGCAAAAGTTTGCGCAGTAAATAATGGGGTATCACCACATGCAATTAACGTAATGCCATCTTTGGCCCCCAAAAGCTCTTCTGCTTGTAAGACGGCATGGCCCGTCCCCAGTTGTTCTGCTTGCAACGCATACTCAGTCCGATCGCCTAAAGTTTGCTCCACAGCTTCTGAGCCATGACCGACAATCGTTACGATTTCGTCCATATTATTTGCTTCAATCTGAGTTAAAACGTGATCTACCATTGGCCGGCCACAAACAGGGTGTAAAACCTTGTACAATTTGGACTTCATCCGTGTCCCTTGACCAGCAGCCAAAATAATTGCATATTTTGCTGTCATTTTCTTCTCCTTATCTAGTTCGAACATAATTTAACGCGGTGTTTACTTAATGAACACCACCATTTTACACAATCAGTATCATATCATATTTCCCTAAGAATTAAAAAAACACAACGCCTATCCTAAACGTTGTGTTTTGACCTTATTTATCACCAAAGACTTTTTGGAGGTAATTCCCTGCACTAACCTCAATTGTCTTTTCCAGTGTATTTACCTTATCAACCTTGAGTAAGGAAGTATATTCATCAACCATCCGGTGACCACTAAAAGCAGCTTCGGCAAAAACTGTGATCCCCACCAAGTGAGAATCAAATTCTTCGATCATACTCTTCATTCCGTTGACCGTGCCGCCCCCCTTCATGAAGTCATCGACTACCAAAACATTGCTTCCAGTTGGCAAGCTCCGTTTGGATAGCTCCATCTTTTCGATTCGGTTATTAGACCCGGAAACATAGTTAACCGACACTGTTGAACCCTCAGTAATCTTAGAATCATGCCGGACAATCACAAACGGTACATTCAAATCAGCGGCTACACTCTGAGCAATCGGGACCCCTTTGGTCGCTACTGTCATCACAGCATCAATTTGTTGGTCAATGTACTGCCGTGCAATCAAACGACCAACCCGCTTTAAAACTTGGGGTTCGCCCAGCAAATCAGATAAGTAGACGTATCCCCCAGGTAACAGGCGGTCTTGTGCAGATAGCTGGTGAGCCATATCAGCAATAAAGTCGCGCGCTTCTGTCTCGGAGATTGATGGGATAAACATTGCACCACCAGCAGCGCCTGGAATGGTTTTGAGAACCCCAATCCCCCGATATTGAAATGTTCTCTTAATAATTGCTAAATCTTCACTGATCGAAGACTTGGCTGATTCATACCGCTTGGTGAAAAAAGTTAATGAAATCAGCGTATGTGGCCGTTCCATCAGGTAGTTAGTCATATCAATCAAGCGATCACTTCTACGTATTTTCATTTTTCCCTCCTATAAGCGTTGTTTACGGATTGATTATACGGCATTTTTCGTCATTTGCCTATCTTTTTGGCTGAAATAAATAAAATAATTCGTTTTTTAGTTAAAAAAGATAGTGACTTGTCCGGTAAATGATAACGAACGTTACTTCTTTTAAATTTTCAATCTTATCAGTATAATAAAATTAATATTATTTCGTGAAAGGATGATGATGGATGGAGATTTCCGAAAAAGCTCCGGCCAAGCTCAACTTGAGCCTTGATACCCTGTACCGGCACCACACTGGTGACCCTGAATGGGACATGGTCATGACTGCAATCGACTTGTCTGACTACGTGACCATTACTACTAAAGAGACCCAAAGTTCACCCCAAATTACGGTGGAAACCGACTCGGGCTTTTTACCTTGTGACCAACGGAACCTGGCTTTTCAGGCGGCTGCTACCCTGAAGAACAAATTCAATATTCCCCACGACGTCAAAATCCACATTAAGAAAAATATCCCGGTAGCTGCGGGCATGGGGGGTGGCTCTGCAGATGCCGCTGCCGTCCTCCGCGGTCTCAATAAGCTCTGGCAACTGGGTCTTTCCCACAAGGAACTCGCCCAAATTGGTTTGCAAATCGACTCGGATGTTCCTTTCTGTGTCTACAGCCAAACCGCACGGGTCTCCGGTCGCGGTGAGGTCATTACCCCCCTTGAGCCTTTACCACCACTCTGGTTGGTAGTCGCTAAGATCAAGGCTAGTGTTTCTACCCCCCGCATCCTCCGCCAGATCGATTATGAAGAACTCGATCACCAAAACACCGATGCGGTAGTGGCAGCCATTCAAAATCACGACCTGGCAGGGATCTGTGCTAACATGGGTAACTCCTTAGAAAGAATCACATGTGCGCAACACCCCGAAATCCTCAAGATCAAAGAAACCATGCTCAAATCCGGCGCTCTGGTTGCGCAAATGAGCGGAACTGGTCCGACCGTTTTTGGGATTTGTCGAAAGCAAACCCAAGCTAATCATGTTTACAATAGTCTACGAGGCTTTTGTCAAAACGTCTACGTTGTCCGCCCCTTACGCTAACCACAATTCACATCTGCAATAAAGATGGCAAGCTAAGAATAAGTGTTACGATAACAGTATTCTTAGCTTGCCATTTTTTGCTAGCAACCTAGCGCTTATCTTGAAGACGATAAAGGATTACTCTTCATCACCAAAGTAATCGTCAAAGTTTAATTCAATACTCTTAGTTAAAATATCCGTGTACGTAAAGGATACCGTTTTAACCGCACTATCATCTAATTCAATGATGAAGACGCGGGGGAATGTCTTGGCCAAAACGCCGTGGCGTCTAGTAACCTTTTTTCTGCCGGCTTGGGATGTGATGGTTAACTTAGAACCAATCCGTTCGTCCAGCCGCTTTTTAATGTTTTCCAATGAACTTGGCATAAAATTCACCTCTACTGTGCTCTCACTCTAATCAGCCGTCGCTATACATCATATCATTGTAGCATGGTTTCGCATAATTACCAAATAAATATTATTTAGCAATAACTCCAGCTGCCAGCAAGCAATCAGAAAGACGGATGAAATCTTCAACCGTCAGGGCTTCAGCCCGCACTGATGGCGCAATCTCAGCCTTGGTTAGAGCAGTCTGCATTTTTGCTTTCACATCCGCATCTTTCCCATACAGCCCCTGGAGGTTGTTCCACAGACTCTTGCGCCGGTGCATGAAACTGCCCTTAACCAAAGTCCGAAAATGCGATTCATCTTGTGGCTGAACCCGCGCTTCAGTTTTGCGCGTCAATACGGCAATCGCAGAGTCCACCTTAGGCTGGGGCACAAATACCGTCTTGGGAACAATAAAGGCAGTCTGGACATCCATTGCATACTGCACTGCCACTGACAAAGAACCATAATCTTTGGTTTGAGGTGTAGCCGCCAGACGATCAGCGACTTCTTTTTGAACCATAATCACAATCTTGTCTAAAGCCACACCACTATCAAGTAAGTTCATAATAATCTTGGTTGTAATGTAATATGGCAAGTTAGCTACCACTTTAAGTGGACGGTCCCCTGTAAAGTGGGTCGCTACCAGTTGGGACAAATCGGCTTGTAATACGTCCTGATTAACCACTGTTACATTGTCATAAGGGGCTAACGTTTCCCCTAGAACTGGAATCAGGCGCTGGTCGATCTCCAATGCTAGAACCTGGTGGGCATTTTGTGCTAACTGTTCTGTCAGAGCTCCAATCCCAGGTCCAATCTCAATCACATCATCTGCCGTAGTGATTTCAGCGCTGGTCACAATCTTACGCAAGATATTGATATCCGTTAGGAAGTTTTGTCCAAGGCTCTTCTTGAAGTGTAACCCGTAGGCTTCCATGATTGCCCGGGTCCGGGTCGGTGAGCCAATTTCGATATTATTCGCCATCTGTTTGTTCTCCCATCATCTCATTAACCTGTGCCAACGCCTGGGCAAATTCCGCTGGTTGAATCTGAAAAAGCTGCAGACGTTTGTACAGTTGTTTACCATTAGTATAACCGATCCGTAAGATCTCACCGAGCAATTCCCGTTTGCGTTTGGCTCCGGGACCAGCAGTCAAACCAGCCGTTTGTAAGTCTTCTAGGCTTATCAAGGCTGGGGTATCAGGTTCTTCGGTATACAGGTGGGCTAAAGCATCCCGAATGGCTTCCGCGCTAGCATGCTCCACCCCTAAACTACCCTTAGCGTGGGGCGCTGCATCCTGGCGGTTGATAAAAGCGTGTTTAACGCCAGGAACTTCACGGGTAATAACCTTGCGGATTTTTTCCCCATTGAAATCTGGGTCGGTAAAAACAATTACCCCCCGCTTTTGCTGGAGTTCATCAATCTGAGCCAGCACTTCATCACTGATCGCAGACCCCCGCGTTTCAATTGTGTCCGCATTGACCGCCTTTTTGATCTGTTCGGTATCACTTTTGCCTTCAACAACGATTACTTCTCTAATTTTTGTCTTTTCATTCATTAATTTTCAAAATCCTCTTTGTATTTGCAAATGTCTGGGCTGCTAATGTTGTAGCGGTTGTCCCCCGTATTTGCGCTAGAAATTCTAACGTATACCGGGTAAAGCCCGGTTCATTCATAGCTCCCCGCATCGGAATGGGGGCTAGATAAGGAGCATCTGTTTCAACTAAAAGCCGGTCAGCCGGCGTTATCAGTGCTGCTTCTCGGACCTCCGGTGCGTTGGCAAATGTCACTACCCCACTAAATGATAAATAGTAGCCGCAAGCCAAGAATTTTTCGGCCCAATGGGCGTCACCGTTAAAACTGTGCATGATCACCCCATCCTGGGGTTGAATAGCCTGCATGATGTCATAAGTATCTGCCAAGGCGTCCCGGGTATGGATCACTACTGGCCGGTGCAACTCTTGGGCCAATTCTAATTGCCGGATAAAGATCCGCTTTTGCACATCATGAGGGGCGTCATGGTAATAATCCAGCCCGATCTCTCCTACTGCTTTGTAGCGTGGGTTTTGCATGGTGGTCAAAAGGAGTTCCTCCCATTGGGGACCGTAGTCCAAGGCGGTCTCCGGATGACATCCCAGCGCTCCGTAGATATGGTCGTCTAAAGCTAACAATTCCCGCAAGCGCGCATTGCTAGCGGGCGAATCGGCAAGCACCAACATTGCCGTCACGTCGAGAGCATGAGCTCGGGTAATTACGTCAGGAATATCATCTTTGAACTGGGGAGCATTGATATGTGTGTGTGCATCAAAAATCTGCATCTTCTTCACCTAACATTAATAAAATAACTTCTCAATAATAACAGCTTGCTGCTTCCTTTAGCAAAAACAAACGAGGCTAGGAAACTTCCCGGCCTCGTTTATTTGCCTAATTAGCCAACATCAGATCCGGCTGGAATGTTGTCTGGAACAGTAATCAGCTGAACTGTCTTGCCATCATCATATTCTGCTGACAAGAGCATCCCTTGACTGACTTCACCCTTCATTTCCCGTGGCTTCAAGTTAACTACTGCGATAACCTTCTTACCGACTAGTGCTTCGTAGTCAGGATACCACTTAGCGATCCCGGAGAGGATCTGGCGATCGCCACCTTCATCCCCAGCATCAACCCGGAACTTCAAAAGTTTGTCTGCGCCAGCAACTTTGGAAACTTCTTTGATCTCCACAACCCGCATTTCAACTTTGTCGAACTTATCGAACCGAATTGGTTTCTTGTTCAAAGTCAAACCAGCTGTTTCATCTGTGGCTGGTGTTTGTTTTTCTTGCTTTTCAGCTTTTTCAGCCATTGCTTTTCTTCCCTTCGCTTTTTCGTTCTTCGTCATCTTGGACTTGATAAAGGCAGCTTCTTCCTCAACATCTAGCCGTGGGAAGATTGGAGTCCCCTTTGCTACCACTTGAGTTTCGGCTGGTAATGCCAAGTAGTCAACTCCTTTGATATCCATGTTTTCTAAAGTCAATCCCAGTTGGGTAAAGATAGCTTTAGGAGCATGCGTCATCACTGGTTGGATCAGGATCGCTGTTAACCGCAAACTAGCTGCTAAGTGTGCCAGGACACTGTCAAGTTGCTCATGCTTACTGTCATCTTTAGCCAAGACCCATGGTTCTGTTTCGTCGATATACTTATTTGTCCGGGCTACAAATTTCCACAAAGTATTAAGCGCGTTGGTAAAGTGGAAACTGTCCATTTCAGCAGTATATTCAGCTACCGTTGTCTGTGCTAACGTTTCTAGATCACCATCAAAGGCGGTCACACCGGCATGTAAGGCTGGAATCTTCCCGTCCCGGTACTTGTTGATCATAGCAACCGTCCGGTTGAGCAAGTTCCCCAGGTCGTTAGCCAGGTCGGAGTTAATGCGTTCAACAAAGTCTTCCGGAGTGAACTGACCGTCATTTCCAAACGGAATCGACTTGGTAAGGTAGTAACGCACAGCATCCAAACCATACCGTTCTGCCAACATTTCTGGGTAAATAACGTTTCCTTTGGACTTGGACATCTTGTCATCCTTCATCAAGAGCCACCCATGACCTAAGATGTGCTTAGGCAATGGTAAGTCTAACGCCATCAAAATAATTGGCCAATAAATAGTGTGGAAACGAACAATTTCCTTACCAACCATTTGAACATCAGCTGGCCAATACTTGTTAAACAAGGAATCATCATCAGACCCATAGCCCAGCGCAGTGATATAGTTGCACAAAGCATCAATCCATACGTAAATCACGTGCTTAGGATCGGATGGAACGTTAACCCCCCAGTCAAAACTAGTCCGGGTTAAGGCTAAGTCTTCCAACCCTGGCTTGATGAAGTTATTCAGCATTTCGTTCTTGCGGCTAGCAGGGATGATGAAGTCAGGATGTTCATCATAATACTTAACTAACCGGTCTGCATACTTACTCATCTTGAAGAAGTAGCATTCTTCTTCAACTAACTGTACTTCGTGACCAGAAGGGGCCTTGCCGCCGATCATCTTTCCCTGGTCGTCACGGTAGACTTCTGCTAACTGTGATTCGGTAAAGTATTCTTCGTCAGAAACAGAATACCAGCCCTTGTAAGTTCCCTTGTAGATATCCCCTTGCTTTAAAAGACGCTCAAAGATCTTTTGCACTGCCTTTTCATGGTAATCATCCGTTGTCCGGATGAACTTAGTGTTGGAGATCTCCAAAGTTTGCCACAATTCTTTGATTTGGGCTGCCATCTGATCAACATAGGCCTTAGGAGTCATCCCTAGTTTTTCTGCCTTTTGCTCGATCTTCAACCCGTGTTCGTCGGTCCCTGTCAAATAGAACACGTCAAAGCCTTGTAGACGCTTGTAGCGTGCTAAAACATCACACGCAACTGTCGTATAGGAATTCCCAATATGTAACTTCCCTGATGGGTAGTAGATTGGGGTGGTAATGTAATATGTTGGTTTCTCTGCCACTCTCCGTCGCTCCTCTGCAAATTTCTTGATAATTAGTTTTAGTATATCATTAATTATCTGTAGGAACACTGTTTTACTGCGATTATCCTCAGTAAAAAAGCTGGGAGAAAATACTTTTTTCTCACCAGCCTCGGTCTATATTCACTAATTTTTCACAGATAACATGGAAAATAACCACAAGTCTAGTAACGAAAGTTGCCGTACTTTGCGCCAGCCCAACCATCGTCCTATTTTAGGTCATCGACTTGCCACAAGGATTATTCCCTCTCACTTGGTTATTACTGAAGAAGATAGGAGCGACACTTATGCATACTTGTGGGCAATCTTCCCACAAACAGCAGCCACAATTGCAGCTAACAAATCGTCAATAAAGGTTGTCACGTGGGGATTTCCTTGGTCGAAACTGCGAATAATTCCCGATTTTTCCCGGTCAAGGTAACCGAAGT
Organism: Ligilactobacillus saerimneri DSM 16049; assembly: GCF_000423265.1. Lineage (GTDB taxonomy): Bacteria > Bacillota > Bacilli > Lactobacillales > Lactobacillaceae > Ligilactobacillus > Ligilactobacillus saerimneri. The sequence continues at coordinate 5,533 of NZ_AUHQ01000006.1, read as the reverse complement.
TAGTTGCACCAATCGTTCCGTAGATATTGGCAATCTGTAAAGCCAAGGTTTCGTCCACGCCAAAGACACCCGCATCGTTGGCGATGATGTCACTCAGGGGACTAGCTAGTTGACCAGCTTCAGTTAACCGGTCAAGTTCTAGCATCACCATGGCATTATTGAGCAGGTCCCGCTTGTGTAAAGTATGGATCAACTCAGTGAGAGCTTCTTCCTTAGTCAGGCGTGGTTCAAATTTATGCTGGGTCGTGTACACTATCTCAGCTAAATCTTCGAGCTGGACGCCCCGGTCTGCCAAACGGTTAACTACGAATTCATAGGCGGCTTTGTCTGGATAACGAAATTGTGGGTTGTTCATATGCTTAGGTCACCTTTCTTTTCCAAATACTTCTTTATCCTACCAGAAAAATCCATCCCCCGGTAATTTTTCAATTGTGAGAATAATTCTATCAGAGTTAACAGGGACATTAGATAACAATTTGAAAGCATTTTCATGTAATGGATGTTATGTTATTTTTATACTTGTACTACTAGATAATTATTAAAAAGGAGTCCTGCACGTATGACACACATTCCTTTCCAGGCGATTGCTGTCGATATGGATGGTACATTTTTGACAGATAAGAAAGACTATGATCATGACTTGTTTACAGCCGTGCTCAATGCCGCTCACAAAAATAACATCCGTTTTATCACAGCTAGTGGTAACCAGTTCTATAAACTGCAAAAAGACTTTGGGGCGCATGCCACAGCCATTGACTACGTCGCTGAAAACGGAGCGTATCTTCTTCAAGGTGGAAAAACATTGGACTATACTGCAATTGATAATTCTTTGATTCCCTTGGTGTTGGAGTATCTTCAACCCCAAACTAACGTCCACGTCATTATTTCTGGACTCAAACAGGCTTATTGCCTGACGACGACCCCCCAAACTTTCCGGGATGCAGTCCATTTTTATTATCCAAAAACGACGGAAGTTTCTTCATATGCTGACGTGCCGGTGGGACAAGAACCGATCCTCAAGCTCTCATTGGACGTTCCTTGGGAACAGACTGACCGGATTGCGGATGGTATTCGGACCTATTTTGGTAACCAATTCCACATTACTTCGAGTGGTAACGGGAGTATCGACATTTTGGCACCAGATGTCAATAAGGCCAATGGCTTGAAACAGTTGCTTACTACGCATGGCATCAAGCTCGACCAATTAATTGCTTTTGGGGATAATGGCAATGACGCTGAAATGCTCAAAGCAGCCGGCCTCTCCTATGCGATGGCCAACGGGATCGATGCAGTTAAAAATATTGCTGACCATGAAGCCCCAAGTAACAATGAAAACGGGGTTCTCAAAGTTCTGGCTGATTACCTTCTATAAGCTAAGCAAATTACTAACAAAAAGTAAATAAATGTGCTATGATTAAACCATCATAAAGGAGGTCATGATTATGGCACAAATTACTATTACACCGGCTGCACTGGCCATTCTCAAGCAAAAAGAACTCACAGACAAGACGATGCTCCTCATCACTGACGATGCTGGAGGCAAATATTCTATCGATGGGGGGGCCTGCAGTATTGGGGGAAAATTCTCTATTATCACTGTTGATGAATTAGAACCACAATACGATGTCAAGCTGGAAGGTCCAGAAGGAATTAATTTCTATACTTCTAACTATGACATGACATTCCTCGGGGATGGGCTCAAGTTGGATGCCAAGTATGGCGCTTTACGGTTAAGTAACTCCAACAAGTTGCTGGATACTTTTCTTGGAATCGCCGATGCCAAAGACATCCTGGCCTACCTGGATGACAAATCTAACACCGAAGTCGGTAACTGCTAACTAACACTAAATAAAGTAACCAAAAACCCGCTCCAGGGCTCGTGATTAGACGCTTGGAGCGGGTTTCGCTTTTTTTTAGAATTACCTGCTTATTAATATTCGATATTATTTTCTTCAAGGAAAGCTTTAGCTTTAGCTTTGTCTGCATCATAGTCAAATTCTTCCATAGCGGCATCCCACCGTTCTTCAATTCGCAAGCGTGGAATATACCTCTTGGCTGATTCCAGTCTTTCTTTCATTCTAATCTCGTCTTGCTCTGCCTTTGTCAACATCATATACGATCGCTCCTTTCCCTGATCAGCCTTAATGTCCTTAAATGCTTGAATAAGTTGGTTTCCTAAGTCACTCGTATTTGTTTGTGGTTGCTGTTTTAAAGCTTGGATAAACCCTCTTAAGTTGGGATTAACAGTTCTTAAATCACCATCAAGATTCAATAAAATAGTATGGGTTCGATCCTTAAGGGAATATTCTAGTTCTTCCGTTACCCGGCGTTCTAAATGACTAATTACTCGGTCAGGTCTTTGCACATCCTTCAGTGGCGAAAACAGACACAAGAAAATCACATAGGATTGTCGGATGTCCTGATACTTATCCCTTGCATCCAGCATACCAGCAACTAACAACGATTGGTAGTACAACGATCGCTCAACAACATTATGCTCATCAGCAACCTGCATTTCGATATTGTACTTATTTCCTTGCTTATCAGTAGCTAGAATATCGAGACGAATTTCCTTATGATTGACGTTTTTCAATCTTTTCTCACTGATGATTTTCAAATGACTAAAGTCCCGCTCAGGAATTATCTCCTTGAGAAAGTCCTGGGCACATCGTTCCAGATTCCATAATCCACTGAAAGATTTTATTATGGGTCGGACTAGCCTGCAACCAACGCTGCCGGTCCCGTTCACTGTAATTTACCATAGCTACCTCCTTAAATGCCCTCTCACTAGTAACTACGGCAAACAGTCGGCTTTTGAACGTAACAAAAAAACACTCATCAAACCAGAAAAATACGTCTGAGATCTCAAAAACTATCAGCAAAAATCACCACTTTTTTGATATTAGCTCCCTTATGTTTCCACTCTATCATCAAAAAAGTGCCGTTTTTTAACGATAGGTCAACCTAACTGCCTGCCTATCATCAAAAAACAGCACTTTTGTAGTTTATAATGCGTTTAATTTCATTCCTTTGGTAATACCTTACGCAAATAAATATCCTGCCACTTTACAGGCGCATAAGTTGTCAATGTCTGCTCATCAGCCGACGGTTCTGGTGCCAATGCACTAAACAAGTCCAATTGCTCAACTTCTCCTTGACGTGCCCCGGTTACCACATCATTGGGACCAGCTCCTGCAAGGATCGCCTCAAAGGTATATTCTGTACGTTGTACCTTATTAACCCGGCCAGGGATGTTAGTCCATTCACTGAAAATCAACGGGTTGCCCTGGACATCCACTTTTTTGAGAGTATCGCCATGTACCATATTGGCCTGAATAACTACCTGGGCGCTCTTTTCCACTTTGGAGTTAGGCTCACTAGCAAAGTGCTGGCGAATAGAATCGCGGTAATCATCACGAAAAGCTATTAGCATGTTCATCACCAGCATCTCCATATTATCTTCCAAGTATTCAATCCCATATAAAGATGCTAAAGCCATCAATGCATGCTCATCAAATTCCTTAGCAGAATGACTCTGTTTCAAAGCTACCTGCATTTTACGGTGTAATAACTCTACCAAAAATGCTCCTTCACCAGCAGCCGGTTCTAGAAATGTCGCCGACAGGTCTCGGATTTTTGCTTGAATTTCGGGCTGATCTAACATTAAGTTGACAATGTTTTTAGGGGTAAACACTTCGCCATGGTCTTTAACCCGATCAGTTGATTTGATTAAGCGTTCATTCATCACACATCAAACCTTTCTAATCCTCCGTTGTGAAGAAGTCATCCAATTCATAGGTTGTTACTGGGTGAACATAAACTTCATATTTAGCAACCAGCTTGGTTAACCGGTCACCATCGACTAAGGTAATCATCTTCGAACCAGTGCGCGCAGCCGCTACGGCATTCTGGGTAAAGGTTGAAGTTGTAATAAAAATCCCATAATCCGCCCGGAATTTATCCATGGCCCCGCGGAATTTGTCAATTTCCGGTGAAGAAACCACACTATTAGTCCATTTCTTAGCTTGTAAGGCCACGCGGACGGTTTGTAAATCATCAGTCGTCAAATAACCATAGCCGTCCAAACCACCGTCACCAGTCGGACTGATCCCGATTGTTTCGTCGATCTCAATATTCATCCGATGAACCAAAGCCCGGCAGAAAGTTTCAAATTTAGTGGCCGAAAGATTATTCAAGGCATCTAGTAATTTAGTACGCCAAGCATTTTCTTGACTTTCTTCTACTTCTTCAATTGTTTCATCATTAGCAGCGGCGGCCTCCCGTGCTTTTTGCTTCTTTTTGCTGAGTTCTTCCCGCTTAGGATCACTAACGGCAAAAACCTTGGTAGCAAATGCTTGTCGGTCGGTTTCCGTCACAGCTCGTCCCTGAGCTAAAAGGGCTACTACCCCCCGCCGTGGCCGTTCCAAATAACCAGCCATAATCATGTTTCTAACACCAAAATTAAAGGTAAAGTCAAATGGTTTGAAAGGACCGTTCTTTCCCATCTTGGTTGCCACCAGCACATCTTCCGGCAGCCCATGGTCACCAGCAACTAGGGCCCGTTTGATTTCATCATTTGCGGCTTCCCCGCCCAATTGTTTTAATTCCTCAATAATCGGGAGCATTACAAAGGCTTCTTTCTCCCGCGCAGTTAAATCATTGTAGTTAGTCATTTATTCCATTGCCTGCACTTTCGTTTCAATAAAGTTAATTTCTTCTTCGGTTAACTTATATTTTGCATATAATTGTTGGTCAATTTCAGGGATGGACTTCGTCCAATCAATATCAGAGTTAGGGGTGAAATCTTGGAGAGGAACTTCTGACCACGTGTTCCGGGCATTATCTTGTGTAGTCTTTTTTATACCTAACATCACTCTCAAAAACTTAGACTTAATATATTTTAGTAGAGCTTCGGCTTCAAAAATATTATCTACAGGTCCAACATTTAAAAAGGTATCAGTGGCTCCAATGAGCGGAGCTCCAATGAGCGGAGCTCCAATGAGCGGTGTACTGAGTACTTCTCCCAAAGCCCCACTACCATTAGACTTTGGAACAAATACTTTATACCTATTGATATATTCATTATCTAATACATATTCTTTTCTTAAATATCGATATACTCTTTCTCCCTTAACCCTTCCATAAAATCTCAGGTATTTATCTTCATTAGTTACCTGCTCAGGAAATGCTTCGGCAAGTTTTTCAAAGGGCAGATTGTAAAATTTAAGTTGAACATTTTAGTGGACAGAAAAACCCATAAAGGTCTTTAATGGTGTCGTTACAACATTCCATTAGAAAGAAGGACCTTTATGGGCACCACTATCTTATCATTTTCAGACCGCATTGTCATCGAAACGCTTCGTCATGAAAAGCGATCTCTTCGATATATCGCTGATTACCTGGGCTTTAGTAAGACTACTATCTTTAATGAAATTCACCGGTTAAAGGGTGAATACCATGCGACTAGTGCGCAAGCCGACCACGAAACTAAACTTAGTTATCGTGGTCGTAAATGCTCATTAACGGCTAACCT